>JAJPXL010000110.1 GCA_021205455.1 Clostridiales bacterium
CCACAGGTTTTGCCGTTTGTCAACGGCTTTTTTTGACTTTTTCCGGCGGTTTTCTACACGCAGCCGTGGGTGTCATTTTTTGCTCTGACGGATGCACAGGCCTCAGCTCCATCTCTCGTGTCAAAAACCTCCTCCGCAACCGTATCGGTTCCACGGAGCAGGTTTTTCGCTTTATTTCCGCAGGAGGCTGTCCAGAATCGTTTTCAGGAAGCCCTTCTGCTTTTGCGGGGCACGTTTTGCAGCCGTCTGCGCCGGTTGCTTTTTGCGGGCAGCAGGCGTAGCTGCCTCAGCCGCCGCAGGCTTGGGTGCAGCCTTGGACGGCTGAGGTGCGCTTACGGAAGCCTTTCCAACGGCGGGAGTTGTTTTCTTTTGTACCTTGGGCGCAGGTTGTGGCTTTTCGGCCTTGGAAGCGGCGTCCGACTGAACCGCTGCCGGTGCCTCCCCGGCTCCGGCACCGGACGGCGCAGGCGGCTCCTGTTGGGGAACGGCGTCAGCCGCTGAATTGCGTTCCGCGGCAGGGGACTGCTGGGCGGGCATGGTTGTCTCCGTTGCGGCAGCCTCCAATACGGGAGCCGCGGCTTCGGGAACTGCTTCCACAGGCGCATTCTCCGCTTTCGGCGCAGCGGCTGCTGCGGGAACCGCTGCCCCAGTGCTGTCCGCTTCGGGAACCGCCGCCCGATTGGTGGGCAGCGGGGTTCCGGCCCGACGATACGCCTCCTGATAAAAGTATTCCTGCGCATTCAGGGGCGGCTGGTCCGGCTCATCCTTCCTGCCGTAGGTGCCGTCCGAGGACTGCACCCGCACCTTCACATTGTCGTTCCACATGATACGGAACATTTGCAGCAGCTGAGCCTTCAAATCCGGGTCATAGATGGGGGCGGCAACCTCCACCCGCCGGGTGGTGTTGCGGGTCATAAAGTCGGCGGAAGAAATATAGATCTGCTCCATACCGTCGGCGCCGAAGATGTAGATTCGGCTGTGCTCCAGGAAGCGGCCCACAATGCTGATGATTTGGATATGGTCGGTGAATCCGGAAATACCAGAGACCAGGCAGGCGATGCCCCGAACGATCATCTCCACTCGCACACCGGCCTGGGAGGCTTCAATCAGCTTTTCGATCAGCACTTTATCGGTGACGGAGTTGCACTTGATGCCCACATAACCCTGTCCGCCCGCCTTGGCCACGGCGATTTGCCCGTCGATCAGGTCGATTAAGCGGTTCTGGAGGCAGTGCGGGGCCACCAGCAGGTGCTGGGTGGTTTCAATCGTCTCCCCCAGGCAGAGGGAGTGGAAAATATCGGCGGCCTCCCGCCCGATTTCCGGGTTGGCGGTCATCAGGCACAGGTCCGTATACTGCTTTGCAGTGCTTTCGCTGTAGTTGCCGGTACCCACCTGAGTGATATATTGAATGCCCTCCTCCGTCTGCCGGGTAATCAGGCATAGCTTGGAGTGGGTTTTCATCCCGTCCAGGCCGTAGATGATGCGGCAGCCAGCCTCCTCCAGCACCCGGGAGCAATCCAGATTGTTCTCCTCATCGAACCTGGCCCGCAGCTCCACCAGGGCCAGCACCTCTTTCCCGTTCTCGGCGGCCCGGGCCAGCGCGTCCACCACCAGGCTGTTGTGGGCCACCCGATAGAGGGTGATGCGAATGGAGGTAACCGCCGGGTCGTTGCCCGCCTCCTCCAGCAGCCGCAGGAAGGGACGCATACTCTCATAGGGATAGGACAGCAGCTTGTCCTTCTCCTGAATCTGCGGAATCATGGGGCGGTGGCTGTCGATGGTGGGACTCTTCTGCGGGCTGCGGCGGGGGAAGAACAGCTCCCTCCGGTCCCTCAGGGCGTCCCGCACCAGGTACAGGAAGGACAGATCCAGCGGGGCGTTGGAGCGGAACATCTGCTTTTTCGGCAGGTTCAGGTGCTTACTGATGGTATCCACCACAGTGTTGTCGATATTCCCCTGGAACTCCAGCTTGATGGGGGACAGCTTCCGCCGCATCCGGATCATCTTCTCCATGGTCTTGCGGTAGTTGGCCTTATGGTTCTCCGCATCGCTGAACATATCGTCTACAGAGATGTCCGCGTTGCGGGTAATGCGAATCAGCGACTTGCTGACGATGCGGTAATGCTCAAACTCCAGCGCGGCGAATTGGAGAATCAAATCCTCGATCAGAATATAGCGGCTGCTGCTCCCCGGCACGGAAATCAGCCGCTTCAATACCCCGCCTGTGCAGGGGACGATGCCCAGCCGGTTGTTGCCGCTCTTGGTCTTGAGGGAGATGACAGCGTAAATCTGCGCATTTTGCAGGAAGGGGAAGGGCTGCTTGGGGGCCACGATTTGGGGGGAGAGCAGCGGCAGCACGTCCACCAGGAAGTACTTCTCCAGCGCACGCTTCTCCTTATCGGTCAGGGTGCTGAAGGTACAAATCTCCAGCCCGTTATCCCTGAGCTTGTCCACAAGCTGGGCGTACACGGCGTCCTTGCGCTTTAACAGCCCCTTCGCATCGGCCAGGATGGCGTCCAGCTGCTCCCGGGCGGACATACTGGTTTTGTTCTCCCGGAAGTCCGTTCCCAAATGGTCGTAAATGCTGCCCACCCGCACCATGAAGAACTCGTCCAGGTTGCTCTGGAAGATGGCGGCAAAGGAAAGCTGCTCCCCCAGGGGATTCTCCGGGGCGCAGGCTTCCTCCAGCACCCGCTCGTTAAATTTCAGCCAGGACAGCTCCCGGTTGGCAAAGCAAACCAGCGGGTAGCCCTCTTCCGCCGGGGAAAGCTCCTCCTCCGCTGCGGCCTGCTTGCGTTCCTGTTTGCTCATTATAATCTCCTCTCTGTTTTGTCTGATGGTTCAGACTGGATGCCGCCGGTCCTATGGACCTGCCCCGCCCTGTCTCCGCGGAGCAGCGGCGGCACCCCGGTGTTTCTCGACGGTGCTGTAAAATGCCCGTGCTGTTTGCCCTATTATATCGCGTTTGGGAAGAAAAGAAAAGAGGCAAATTGAATCCCTTTTTCTGATGGTTTTGCGCTGTTCAATGTTGACCGGCAACCGCCGTCCTGTGCAGCGGAGGCCGCTCGGACACGAGAAAAGCACGGCTCCTGCCGTGCTTTTCCCGGTTATTTTCTTTTGAAACGAAGGGGCCGCTTAACGCCTGCGCCCGCCCCGATAATTGCCCCGTCGGGAGCCGCCGGAGGAGCCGTACCGGCTCTTCCGCTTCGGACGGAACACCGGCAGCCGCAGCAGCACCAGCAGCAGCACCAGCCCCGCCACCAGGAAGACGATTTTCATCCACCACTGGCCCACCAGATCCTCCAGCTGGGCCTTCCGCAGCAGCACCTCGGACACCGCCACATCGTTGGCCGCAATCAGGTTCACCGTGCCGTACTCCGTCCCGTCCAGGGTCAGGGTCATGGTGCCCAGCACGTCCCCTTTCGTGACCGGCGCCTCCACCTCGCTGATGAGGTTGATGTCCTTTCGGAAGTCATCCGCGGTGATGTCATTGGGCAGCTGCGCCTCCAGGGACTCCGCCGCAACCACCGTCACATAATCCGCCTCATCGCTGAGGGTAACCGGTACGGTGCCCTCCGGCTCGTTCTCCTCCAGGATGGTGATGGTGGAGAAGTTGTCAAACCCCCACTCCAGCAGGCGGGAGGATTCACTGAATTGCAGCCGCTGGGTCTTCCCGTCCACCACCGGATTCTCGCAGCCCATGACCACGGAGATGAGCATCTGCCCGTCCTCCTCCGCTGCGGCCAGCAGACAGTAGCCCGCATCGTCGGTGGAGCCGGTCTTAATGCCGATGCACTTATCGTAGACGTAGCCGCTGTATTTCAGGTTGGACAGCAGGCCGTTGGTATTGTAGTAGTGCCGCTGCTCGGAGAGGTTGGTGGCGTCGATATAGCACTCCTTGCTCTTGACGATGGTGCGGAACTCGTCAAAGCGCATGGCCTCTTTCGCCATTAAGTACAGGTCGTAGCAGGTGGTGTAATGATCGTCGTCCGGCATACCGTGGGGGTTGACAAAGTGGGTGCCGGTGCAGCCCAGCGCCTCCGCCGTCTCGTTCATCAGCGTCACGAAGTCGTCAATGCTACCGGAGACCGCCACCGCCAAAATGTTGGACGCCTCATTGGCGGAGGCCACCAGCAGGCAGTACAGCAGCTCCTCCACCGTCATCACCTCGCCCTCCCGGATGTTGGCGTTGGAGCTGGTGTAGTCCAGCCCGTCCCAGCAGTCGCTCTGGGCAGTGACCTTGGTGTCCAGGCTCAGCTGGCCGTCCTCAATGGCCCGGAACACGCACACCGCCGTCATCACCTTGGTGATGGAGGCGGGGTATACCGTATCATAGGCGTTCTGCTCGTAGAAGATCACGTCCGTATCCGCATCCACCAGCAGGGCCGCCTGGGCCTCCACCTCCATACTCTCCAAAATATCCGAGGCGGACCGGCTCAGCGCCTCCGCCGGAGCGACCAACGTAGTCACACAAAGAAAAAATGCGCAAAAAAGGGAGAGAACTTTTATCTTTTTCATAGGAAACCTCTGTCAAATATGATATAATAAACGCAGGGCGGCCGCACAGCCTGCCAAACTCAGGGCTGCGCCGGAACTTCCGCATTGCTGAACACACACTAAATTTATTATAGCAGAAGCTGCCCGCTCATGCAACGCGGAATTATAAAAATAATCTGAATTTTCTGGAAACTGTGGACAGACGCAGCGGTCTGCTGCGTCCGGTCCGCCTGGAGGAAGCAAATGAAATTATTAGTGGTAGACGATGAGCGCATCATCGTGAAGGGCATCAAATTCAACCTGGAAAACGAGGGCTATGAGGTCATCACCGGCGGAGACGGGGAGGAGGCTGTGGCCCTGGCCAGGACGGAGCGCCCCGACCTGATCATCCTGGACCTGATGATGCCGAAGCTGGACGGCCTGGACGCCTGTGTGCAGATCCGCACCTTCTCCGACGTGCCCATCATCATGCTGACCGCCCGAAGCGAGGATATGGACAAGCTGATGGGCTTTGAGTGCGGCGCGGACGACTATGTGACCAAGCCCTTCAACATCCTGGAGCTCAAGGCCCGCATCAAGGCCCTGCTCCGTCGGGCGAACAGCGGCAAGTCCGCCCAGGCGGAGCCGGAGGCCCTGTCCCGGGGCGGCGTATTGCTGGACGAGGGGCAGCGCTGCGCCTGGAAGGACGGGCAGCAGGTGGAGCTGACTGCCAGGGAGTTTGACCTGATTTCCCTGCTGATGCACAACCCCGGCTATGTCTACAGCCGGGAGCAGCTGCTGGACAAGGTCTGGGGCTATGACTATCAGGGGGATTACCGCACCGTGGATGTCCACGTCCGCCGCCTGCGGGAAAAGCTGGAGCGGGACAGCGCCAACCCGGAGCTGATTTTGACCAAGTGGGGGGTCGGCTATTATCTCTCCGCCCACGAACCATAACGCCATGTAAGGAGGGCAAAGCTGCGTGAACAAGCATCAGAGGAAGGACGTGCCTTTTACGCACAGCCTGCGCTTCAAATTTATCATCTCCTACATCGTTGTCATCTGCGTGCTGCTGGTGCTACTGAACACCTACCCCATGCTGGCCACCCAGAACCTGATTTTCCGGAACAAGCAGAGCACCCTGGAAAGCCAAACCTCCGTCATGGCCTCCTACCTGTCCGAATTGCAGGAGCTGCAGGCTGACGGCGTGGCCCAGGTCATGACGGCGCTGAATGACGACGGCCTGACCCGGGTGCTGGTGACAGATGACAGCGGCCTGATTCTGTACGACACCGCCACGGACGACACCAGCGGCACCCGCTACGCTTTGTTTGCGGAGATCACCCAGGCGTTGGCAGGGAACATCGTCTTTCAAAGCACCTATCAGGACGGGGCGTTCCGCAGCGGCGCCGCCTCCCCGGTGGTGTACCGCAACGTCATCATCGGTGCGGTCTACGTTTATGAGTACGATACGGAGCAGGCGGAAATGCTGCAAAGCCTGCAGGATAACCTGTGGAAGCTGTCCGTCCTGTTCTTCGCCATAGCTGTGCTGTTCAGCATCTTTTTGAGCCACCGCATGACCAGCGGCATCAGCCGCCTGCTGTCAGGCATGGCCGTGCTGCGGGAGGGCGAATACCGGTACCGGGCGGACATACGGGGCAAGGACGAGCTGTCCCTGCTGGCGGAGGAGTTCAACGAGCTGGCGGAGCGGCTGGAGCAGACCGACGAGGTACGGCGGCGCTTTGTCTCCGACGCCTCCCACGAGCTGAAAACCCCCCTGGCCTCCATCCGCCTGCTGACCGACTCCATCCTGCAAAGCGACCAGATCGACATGGCTACCACAAAGGAATTTGTGGCCGACATCGGGGACGAGGCCCAGCGCCTGAGCCGCATCACGGAAGCCCTGCTGGTGCTGACCCGTCTGGACGACGGCCAGGAGGTGCCCTCCGCCGTGCTGGATCTGCGGGATTCCGTGCGGGATGCCGCCCATCTGCTGGAGCCGGTGGCCCGTGAGCGGGAGGTCACGCTCCGCCTGGAGCTGGAGGAGCGGTGTCCGGTGCGGTCCAACGAGGACGACCTGTACCAAATCCTCTTCAACCTGATGGAAAATGCCATAAAGTACAACCTGCCAGGGGGCAGCGTCACCGTCTCCGTCTGGCAGGTGAACGACAGAGTGCAGCTCCGGGTGGAGGATACCGGCATCGGCATCCCGGAGGCAGACCGGGACAAGGTCTTTGACCGATTCTTCCGGGTGGACAAAGCCCGCTCCCGGGCCGCCGGAGGTACCGGGCTGGGGCTGTCCATCGTCTGGGACACGGTGAAGCGCTGGGACGGCGACATCACCCTGGGCCCCGGTGCAGAGCGGGGCACCTGGTTCCTCGTCACCTTCCCACTGGCACAGGAGGAGACGTTATGAAGAAACGCATATGCGGGCTGCTCTCCCTGCTGCTGGCCCTCTCCCTCTGCGGGTGCGGCGGCAGCGCCCAGACGGAGTCCGGAACGGCGCTGGCCCTCTACTTCCTCTCCGCCGAGGCGGGGACGGGGAGCATTTATAACAGCGACTCCACCCTGACCGTGGACACGGACGACTGCGAGGAGGCCGCCCGTCAGCTGGTCAACGCCCTGCTGGACGGCCCGGAGCTGCCGACCCAGACCTCCCCCTTCCCCACCTCCGTCCGGCTGCTGAACTGCGAGCTGTCAGGCGGGGTGCTTACCCTGAATTTCAGCGAGGAATACGGAACGCTGTCCGGCAGCGCGCTGACCGCCGCAAACTACAGCCTGGTGCTGACCCTGTGTCAGCTGGATGAGGTGGACGGCGTCCTCCTGCTGCTGGAGGGCAGCGCGCTGCCCAACGGGCCGAGCGGCGTCCTGACCCCGGACCAGGCCACGCTCCGCGGCCCCGTGTCTGACCCGGTCACCTTTGCCGTGCAGCTGTACTTTCCCAATGCGGACAGCACCGGACTGGAGGCGGATTATCGGGAACTGACTGTCTTTGGCACCGCCTCCAGGACCTGGTGCATCGCCATTCTGGAAGCCCTGTGCGTCGGTTCCTCTGACTACAGCGTCTTCCCGGAGGCCAGCTTCACCAGCGCAGACGTATCCGTCTCCCAGGGGGTCTGTGAGGTGCAGCTGCCGGACAGCTGGACGGAGTGCATCCTGCAAAACGGCGACCTGTGGCGGGAGAGCATTGTGGAATCCCTCTGCCAGGTGGACGGAGTGAACGCCGTTCGGTTCCACACCTCAGACGCCACCACATTGGACGGTCAGATTTTTTACCCACAGGAAAACACAGAGGAGACAGGCTGATTGCCTGTCTCCTCTGTGTTATTGCTCTGGCTGGTCAGCGCAGCCTGTGCAGCTGTCCGGCCCGTAGAGCTGCTCCGCCGTCCAGCCCAGCAGCCCCAGCTCCGCCATGGAGGACTCCGCCCCGTCTGCGAAAATGATGTGATCCATCAGCTTGATGCCCAGGTCGTCCAAAACCTGCTTCATCTGCACGGTGATGGTCAAATCGGCCTCGGACGGCAGCTCAGAGGTGCTGATATGGCAGTGGGCGAGGATCACCCTGCTGGCCCCGCACTCCAGGGCCAGCTTCACAATGGCCCCAAAGTCCATATGAACGGAGTCCAGCTCCCCCTCGGCCAGGTGGTGGCAGACCTTCACCCGATTCCTTCCGTCCAAAAGGAGCAGATAGAGCTGCTCCCGCTGAACGGAGAAGAAGTACGGGCGCAGATACTCCATGGCCTCCCAGGGTGTCCTGAGCCTGTTTCTCTCATCCTGCTCCTCCTGGTGGCAACGTTCAAAGAGGGCCGCCGTCAGCCGGGTAAACCGGATAAACTGCTTGCTCACCCCTTCCACCTGCTCCAGGGCGCGGGGCGAGGCGTGCAGTACGTCGTACAGGGAGCCGAACTCCGCCAGCAGCCGCTCCGCCACCGGCCCAGCCTCCGTCCTCTTGCCGCAGCTCTGGGTAAGCATTTGCTCCAAAAGCTGGCGCTCCTGTTCCTCCTGCTCCATCTGTCTCCCCCCTCCGCTGATAAACTTTGATTAGAGGGTCTGCCCCTCCACCAGGCCGTTCCACAGCCGGTAATAGATGCCCTTTTGGGCCAGCAGCTCCTGATGATTGCCCTCTTCCTCGATGCCCCGCTTGCCCAGCACCAGGATGCGGTCGGCGTTCTTGATGGTGGTCAGGCGGTGGGCAATGGTCAGGGTGGTGCGGCCCTTCGCCAGCTTGTCCAGGCTCTGGCCCACCAGCACCTCGCTCTCGTTGTCCAGGGCGCTGGTGGCCTCATCCAGGAGCAGGATGGGCGGATTCTTCAGGAACACCCGGGCGATGGAGAGGCGCTGCTTCTGTCCGCCGGACAGCTTCACTCCCCGCTCGCCCACATAGGTGTCGTAGCCGTCCTTGAGCTGGAGGATGAACTCCTCCGCCCCGGCCAGTCGGGCAGCCTCCTCGATCTCCTCCCGGCTGGCCTCCGGCTTGCCGTAGGAGATGTTCTCCGCCACGGTGCCGCTGAACAGGTACACGTCCTGCTGCACCACGCCGATGGATTTCCGCAGGCTCTCCAGCGTCACATGGCGGATATCCTGACCGTCAATCAGAATCTCGCCGCTGGTCACATCGTAGAACCGGGGAATCAGATTGCACAGGGTGGTCTTGCCCCCGCCGGAGGGGCCCACCAGCGCCAGATTCTCCCCCGGGCGGATATTCAGCTCCACATGGCGCAGCACCTTGTTATGGTCGTCCGGGTACTCAAAGCTGACATCGTGAAAGACGATGCCGCCCTCCCTGACCTCCAGGGGTACGGCATCCTCCGCGTCCCTGATGTCGATGGGGGTGTCCATGATTTCCAGAAAGCGCTCGATGCCGGTCATGCCCCGCTGGAACTGCTCGGCAAACTCCACGATGCGCCGGATGGTGGCAATTAAGGTGGAGACATACAGAACATAGGCCACCAAATCCCCCGCGCTGATGCGCCCGTAGACCAGGGACAGCCCGCCCGCGATGATGACCACCAGGTACATCAGCCCGTCAAACAGGCGGGTGGAGGTGCCGAAGGCAGCCATGGCGTAGTAGCCCTTCTTTTTGATCTCCAAAAACTGCCGGTTGCTCTCCTCAAACTTCTCCTGCTCCTGCCGCTCCACCGCGAAGGCCTTCACCACCTGCTGGCCCAGGAGGCTGTCCTCAATGGCGGCGTTCAGCTCACCGATTTGGAACCGCTGGAGCCGGTACACCCGCTTCAGCCGGCCGTTCAGGTGGATGGAAACCACCATCATCAGCGGCACGCAGAGGAACACCACCAGCGTCAGCGCCACGTCGGCCTGGCACAGGATGACAAAGGAGGCCACCACCTTGATGGCGGCGATGAAGAACTCCTCCGGGCAGTGGTGGGCAAACTCCGTCACGTCGAACAGGTCATTGGTGATGCGGCCCATGATTTGGCCCACCTTGGTGTTGGAGTAATAGGTGGTGCTGAGCTGTTGCAGGTGGCCGAAGGCGTCCCGGCGCATATCCGTCTCGATGTAGCAGCCCATGATGTGGCCGGTACTCTGCATATAGTAGTTGGCGGCGGCGTCGATGACCCGCAGCACCAGATACAGCGCCGCCATCCTCCACACCGTCCCGGCGGTCAGAATCACGTCCGGGTCGGTGGCGCTGTTGGTCAGGCTGCTCATGATCTGGGGCAGCACAATGTCGCACAGCGTGGTCATGGACGCACAGAACAGGTCGAACGCCATCACGCCCTTGTATCGGGCCATATAGGGCAGGAACCGCTTCATCAGCCCCCAGGAGCTGAGCCTGCCCCGATTGTTCTTCTCTTCCTGCATGGTGAGTTTTCCCTTCCTCGACAAACAATGATGCTTTATTCTATCGAAAACAATCCCTGCTGTCAAGTATGCCCTTCCGCTTCCCTGCAGCACAGAACGGCCCTGCGCAGGCTGTTCCTCCCGCACAGGGCCGACCGAATCAGCGGATTTGCCCGCTGCCGTGGATGATGTACTTGTAGGTGCAGAGCTCCTCCAGCCCCATGGGGCCTCTGGCGTGGAGCTTCTGGGTGGAGATGCCCATCTCGCAGCCCAGGCCGAACTCGCCGCCGTCGGTGAAGCGGGTGGAGGCGTTGACGTAGACCGCCGCGCTGTCCACCTCCGCCACGAACCGCTCCGCGGAGGCTGCGTCCCGAGTGATGATGGCCTCGCTGTGGCCGGTGGAGTGGCGGTTGATGTGGGCGATGGCCTCCTCCACGCTGTCCACCAGCTTGACGGCCAGAATGTAGTCCAGGAATTCGGTGTCAAAGTCCCGCTCCCCTGCCGGGGTGCCGGGAATCAGCAGGGCCGCGTCCTCATCCAGCCGCAGCTCCACAGGGGGCTTGCCCAGGGCCGCCCGTTCCTCGGTCAGCCGCTTTTGCAGGGCCGGCAGGAACTTGGGGGCCGCGTCCCGATGCACCACGCAGACCTCCTCCGCGTTGCAGACGGATGGGCGGCTGGCCTTGGCGTTCTCGATGATGTTCACCGCCATCTCCACATCGGCGGAGGCGTCCACATAGACGTGGCAGATGCCGGTGCCGGTCTGGATGCAGGGGACGGTGGCGTTCTCCACGCAGGCGCGAATCAGGCCGGGGCCGCCTCTGGGAATCAGCAGATCCACATAGCCCACGGCGGTCATCAGCTCGGTGGAGCTCTTCCGGGTGGTGTCCTCCACGATGTTCACCAGGTCCTCCGGCAGGCCCACCTGCCGCAGCCCCGCCTTTAATGCCTGCACGATGGCGTAGGCGCTGTGAAACGCCTCCTTGCCGCCCCGCAGGACGCAGGCGCTGCCCGCCTTCAGGGCCAGCGCCGCCGCGTCGGAGGTCACGTTGGGCCGGCTCTCGTAGATGATGGCGATGACGCCCATGGGCACCATCCGCTTCTCAATCACCAGGCCGTTGGGCCGCTCCACCCGTTTCAGCACCTGGCCCACCGGGTCAGGCAGGGCAGCCACCTGGCGGATGCCCTCCGCCATGCCCGCGATGCGCGCCTCGCTGAGGGCCAGCCGGTCCAGCATCACGTCTGGGATGGTCCCCTTTGCGGCCTCCAGGTCCACCCGGTTCGCCTGGAGAATGGCCTCCTGCTGGGCAATCAGCTCCTCCGCCATAGCCAGCAGAGCAGCGTTCTTCCGCTCGCTGCTCAGGGCGGCCAGGGCCGGTTTTGCCGCTTTCGCGGCGGATAAGATTTCCTGTGTTGTCATTCCGTCCTCCTTCCGATGAAGCGTGTACCTACCGCTGCCCCGTCCAAAATATCATAGAGCAGCTCCGGGGACTGCCCGTTGGCAATCACCACGTCCGTTCCCTGTGCGGTGGCAAGCGCGGCGGCGTGGAGCTTCGTCACCATGCCGCCGGTGCCCAGAGGGCCGCACCCCTCCCCTGCCAGCTTTTGAATCTTCTCGTCCAGCTCCCACACCACGGGAATCAGCCGCGCCCCGGAATCCTCCTTGGGGTTGGCGGTGTAGAGGCCGTCAATGTCGCTGAGGATCACCAGCAGCTCCGCCTTCATCCGCACCGCAACGATGGCGGAGAGGGTATCGTTGTCCCCCACGGCGATCTCCTGGGTGGCGATGGTGTCGTTCTCGTTGACGATGGGCAGCACCTTCAGCTCCAGCAGCCGGAACAGGGTGTTTTGGATGTTCTGGCAGCGATCCTCATGCTCCAAATCCTCGCCGGTGACCAGCAGCTGGGCCACCACATGGTTGTACTCCGAGAACAGTTTATCATAGATATACATCAGCTCGCACTGACCCACGGCGGCGGTGGCCTGCTTGGTGGGCATATCC
>JAJPXL010000153.1 GCA_021205455.1 Clostridiales bacterium
AATATGTATAGCCTTTTGCCCGAAAAAGGCTTCTTTCTGTTTCTTTTCCGGCGGGTTTTGTTCGTACACCGTTTGAAGTGAAGCTGCTGATCCTCTACATTCTTGCCCAGGTCTGCCAGCCGGTGGACCGGACTGCGCTGACGGAGCTGGCGCTGTGCGACGAGGGCGTGGACTACTTTCAGTTCTCCGAAGCGCTGGCCAGCCTGGAGGAGACCGGCCACGTCCAATCGGAGCAGGGGCTGTACTCCATCACGCCGAAGGGGAAGGCGAACGGCGCCATCTGTGAGTCGGAGCTGGACTACTCCGTCCGCCAGCTCTGCGACAGGAATGTGGCGGCCATGAACGCGAAGCTGCGCAGGGAGACGATGGTGCGCGCCGAGGTGCTGCCCAGGACCGGAGCGGACGGCTTCACCGTCCGCATGGCGCTGGACGACGACGCGGGGAACGTGATGACCCTGGAAATGATGACGCCGGGCCGTTCCCAGGCCAGCGCCATGAAGCGCAGCTTTGAGGGCCACGCGGAGCAGATTTACAACGCCGTTTTGGACGCGCTCCTGGCGGAGTATCAGGACGAGTGAGCCTCATCAACCGAAAGGATGGATGATTCAATATGACTGAGCCAACGCTGCTTGGCTATCCGATTTCGCTGCTGTTTTTGTACTTCCTCTGGTATTCCTTCCTGGGATGGTTCGTGGAGACCTGCTGGTGCTCCTTCTTTAAGGGGAAATTTGTGGCGCGGGGCTTCCTGAAGGGGCCGATTTGCCCCATTTACGGCATCGGCATTCTGATTATGGTGCTGTTCTTCACAGGGCTGACGGGGCATCCCGTGCTGTTTTATGTGGTGTCCACCGTGACCCTGTCCGCCTGGGAGTATTTCGTGGGGTGGCTGCTGGAGGTCACCACCCACACGCGGTATTGGGACTATTCTCAGAAGCGGTTCAACCTCCACGGGCGGATTCGGCTGGATTACTGCCTGATTTGGGGGTTGGCGGCCTATATCGTGGTCTACTTCCTCCAGCCGGCCACGGAACGCCTCTTTGCCAGGATTCCGCTCCTGCCGCGGCAGGTGCTGGCCGGGGTTGCCGCCGTGGTGACGCTGGCGGATATTGTGACCACCATCCGCAGCCTGGCCATGACCACGGTCCTGATGGAGCGGGCAAAGGCCGTCAGCGCGGAACTGGACCGCCACAGGGAGGAGATCTCCCAGAGCAGCAGGCAGAAGCTGGACGAGGCCAAGCTGCAGGCCGCCCTGCTCCAGCTGGAGCTGAAGGAGACGGATTTGCTGGCGGATGCGGCCCACTACTCCGCCCGGTTCCGTCACCGCTATGACCACCTGGGCAGCCAGCGCTATCACAAGCTGCTTGCCCGGATTCGGGAGGAGAGCAGCTCTCTGAAGGCCCATCGGCTGGCCCGCCTCGCCGACCGGAAGGCCAGGAAGCAGGCGCAAAAGGCGGCGGAAAAGAAGCAGTAAGCCCATACACAAAGATGCCCGGAGCGCAGAGATTTGCGCTCCGGGCATTGCTATGCCTTTTACGGTTCCCGGTCCAGCTGCCTGACAGCGGCCAGCAGCTCCGAACCGTATTTGTCCGCCTTTGCCACGCCAATGCCCTTCACCCGCAGCAGCTCCGCCCTAGTATGGGGCCGTTTGACACACAGGTCGATCAGGGTGGCGTCTGAGCAGATGACAAAGGCCGGTACCCCCGCCCGCTTCGCCAGCCGGGTGCGCACCGCCTTCAGCGCCTGCATCTGCTCCGGGCTGACCGTTACAGCGGCTTGCCGCCCCACAGGGTCAGGGGGAACGCGGACGGAGAGGGTCCGCTGGCCCCGCAGCAGCGCCCTGGCCCGCTCGGTCACGGTGAGGATGGGCAGCGCCGTCCCCTCCACGCTCAGATAGCCGTAGGTGATCAGTATGTCCCGCAGGGCGTTCAGCTCCTCCTCCCGCATCTCCCGCAGCAGGCCGAAGGTGGAGAGGTCGGAGAGGCGGAGCTGCATCACCGCCTCGGAGGAAATGCCCCGCAGGCAGTCCCACACCAGGGCCTGGGCCGGGCGGTAGCCCCGCTGCCTGATGCGCAGCACACAGGACAGCAGCTTCTGCGCCTCCACGGTCCTGTCCACCGTCCGGTACCCGCTGAGGCAATAGGAGCAGTTGCCGCAGCTTTCGCCCTCCGTCTGCTCCCCGAAGTAGGTCAGCAGGTCTTTGCGGAGGCAGCGGGTCCCGCTGCAATAGTCCGCCATCCGGTTCAGCTTGGACAGGTTCCGCCGGTACAGCAGCTCGGCGGTCGCCTCGTCCACCCCGTCCGCGTCGTCCCGGTTTCTGGCGAGGAGGAACTTGTTCGTCATGAGGAGGAACTTGTTCGTCATAATGTCCCCCTTGCCATACAGCAGCATACACTCCGCCGGTGTGCCGTCCCGTCCGGCCCGTCCCGCCTCCTGATAGTAGCTCTCCAGATTCTGGGGCATATTGTAGTGCAGCACGAAGGAGACGTTGGACTTGTCAATGCCCATGCCGAAGGCGTTGGTGGCCACCATGATGGCGGCCCTGTCGTAGAGGAACTCCGTCTGGTTGCGCTGCCGCTCCTCCTGGCTCAGCCCGGCGTGGTACCGGGTGGCGGGCAGACCCAGGTTCTGGAGGGTGAGGCAGACCTCCTCCACCGCCTTGCGGCTGATGCAGTAGATGATGCCGCTCTCCCCCTTGTGCCGGGCGAGGAAGCCCAGCATGGCGTCCTCCTTCTCCCCCTTCGTGACCGTCTGCACCCCGAAGAACAGGTTCTTCCGGTCAAAGCTGGTCCTGACCAGGCAGGGCTGGCGCAGATCCAGCAGGCGGATGATGTCCTGCTGCACCTGCTCCGTGGCGGTGGCGGTGAAGGCGCTGACCACCGGACGGGTGGGGAGGGCGTCGATCAGCGTCCGGATGTCCAGGTAGCTGGGGCGGAAGTCCTGCCCCCACTGGGAGATGCAGTGGGCCTCGTCCACCGTCACCATGGCGATCGGCGCTGTCCGGACAAAGGCCAGGAACCGCTCCGTCAGCAGCCGCTCCGGCGCGACATAAATCAGCCGATAAGCCCCCTGCTGGGCCCGGCGCAGCACCTCCGCCTGCTGCCCGGCGGACAGGCTGGAGTTGAGGTAGGCGGCGGGGATGCCGTTTTGCACCAGGGCGCTGACCTGGTCCTTCATCAGGGCGATAAGGGGGGAGATCACCAGCGTGACCCCCTCCAGCAGCAGGGCGGGCAGCTGATAGCAGACGGACTTGCCCGCGCCGGTGGGCATGATGCCCAGGGCGTCCCGGCCGGACAGCAGCGCGTCCACCAGCGACTCCTGCCCCTCCCGAAAAGCATCGTGTCCAAAATAGGTTTGCAGTGCTGTGTACTTGTCCATCGGTTCGCCTCCCTGGTGCGGCCCGAACGGCCGCTGACCACAGTATAGCAGGAATGGCGCGGAAATGCAAAGCAGTCGTCATTTTCCCGGTGGCGCATAGAATGGTAGCAGCGGCGACGGAAGGAGGCGATGAAGATGATCAAGCTAGAGCTGACGGTGGACCAGGTGGATTACAACGCGCTGATGGAGCGGTTCCTCCCCCTCCTCCGCAGCAGCGGCCACCCCCTGGGGGCCATACTGGGCGGCGGGATGCCGGTGGAGATGGTGAAACGCTGGGCGGCATCCCTGCCGACGGAGAAAAAGGAGCAGCTGGCGGTGGAGCTACTGAACGCCAACCGGGAGAAGCTGCTGGAGGCGGCGTCCTCCGCGCTGGAAAGCCAGGGGCTGCCCCTGCACTTTCGCGACGGGCGGGCCAGCCTCGGAAAATGACGGAAGAAACGGGGAAATCCCTTGCCAAACAGGACGAAAAAGGGTACAATAGGTGAATGACGTCAGGCGTCGATTCATCCGAAAAATCGCAGGGGCTGCCGCCCCGCGTTGACAGAGGTACGATATGAAGAAAAAGAAAGGTCATCCCATTTTGATTCGGCTGCTCTCGCTGGTACTGGTGCTGGCGATCATGCTTGTGGTGGCGGTAATGATGGTGCCCTTCCAGTTCCACGATGAGGATGCGGGGTACACCGATTACGGGAACTGGATGGCGGAGACCCTCTCCGGCGATGTGCGCATGGTGGACGTTGCCATGCCCGGGGCCCATGACAGCCTTTCCTATGAGATAGATTTTCTCTCCGAGGTGGACTCAACTTCTGCCGCCGCCCCGCTGGATCAGGTGTTCCTGAAGGGGCTGGCCGTCCGGCAGTCGAAAACCCAGGAGCTGACGGTGAAGGAGCAGCTGACCAGCGGCGTGCGCTATCTGGACCTTCAGGTCAGCTATGACGCATCGGACAAAAAGTGGTACGGCGTCTGCAATTTCAAGAGCGTCCTGCTCTCTGAGGCCCTTTTGCAGGTGAACGACTTCCTGCTGTCCCACCCCGGCGAGGTGGTGATTCTGGCCTTCCGGTGCTGCTACGACAGCCGGGAGGCGGACGGCCTGGCCGGTACCAGAGGCGCGGAGGAGCTGTATGAGCTTTTGGAGGACAGCGGCCTGACCTACTTCATGGAGGAGGACGTTGCCCTGGCCACCGTCACCTACGGGGAGCTGACCGATGAGGGTAGCCACTCCGCCGCGCTGGTGCTGATGGAGGAGACCGGCGACGCCGCCGACCTCCTGCCCTATGAGGACAGCGTCTACTCCGTCTCCTATGATACGGACAGCGCAGAGGCGGTCTTTTCCGGCCTGAACGACACCGCGAAGCAAATGCTCAACAGCGTCTCCGCCCAGACGATGCTCCGGGTGCAGCAGGACGTGCTGACCATGCCCTCCAGCGTCATCGGCGTGATGCGGAGCGTCCGCACCTGGTCGCTGCTCCGGCGGGCGGACGCCTTTAACGAGGCGTGGCTCAGCGCGTATGAGACCACCAGCGTCGGTACAGAGCTGGACTGGCTGGCGTCTATGCCCATCGTCCTGATGGACAATGCCGGCGTGGGGGAGAATGCCAGGCAACTGATGGAGCTGATCATCGAGTATGACCGGGAACTTGGGTAGGAAGGCAAGGGCGTCAGCCTGAGGGGGTACGTTTCTTGGGTAAGGATACCGGAAGGAACGGGGTTCTTGCCATTACGCCTCCGCCGCCCCTGAAAGGCAATGTCATCAACTTTAAAAAGCAATCTATCCCAGGTTGAAGGGAATAACGCAGCCGTACAGTCAGATGTTATCCACCACTGGACTATAAAATTGCACGTTTCGCCCGCCATCGGCAGGGCGGAACGGCAATCGTCCCCAGCCGCCATAGGCGGCAGTCTCACCAGTGAGAAGTTACATCGTCTGTTGCCTGATAGACCACCTGATTGAGGGACAAGGCGAAGCCGCCAATGGGATAGGAGGAGGGTTCTTAGGGGGGAGCGAGGCCCCGAAGCTCCCCCATAAGCCGCCCTCTTTTGTTACTTTTCTCGGCGGAGCGAGAAAAGTAAGCCATGCCCTGGCAAGGGCAAAAACCTGTTTTCTTTATCAAACTTTGTCTAAGGAGTGTAATCCCCTTAAATTGATGACACTACATAAGAAAGGAAAGACCGAACCATGTCCATCCAACGTGTCAAAGCCTATTTAAAGCAGTTCGGCGCGGACGGCCGCGTCCAGGAGACGGCGGAGTCCAGCGCCACGGTGGAGCTGGCGGCGGCCGCCCTCCACACCGAGCCGGCGCGTATCGCCAAAACCCTGTCCTTCAAAATCGGCGACCCCGCCGAAGGGGGCCGGGTGCTGCTGATTGTCTGCGCCGGAGACGGGCGGGTGGACAATAAACGGTTCAAGCAGCGCTTCGGCGTAAAGCCCCGGATGCTGGCCCATGAGGAGGTGGAGCCCCTGATCGGCCACGATGTGGGCGGCGTCTGCCCCTTTGGGGTGAACCCCGGCGTGGAGGTGTACCTGGAGGAGGGGCTGCGCCGCTTCGAGACGGTGTGGCCTGCCGCGGGCAGCAGCAACTCCATGATCGAGCTGACCATCCCGGAGCTGGAGCGCTTCTCCGGCAGCCTGGGCTGGGTGGCGGTCTGCAAAGAGGTTTCCTGATACCGGTTTCAATCCCGCGCCCGGAAGAAAGGCCGGAAAAATGGTTGACAAGAACCGATTCTACACTTATAATACACTCAAACCGTGGAGAGAGAATAGTACTTCGTGTCCGGCTGCGGGCAGAGAGACGCCGTTATGGTGCAAGGCGGGGGCAGCGGGCGAAGGAATGGGCTCTTGAGGGCGGAGCTGAACGGTGCAGATTTTCTGCGCATCAGTAGGCTGCGACGGGGTCCCGACCCGTTACCAGAAGGGGCGCATACGTTCCGTATGTGTGGCAGAGTGGGCAGACGGGTTTTGTTTGTCAAATTGGGTGGTACCGCAGAAGCAGCGCAGCTTTTGTCCCAAAGGGGGACGGAGGCTGTGTTTTTTGCGTGCAGCCCTTTTGAATAGTTTTTTAGGAGGATATGATGATGAAGAAAGTATTTGCATTGCTGCTGGCGCTGGCCATGGCGTTCAGCCTGGTGGCCTGCGGCGGCAGCACGTCCGACACAAGCAGCGGAGACGCCTCCGCCGCTTCCTCCGGCGAGGCGTCCGCCAGCGATGCCTCCACCGATGAGAGCGGCTCCGGCAGCGTCACCAACGAGGAGGATGTCTCCACCGCCGCCAGCGAGGCGGAGTCCGAGTCTGACAGCGCCGTGCCCGAGGGCCTGGCCCTGGAGGAGGGCGCAGAGTACAAGGTGGGCATCGTCAACTGGGTGGACGACGCCTCCCTGAACCAGATCGTGGAGAACCTGGAGGAGGAGCTGGACGCCATCGGCGAGGCCTACGGCGTCACCTTCAACTATGGGGACTACTACTCCAACGCCCAGGCAGACCAGACCGTCCTGGCCCAAATCGGCGCGGACCTGCTGGCGGATGAGGTGGACATCATCGTGGCCGTGGCCACCCCCACCGCCGCTGTGATGCAGTCCGTCACCGAGGACACTGACATTCCCGTGGTGTTCGCCGCCGTATCCGACCCGGTGGGCTCCGAGCTGGTGGACAGCCTGGACGCCCCCGGCGGCAACATCACTGGCACCTCTGACGCCCTGGACACCGAGGCCATCCTGAACCTGGCGCTGACCGCCGACCCGGATATGACCACCCTGGGCCTGCTGTACAACACCTCGGAGGACTCCTCCACTCAGCCCATCGCCGACGCCAAGGCCTGGTGCGAGGAAAACGGCATCGCCTATGAGGAAAAGACCGGCTCCACCACGGACGATGTGCTGCTGGCGGCCCAGTCCCTGATTTCCGACGGCGTGGACGCCGTGTTCACCCCCACCGACAATACCGTGATGACCGCCGAGCTGACCATCTATGAGCTGTTCCAGGAGGCCCAGATCCCCCACTACTGCGGCGCGGACTCCTTTGCCCTGAACGGCGCGTTCCTGGGCTACGGCGTGGACTATGCGGTGCTGGGCACCACCACCGGCGACATGGTGGCGGAGATCCTGGCGGGCGCTGACCCGGCCACCACCCCGGTGCGCACCTTTGAAAACGGCATCGCCTCCATCAACACGGAGACGTGCGAGGCCATCGGCTTCGACCTGGCGGAGATCGAGGAGCTGTTCGCCCCCCTCTGCACTCAGATTGTGGAACTGACCACGGCGGAATCCTTTGAGTAAACCAAACCCATGAAGCCAATGCGGGGAGCGGGGCGGTCTGCCCCGCTCCCCGCACCGGGATGGAGGCGTACAGGGGCTGCTGCGGCCGGGCTTCTCCGGCATATCCTGTATACTCCCATCCACCCTGCAATCCGCATCACCTGAGGAGGAAGGCTATGTTTATCACCTGGAGCATTATCCAGAGCGCTTTGGAGCTGGGCATCATCTACGGCCTTGTGGCCCTGGCCCTGTTTTTGAGCTACTCCATGCTGAACGTCTGCGACCTGTCCACGGACGGCTGCTACACTCTGGGCTGCGCCGTCGGCTCCGTGGTGGCGCTGGCGGGGCATCCCGTGCTGGCGATTCCCGCCGCCATGCTGGCGGGGGCGCTGTCCGGCTTCGTCACCGCTCTGTTGCAGACGAAGTTCGGCGTGGAGAGCCTGCTGGCCGGTATCATCGTCAACACTGGCCTGTACACCGTCAACATCTGCATCATGGGGAAGTCCAACCTGAGCATGAACAGCACCGTCACCGTGTTCACCGTCGCAAAGGACCTGCTGGCAGGCACCATCTTTGCCGACTATTACAAGCTGATCGTGGGCCTGCTGTTCCTGGTCGCGGTGCTGGTGCTGCTGCTCCTGTTCCTGGGGACGCGGCTGGGCCTGTCCATTCGGGCGACAGGCAGCAACCCCGCCATGGTGCGCTCCTCCTCCATCAATCCGGGCCGGATGGTCATCATCGGCCTGTGCATCTCCAACGCCATCACCGCCCTGTCCGGCTGCCTGATCGGGGAGTACAACAAGTCCTGCGACATCAACATGGGCAGCGGCATGGTGACCATCGCCCTGGCCTCCCTCATCATCGGGGAGACGGTGTTCCGCGCCCGCTCCATTCCGGGCAGGGCCATCGCCGTTGTGTGCGGCTCCTGCATCTACCGGGTGGTGGTGGCCATCGCGCTGCGGTTCGACCTGCCGGCCTCGGCGCTGAAGCTGGTGTCCGCCATCATCGTGGCCGTGGCCATCTCCGCCCCGCAAATCGTCAAGCTGCTGGACTTCCAGCAGAAGAAGTTTGCTGCCCGGGGGCAGCGCTTCTACCGGATGCTGGCTGTCGCCTTCGGGGCGCTGACGGTGGGGGGCGTCGTCCTGGCGCTGCTCTTTGCCCAGATGCGCGCTTTGATGCTGATGCTGGCGGTGCTCTGCCTGATTGGCGGCGCCTGGGCGGCGGTAAAGGACAGAAAGGCGGCGAGCGTATGTTAAGCCTGGAAAATATCTCCATGACCTTCAACCCCGGCACCGTGAACCAGAAAACCGCCCTGAACAAGGTCAGCCTGGAGGTTGCGGACGGGGACTTCATCACTATCATCGGCTCCAACGGCGCGGGGAAGTCCACCCTGTTCAACGCCATCTGCGGCAGCTTCTATGTGGACGAGGGGAAAATCACCCTGGACGGGCAGGACATCACCTTCCTGCCGGAGTACAGGCGGGCCCGCTACATCGGCCACCTGTTCCAGGACCCCATGAAGGGCACCGCCCCCAACATGACCATTGAGGAAAACCTGGCGGTGGCCTACCTCCGGGCGTCCAAGGGCGGCATCGGCTTCCTGAGCCGGGTCTCCAAAAAGGAAAAGGAGCAGTTCCGGGAGCGGCTGAAGGAGCTGGACATGGGCCTGGAGGATCGGATGAAGCAGCCGGTAGGCCTGCTGTCCGGCGGGCAGCGGCAGGCGCTGACCCTGCTGATGGCCACCCTGGTGACGCCGAAGCTGCTCCTGCTGGACGAACACACCGCCGCCCTGGACCCCGGCGCGGCGGAGAAGGTGTTAAAGCTGACCGAGCGCATCACGGCGGAGCGGCACATCACCTGCCTGATGGTGACCCACAATATGCAGCAGGCGCTGGCCCTGGGCAACCGCACATTGATGATGGACGCGGGGGAAATCGTCTTTGACGTACAGGGCGAGGAGCGCGCCGGGATGAGCGTGGGCGACCTGCTGGAGAAGTTCCGAGACAAGGCCAACAAGGCGCTGGACAATGACCGCATCCTCCTCTCCACCGTGGAGGGGCAGCGGTAAGGGTTGCCAGCGTAAGGGGAACGCCCTCCTCAGACAAGGCCGCGGAGCAACCGCCAACGAACAATGATTGCCGCCAAGGGCGGCTGAATAACGATTGCCACCATGTTCCGCCGAGGGCGGACTGTGGTGGCAATTTTTCCGTCATTTGGGCCCGGAAGCCTCGCTGGCTGGCGATGGTTCTCCCCTCAGCAGAAAATCGGGATTGCATTTTGAAGCTAACGGTATTGCTCCGGACAATATCAGGTCAAAAAAGGGCTTGAACGGCAGGCGTTCCGGCGCTATAATGGCTGTTGATACCAAAATCGGAGGTGCGCGGCATGACGCCCAGCCAAACCAAACCCTTGTCCTATGACCACACCATCAGAGCCTGCTTCGTGGGTTACATCGTGCAGGCCATCGTGAACAACTTTGTCCCCCTGCTGTTCCTGACCTTTCAGTCCGCCTACGGCATCCCCCTGTCCAGCATCACCCTGCTCATCACCTTTAACTTCACAGTGCAGCTGGTGGTGGACCTCCTCAGCCCCAGATTCATCGACCGGGTCGGCTATCGGGCCGCCATAGTGCTGGCCCACGTCATGGCGGCGGCGGGGCTGATTGGCCTGGCCGTCCTGCCCGACCTGCTGCCCAGCCCCTTTGCGGGGCTGGTGACCTCCGTGCTGATTTACGCGGTGGGCGGCGGCCTGCTGGAGGTGCTGGTCAGCCCCATCGTAGAGGCCTGCCCCACCGACAATAAGGAGAGCGCCATGAGCCTGCTCCACTCCTTCTACTGCTGGGGCCATGTGGGGGTGGTGCTGCTGTCCACCATCTTCTTTACGGCCTTCGGCACGGAGCGGTGGAAAATCCTGGCGCTGCTGTGGGCGGTGGTCCCCATTGCGAACTGCATCATCTTTACCAGGGTGCCCATCTACTCCCTGCTGGAGGAGGGGGAGCAGGGCCTCTCCATGAAGGAGCTGCTGGGCAGGCGCACCTTCTGGCTGGCCCTGGTCCTGATGATTTGTGCCGGCGCCAGCGAGCAGGCGGTGAGCCAGTGGACCTCCACCTTTGCCGAGTCCGGCCTGCAGGTGTCCAAGACCCTGGGCGACCTGTGCGGCCCCATGTTCTTCGCCATCCTGATGGGCACCGCCCGGGCCCTCTATGGGAAGTACGGGGCACGCATCGACCTGGTTCGGACCATGAAGCTCAGCGCCGGGCTGTGCGTCGTCAGCTATCTGGTGATCTCCCTGTCCCCCTGGCCCATGCTGAGCCTGCTGGGGTGCGGCGTCTGCGGCTTCTCCGTGGGCATCCTCTGGCCGGGCACCTTCAGCATGACCGCCCGGCTGCTGCCCAGGGGCGGGACGCTGCTCTTCGCCCTGCTGGCCCTGGGGGGCGACATCGGCTGCTCCGCAGGCCCCACCTTTGTGGGGATGATCTCCTCCCTGGCGGGAGGCGACCTCCACGCGGGGATTCTGGCTGCCGTGTTCTTCCCGGTGCTGATGCTGCTGGGGAGCTGCGCCCTGCGGAAGGCGGAGCCAACGGCGTAGCAGCTTCCGCCGCCTTCTTGCCGGAAGCGGGTGAAACGTGCAATTTTACATTCCAAACGGTGGCTAACATCTGCCGGTACGGCAAAGCTACAACTTCTCATTGCAAAAGCGTAATGCGCTGCTGCTTTTTTGCATTAGGAGCGACAGCGTACCATTACAGCCAGATTTCATCGACCAAAGGGCAACAGAATTGCCGTCCGTCCCGCCAACGGCAGGGACGTGGGCGGCAATCCCTCCCCAGCCGCCATCGGCGGCAGTCTCACCAGTGTGAAGTCCCATCGTCTCTAACGGGATAGACCACCTGAATTAAGGGACAAGGCGCTAGCCGCCAGTGGGATAGGGGGAGGGTTCTTAGGGAGGGGCGAGGCCCCGAAGCTCCCCCTTAAGTCGTCCTCTTTTGCTACTTTTCTCGACGA
>JAJPXL010000047.1 GCA_021205455.1 Clostridiales bacterium
CTTTCCCCCATTTCTTGGCGGGACAAGAAATGGGGCCCGCCGGGAGGGCAAAAACCTATCTCTTTTTAGGAACGGTCCCTAAGGAGAACACGAAAAAATCACCACCCTGACGCATCCTTTTGCAAAGAGAGAACGAACATGACACGAATCTACATCATCCGCCATGCGGAGGCGGAGGGCAACCTGTATCGCAGGATACAGGGGCAGTACAACTCCGCCGTCACCGGGCGGGGCAGGCGGCAAATCGCCGCCCTGCGCCAGCGGTTTGCAAAGACGCCGGTGGACGCCGTCTTTGCCAGCCCCCTCTATCGGGCCATCGAAACGGCGCGGGCCATCTCGGATCAGCAGGGCGTTCCCCTGTACCGTGAAAAGGGCCTGATTGAAATCAACATGGGCCAGTGGGAGGATATGCCCTTTGGCGAGGCCATGGAGCTGGCCCCGGAGACCATGCGCCGGTTCCGCTCCGCCGACCCGGCCTATCAGCCGCCCCGCTGGGGCGAGAGCTATCAGCAGCTCCAGGCCCGGCAGATCGCCGCCTACCTCCGGCTGGCCAGGGAGCAAGATGGCAGGACCATCGCCTGCGTCAGCCATTCCATGGCCATCCGCACCTTCCTGTGCTGGTGCCACGGCTGGCCGCTGGAGCGGCTGAAGGACGTGCCCCGCAGCGACAATACCGGCGTCTCCCTGATCGAGCTGGAGCGGGGAACCCCCCGCATCCTGTGGGAGGCGGACGCCTGCCACCTGCCGGGGGAGCTGTCCACCCTGGGGAAGCAGACCTGGTGGAAGGGCTCCAGGGGCATTTCCGAGGCCAACCTGTGGTTCCGGGACTGGGACCCGGAGGGGGAGCGGCAGCTCTACCTGCAATTCCGGCAGGAGGCCTGGCGGCAGGTACACGGCACCGCCCCCTTTGACGGGGAGGGCTTCTATCGGGCGGCCCTGCGGGCCTCCCAGTATGACCCCCACAGCGTCCGGGTGGCCATGCACGGCAAGCGCATCGTCGGAATGCTCCAGCTTGACCTGGCGCGGGACGCAGAGGAACGGGTGGGCTTCGTGTCCTTCTGCTACCTCTGCCCGCCCTACCGGGGGAACGGGCTGGGGGTGCAACTGCTGGGGGAGGCCGTCAGCGTCTGCCGCCCCCTGGGCCGGGAGAAGCTCCGGCTCCGCTGCTCCCCGGTGAACGAGTACGGCAAGCGATTTTACCGGGCCAACGGCTTCTACTACATCGGCCCGGCCAAGGACAGCCGGGTACCGCTGGATTTATTGGAGAAGCGTATCTCCTTTACGGGGTGAGCCGCTGTCAGGTCGGCCCGCAAATCGGAATACGCGACGCTGTCAAACAATTTTGACAACGCATTTTTGCAGATGTAAATGCTGTTTGATAGAAAAAACAAAGATGATCCGGTATAATCCTTTCAGATGGAGGTCATATATTATGGAGATTTGTGAGAAGCTGAAAAAAGCCAGAGCAGGTGCAGGCATGACGCAAGAGCAGGTTGCAGAGAAAATAGGTGTTTCTCGCCAGACAATTTCAAATTGGGAAAATGGCAAGACGTTACCCGATGTGATGAGCGTCATAAAATTAAGTGATCTTTATCAAGTGACTTTAGACGAGTTGTTGAAAGGAGACAGCAAAATGATGGATAAAATTAAAAAAGACATAGATACCGTGAAAAGCAGCCAATTCCTAATGAAAGTTGCATGGATTTTGATTATAGTCACTTTTCTGTTTTCTGTTTGGTGCAATAGTGGCTATGCCTATGATGGAAGCAATCCGATTTTACAGTTTGCCCTTGCAGCTGTACCTTGGGTGTTGATGGGGGTAAGTATTGCTTGCATAGCAGCATCGGTTTCAAACAGGAAGATAAATTGAAATATTCCAGTTTATAGGGCCAGCCATACAGAAGGAACGCACCCAATCGGAACCTGGAGGAACCATCGTGCCAATCATCATCAAAAAATACGACGCCGCTTATCTGTCAGGGACAAGGGCCATCTGGAACGAAGTAGTGGAGGAGGGCGTCGCCTTCCCCCAGACGGAGTGCCTGGGGGAGGCCGAGGCGGACGCCTTTTTCCGCGCTCAGACCTATACCGGCCTTGCGGTAAATACGGACACCGATGCCGTGCTGGGTATGTACATTCTCCATCCAAACAATGTTGGCAGGTGTGGGCACATTGCCAACGCCAGCTATGCCGTAAGAGCTGACGTGAGGGGGCTTCATATCGGGGAGCTGCTGGTGCGGGATTCCCTGGAGCAGGCAAAGGGCAGCGGCTTTTCCATCATGCAGTTCAACGCGGTTGTAGACAGCAACCTTCACGCACGGCACTTATATGCAAGATTGGGCTTTCAGGAGGTTGGAAGGATACCGGCGGGGTTTCAAATGAAAGACGGCCACTATGAAGACATTCATGTGATGTATCGGAACGTATGAAAAGACGGCCGCTTCCGGTTGCCCGGCAAATCAACCCGCCCCGCCAGAGAGGAGAACCATATGAAAACACAGAGCGAAGTATGGAGCATTGTGAACGCCTTAAAGGAGCTGTACCCGGACTCCCTCTGCTCCCTGCACTATGAGAAGGACTATGAGCTGCTGTTCGCGGTGCGCCTGTCCGCCCAGTGTACCGACGCACGGGTGAACATGGTGACCCCCGCCCTGTTTGCCCGCTTCCCCACCCTGGAATCCTTCGCGGAGGCCGACCCGAAGGAGGTGGCGGAGTACATCCACTCCTGTGGCTTCTACAACGGCAAGAGCCGGGATCTGGTGGGCTGCGCCCAAATGTTGCTGAACGACTTCGGCGGCAAGGTGCCAAGGGAGATGGATGACCTCCTGAAGCTCCCCGGCGTCGGCCGCAAGACGGCGAACCTGGTCCGGGGGGACATCTACGCCGAGCCGGGCTGCGTGGTGGCGGATACTCACTGCATCCGCATCACCGGCCGCATCGGCCTGACGGACGGCACCAAAAACCCCGGCAAGGTGGAGACGCAGCTCCGGGCGGTGCTGCCGCCGGAGGAGTCCAACAACTTCTGCCACCGCATGGTGCTCCACGGCAGAGCGGTCTGCACCGCCAGGAAGGCCCACTGCGACAGCTGCCCCATCGCCCCCTGGTGCGACTACGCGCAGCGGCAGGAATAAACAAACACACCACGGACGGCAGGCGTTTGCCGCGTCCGTGGTGTGTTTACTGTGGGTTGAGGGGGTCAGTCCTCGTCAACGAAGTCGATGGTTTCCTGGTTCCGCTCCTTGAACAGGGCGAAGATGGTCTCCAACAGGGCCTCGTCCTCCAGCTCGGTGAAGGTGGACTCGTCTCCGTTCTGCTCCTCCTCCTGCATGATGACCACATAGTTCTCATCCTCCGGGTCCTGGAGCACCAGATAGCGCCCGCCCTCGTGGGTGATGACATCCAGGAGCTGGAAGGTGATGTCGTTGCCGTCCTCATCCGTCAGAATCAGCTCATCCTGCTCGAAATCGTCCAGCATGGGGTCGTTCTCTCGTTCAGACATAATGGAAGCTCTCCTTTCCGCTGCGCCGCAAGGCGAAGCGCCTGCGCAGCAAGGTCGATTTGGTTCGTACACAGAGGGCATCGCGCGCCGGCTGCGCCCAAATCGCACCGGCGTATCCGTTTTGCCGGGGAAACAGCCACGAATGGCTTGAGTCATTATAACATATTGTTCAGAAATTGCAACTGCAAGATCGGGCGGGCGCACACCTTTGGGCGGCGTTTTTCCGCTGACGGGAACGATTTTCCCGCCCGCAGGAGACAAAAATGACAGATTCACTCTTTACAAACGGGCGCGGAAAGGATAAAATAATGCCATTGCCCCACAGTCGGCTGCGCGAGGGGCGGCGGCCTCCGGACGGCCGCCTCCAATATTTACAAAAATGTTACAAATGAATCACAAGTCGTTCATGCTCCGTTTATGGAGAACCTTTAAAATTAAATGATCCTGTGTGACATCAAGAGGGAGAAGCGGGTTGAGAGACGATGGTAGAACTATGTTTGGTATGCCTGTTCGCAGGGGCGGCGGCCGGTGTGGGCACCGGCTTTGCCGGCTTATCGGCGGCCACGGTGATTGCCCCCATGCTGATTTCCTTTCTGGGGTATCCCTGGTATGAGTCGGTGGGCATCGGCCTGGCCTCTGATGTGCTGGCCTCAGCCATGACCGCCGTTATTTACAGAAGAAATAAAAACGTTGACCTGCGGCACGGCATTTTCATGCTGGTTTCCGTGATGGTGATGACGGTGGTGGGGAGCTACTTCTCCCAGTATATGCCGGACCTGCAAATGGGCTACTTCTCCGTGTTCACCTCCCTGTTCATGGGCATCCGGTTCATCGTGCATCCCGCCACGGAGCAGCACACCTCCTTCCAGCGGCGGAGCGACCGGATGAAGGCGGTGCTGTCCATCCTCAGCGGGGCCTTCATCGGCTTCTACTGCGGCTTTATGGGGGTGGGCGGCGGCCTGATGATGCTGTTCATCCTGACCTGCATCCTGGGCTATGAGCTGAAAACTGCCGTCGGCACCAGCGTGTTCATTATGACCTTCACGGCGCTGACCGGTGCGGTGTCCCACTTCACCTTTGGGGAGGTCACGAATTACATCCCGGCGCTGATTCTGTGCAGCCTGTTCACCCTGATCGGGGCGGTGGTCTCCTCCCACTTCGCCAACCGGATGGACGGGGTGCAGAGCAATCGGGCCACCGGCATCGTGCTGCTGATTCTGGGAATCTGTATGATTTTTGAAAACTTTTTCGACCTGTAACGGGGTCGCCTGAAAGGACGCGCCTGCTTCCGGTTCCGTACCGGAGCAGGCGCACTTTTTTGCCCCTGCGCGCATACGCCCGCGCCGGTTTGGGCAACCTACAGGCAAACCGCGGGGGCGGGGCAGGCGAAACGCCCTGCCCGCAGCCCCCGCACAGGAAAGGGTGCAAGCACAATGAACGGGTTACAAATCGAGCGGGTCGTGGGCCGGGAGGTCATCGACTCCCGGGGCAATCCCACGGTGGAGGCGGAGGTGTTCCTGACCGGCGGCGGGTCAGGGCGGGGCATGGCCCCCAGCGGCGCGTCCACCGGAGCCTTTGAAGCGCTGGAGCTGCGGGACGGCGACGCTGCCCGCTTCGGCGGCAGGGGCGTCTCCCAGGCGGTGGGCCACGTCAACACCACCATTTGCAGGGCGCTGCGCGGCCTGGACGCCTCGGACGTTTATGCCGTAGACCGGGCCATGTGCGCGGCGGACGGCACCGAGGACAAGTCCAACCTGGGGGCCAACGCGATACTGGCCGTCTCCATCGCCAGCGCCCGTGCGGCGGCGGCAGGCGTGGGGATTCCGCTCTACCGCTTCCTGGGCGGCGTCAACGGCACACGCCTGCCGGTGCCCATGATGAACATTCTGAACGGCGGCGTTCACGCGGCCAACAATCTGGACGTGCAGGAATTTATGATCATGCCAGCCGGAGCACCCAGCTTCCGGGAGGGGCTGCGCTGGTGTACGGAGGTGTTCCACGCCCTGGCGGGCCTGCTCCGGGACAAGGGGCTGGCCACCGCCGTGGGAGACGAGGGCGGCTTCGCCCCCGACCTGGCCGGAGACGAGGAGGCCATTCAGTATATCCTGGCGGCGGTCAGCAAGGCGAGCTATGAGCCGGGGCGGGACATTGTGCTGGCCCTGGACGCGGCCGCCAGCGAGTGGAAGGGCGATGCGCAGGGGGAGTATCTGCTGCCCAAAAGCGGGCAGCGGTTCACCTCGGAGGAGCTGACAGCCCACTGGAAACGGCTGTGCGAGGCATACCCCATTTACTCCATCGAGGACGGCCTGGACGAGGAGGACTGGGAGGGCTGGCAGGCGCTGACGAACGCCCTGGGCGGCCATGTGCAGCTGGTGGGGGACGATTTGTTCGTCACCAACACTCGACGCCTGTCCAAAGGCATTCGGCAGGGCTGCGGCAACTCCATTCTGATCAAGCTGAATCAAATCGGCTCGGTCTCCGAGACGCTGGAAACCATCCAGCTGGCCCATCGGGCGGGCTATACGGCCATCGCCTCCCACCGCTCCGGGGAGACGGAGGACACCACCATCGCCGACCTGGCGGTGGCCCTGAACACCTGCCAAATCAAGACCGGTGCGCCCTGCCGCAGTGAGCGGGTGGCGAAGTACAACCGCCTGCTCCGCATTGAGGAGGAACTGGGTGCCGCCGCCTGTTACCCCGGCTTCGACGCCTTCCGCGTCAGCCGCCACTAAAAAAACGGATGACCCGACCGCAGCCTGCGCTGCGGAACGGTCATCCGTCTCTCTGCGCCGCCGGACGCGGCGCTTATTCTGCTGCAACCTCCAGGAAATGCTCGTAGAGCTGGGAGGTCACGTCATCGCTCTCGTAGTTAAAGACCACGGTCTGGTCTTCAGTCTGTATGACGATCACCTGGGTCAGGTTGGTTTTGGCGGCGAGGATGTATTCCCCCCAGTCATCGGACTGCCAGACGCCGTAGGAGTAATTCCGGCCCTCCTTGCCGTCCACACAGGTGCCGAAGCTGTCCGGCAGCGTCTCCAGGGTGATGGATTGGATATCCGTGTAGGCGATCTCCACCGACAGGTCGTCGCTGGCGGCCAGAGATAGGGCATCGTCCTCCAGCGTCAGCGTCGCGCTGGAGGTCCCGATGAAGGCGCTGAACAGGGCGAGGACGACCACAACGACCACGACCAGCTCGCCCGTCTGCAACAGCGTGCGCATGAGCGGGGAGAGGGACTGCTTATATTCCGTATACTGCTGCCAACTGGACATAGGTGATACTCCTTTAGCGGTGCTTTTCATTATGTCTATTTTGCACCAATTCCGCCGCTTTGTCAAGGAGGTCGCCTGCCGAAAAGTTCTGCGCGCAAAAACACCCAGCCGGGGCTGCCGGGCTGGGTGCGTCAGATGGTTTGATGTTTGAAACGGAGCGGGGGTCAGTCGTCCTCCTGCTGGGCCTGCTTCGCGGAGATGATGTCGGAAATCTGCTTCATGGTGCGCAGGGTCGTTTCCAGGTCCTTCCCGTCCACGGTCTCCAGGATCTCCTTATAATAATCCTGGAGATTGTTCTTCATATCCTGCATCAACTCCACGGCGATATTGGTCAGCGTCACATAGGTGCGGCCCATCTCGTCATCCGTTTTCCAGGTCACATAGCCCTCGTCCTGCAGGTGCCGGATAGCCTTGGAAATTCGGGGAATCGGCGAATCCATCATCTCAGAGAGCTGATAGAGGTAGGCCCGATTCGCTGGCTGTGAGGCGGCCTGGCAGCGGGCAATGCTGTACAGGAAGGCGTAATCCGCTCTGTCAATGGTTTTAAATACCTTATCGGTGTCCAGCCGGTTCAGGAAGAATTCCTCCGCCTGCTGATAGAGTTCCTGTTCCATAATGTCCTCCAGTTCTTGCGGAGCGCTCAGCGCGCGTCGCGGGGATAGTAGGTCTGACCCTTTACCAGACTCTGGTAAGCGGGGCGGATAATCTTCGTGGCGGAGGAAAGCTCCTCCATGCGGTGGGCGCTCCATCCTACCACACGGGCGATGGCAAACAGGGGGGTGTACAGCTCCATGGGAATCCCCAGCATATCATAGACGAAGCCGCTGTAAAAGTCCACGTTGGGGCTGACGCCCTTGTAGATTTTCCGCTTCTCCGCAATCAGCCTGGTACCGATATGTTCCACGTTGTTGTAGAGTACCAGGTCCTCCTGGCGGCCCTTCTCCACGGCCAGCTTCTCCACAAAGGACTTCAGAATGACCTCACGGGGGTCGGACAGGGAGTAGACCGCATGGCCCATGCCGTAAATCAGCCCCTGATGGTCAAAGGCATCGCCGCTTAAAATCTTGTTGAGGTAGGATTTGATCTCATCCTCATCCTGGTAGTCGGAGATATGCTCCCGAATGTCGTCCATCATCTGCATCACCATGATGTTGGCGCCGCCGTGCTTCTTGCCCTTCAGGGAGCAGAGGGCCGCCGCCATGGTAGAGTAGGTGTCCGAACCGGAGGAGGTGACCACGCGGGTGGTGAAGGTGGAGTTGTTGCCGCCGCCATGCTCCATGTGCAGCAGCAGGACGATGTCCAGCACGTTGGCCTCCAGGGTGGTGTACTCCATGTTGGGGCGGAGCATCCGAAGGATATTCTCCGCGATGGACAGCTCCGGGTCGGGCCGGTGAATATACATACTGCCGTTCTTGTTATAGTGATTATAGGCGTGATAGCCATAGACGGCCAGCATGGGGAAAATGCTGATGAGCTGGAGACACTGGCGGAGCACGTTGGAAAGCTCCAGATTGTTGGCCTGGTCATCATAGGAGGCCAGCGTCAGCACGCTGCGGGTCATAGAGTTCATGATGTCCTTGCTGGGGGCCTTCATAATCACGTCCCGGGTGAAGTTGGTGGGCATATCCATGCCGTAGGCCAGCACCTCGTGAAACCCTTCCAGATCCTGCTGCGTGGGCAGCTTGCCGAACAGCAGCAGATATGCGCCCTCCTCAAAGACGAAGCGCTGCCCCCGGCTGCCGTTCACCAAATCCTTCACGTTATAGCCGCGATAGCGCAGCCGCCCGTCACAGGGGACCTTCTTCCCGTTCACGGTGCGGAAGGCGGCGATATCCGAGATATTGGTCAGCCCGGCCAGGACGCCCTTGCCGTTCTCATCCCGCAAACCCCGCTGAACGCCGTATTCCTGATAAAGTGCCGGCTGCACCTGATTACACGCATTGCACAGAGGGGTCTTCTGCTGGGCATACTCAGCAATCAAATATCTGTCATCCATAGTTTCACATCCTTTGTGGCGTTATGGTTCACTTCTGAACTACCTGCGTCCAACGGGACGGACGGTGTACCGGGTCGCCCGGCCGGAGAGTGTCATCCGGCCTTCAGTGCATCGTCAATGTTGCGGGCAATCTTGCGGAGGACCGTACCGAGGCTGGCAAGCTCCTCCTCCGCGACCCCTTCCAGCATGGCGTCCTTGCACTCGCTGCGGATTTGAACGGCCTGTTCAATCACCTCATCGGCCTGGGGCATCAGCTGAATGCGGAGGATGCGGCGATCCTCTTCATCCTCATACAGCGTGATGAATCCCTGCCTGTGCAGACGTTCGATGGACTTGGAAACGTGGGCCTTGGAGATATGCTTGGCTTTGATGATGTCCGTTGCAGTGGGGGCGCCCTGTGAATGGAACAGGAAGAGCAGAATGTCCAGCTCGATCATGCGCAGCTGGTAGGCGTCCAGCAGTGCCTTTGACCTGCGTTCAAACAGCCGTTTCATCAGAAAGCTGGTTGCAATCACATCATTCTCATTCATTTCAGTCACCCTATAATAGTTTCTTAGTGAACTAATTATACTATATCAGAGTTGGGCTGTGAGAATGTGAACAAAGTGAAAACAAACTGGTAACGCACTGTAAACGTTCTTTCCAGACAAAATGCGCGATAAGTCGTTCTTTGTTGAAAAGGCGAGGTTTTGGTTGCAATCGAAGGGGGGGTCTGGTATACTTTGCATAAAAGGGGATCGCGCCGGTTCTTACGCTCTGTCAAACAAGGCGGCCAGGCACCGCCCCTACAGAGCAGCGTGGAAATCCTGCTATCCCCACATCCCGGAAAGGAACCACCTATGGACATCCTCTATCAGGACAACCGCATACTGGTCTGCATCAAGCCCGCCGGTATCCGCTCCACGGACGAGCCGGGGGGCCTGCCGGACTGCCTCCGCCGGGAGCTGGGGGACGCCCACGCCTGCCTCCGCACCGTACACCGGCTGGACCAGGTGGTGGGCGGCGTGATGGTGCTGGCCCGCTCCAGGGAGGCGGCCCGCCGCCTGTCCGCCCAGGTGCGCCAGCACGCGCTGGAGAAGGACTACCTGGCGGTGGTGCATGGCGTTCCGGCCGAGGCGCAGGGGGAGATGCGGGACCTGCTGGCCCGCTCCAGGGCGGAGCGGAAGACCTATGTGGTTGACCAGCCGGGGCGGGACGTGCGGGAGGCCGTTCTGCGCTATCGGGTGCTGGAAACCCGCGGCGGCCTGACCCTGGTGGGCATCCGGCTGCAAACGGGCCGCACCCACCAGATCCGCGCCCAGTTCTCCGCCCGGGGCCTGCCGCTGGTGGGGGACGGGAAGTACGGCGCGCCGGAGGCAGGGGAGGCCGGCATCGGCCTGTGGTCCTGTCGGCTGTCCTTTACCCATCCCCAGACGGGGGAGCGGGTGACGTTTTCCGCCCCGCCGCCCAGGAGTGAACCCTGGACGGCCTTCCCGCAGCTTTGGGCAGCATCGAATGAGCGCGAGGTGAAACAATGAAACGCATCCTGATTATCGGCGGCGGAGCCGCCGGTCTGGCCGCCGCCCTGAGCGCGGCCAAGGCCAACCCCTCCGCGCAGATCACCGTGCTGGAAGGGCTGGACCGTGTGGGGAAGAAGCTCCTGGCCACGGGGAACGGCCGCTGCAACCTGACCAATGCGGACATCACCCCCGCCCACTACCACAGCAGCCAGCCGGAGGCGCTGGCCCGTCTGGTCTCCGCCATGCCCACGGACAAAACGCTGTCCTTTTTCGCCTCCCTGGGGCTGTACTGCGCCGAGGAGGAACAGGGGCGCATCTATCCCTATTCTCGCCAGGCGTCCATGGTGGTGGACGTGCTGCTGCTGGCGCTGGAGCGGAGCCATATCAGAGTGGCCTGCGGCAGCAGGGTCAGCGCCATCCTGCGGGACGAAACCGGCTTTCAGGTCAGGACGGAGGCCGGGACGGACTACCGGGGGGATGCGGTAATTCTGACCGCCGGCGGCCGGGCCGCCCCCAAACAGGGGACGGACGGCTCCGGCTATGGCCTGGCCAAACGGCTGGGGCATCGCTACGCCCCCCTGTTCCCCTGCCTGGTGCCCCTCACCTGCGACGCGCCCCATTGGAAGGGGCTGAAAGGCGTCCGGGCCCCGGGCCGCGTGACGCTGCTGCACGATGGGCAGGCGGTGGCGGCGGAGACGGGGGAGCTGCAATTCACGGAGTACGGGCTTTCCGGCATACCGGTGTTCCAGCTGTCCTGCCACCTGGGCGCCGACCCGAAGGGATACTGGCTTTCGGTGGACCTGCTGCCGGGCGGGGAGGAGGACGCGCTGGTGCGGCTGATGCGGGAGCGGTGCAGCCGGTTCCCGGAAACGCCGCTGGAGGACTTCCTGCTGGGGCTGATTCACAAGCGGCTGCTTTACGCCGTGATGAAGACTGCCGGCGTCGGCCCTCTCTCCCGTCCGGCGGGGAGCCTGTCCCCGGAGGAGCTTACGGAGCTGGCCCGCGGCATGAAGGGTTGGCTCCTTCCCGTCACCGGGACGCTGGGCTGGGCCCAGGCCCAGGTGACCGGCGGCGGCGTCCTCCTCAGCGAGGTGGATGAGCGCTTTGCCTCCAAACGCTGCCCGGGGCTGTACCTGGCCGGGGGGGTACTGGACGCCGTGGGAGACTGCGGCGGGTATAACCTGCACTGGGCCTGGTGCTCCGGCATGACGGCGGGGGAGGCCGCGGCGGGGATATAATCTACTCCTTCAATTTTTCAAAAAAATATGTCGAATCTTCTTGCAAAATGTTACGCACTATGGTAAGATAAAAAAGA
>JAJPXL010000084.1:0-12902 GCA_021205455.1 Clostridiales bacterium
CCGATGCAGCTTTGTCTATCCTTTTGGGCTAATTTTAAATGCTGTTACCCTGTTTTTGGCGGCGGTGCGGTTGACACATCGTCCGATCTTATGTTAAGATGTATCCGTATGCAAAAAAGCAGGCTTACAATTTGCAGGAGGCGACGGGTATCCCGGTCGGCGGCCTTCTGACACGATAGAAATAGAAAGTGAGCACATCGATATGACGCCCAAACTGTCTGTTATCATTCCGGTTTACAATGCCGCACGCTACCTCCGCCAGACGCTGGACAGCGTTCTGAATCAGTCCCTGCGGGACATCGAAGTCATCTGTGTGGATGACGGTTCTACAGACGAGTCCCCTGCCATCATGGAGGAATACGCCGGAAAGGATGGGCGCGTTCGGCTGCTCCGGCAGGAGAACCTTCACGCAGGCGTGGCCCGCAATGCGGGCATGGCGGTGGCCACCGGCGAATATCTTCACTTCCTGGACGCGGATGACTATGTGCTGGACTACGCTTATGAGGCGATTTACAATAAGGCGGTCAAGTATGATTTGGACTGCCTGAAGTTTGGCGCTGTCGCCTATGATGAGGTGCGGCAGGTCCCCGTAGACCGCCCGTCCATCACCATGCGCAGGCTGCGCACCGGCGACTATCACCGGCTGCTGACACTGGAGAAGGGCAGCCCGATTTACGAGGCCAATGTGGCCCCCTGGAGCGGCATTTACCGCCGTACGTTCCTGCTGGAGAGGGGAATCACATTTAATAACCTGCTCTGCGTCAATGACCTGTCCTTCTTTTACCATGTCATTACCACTGCCCCCCGGGTGATGTTTTCTCGGGATGTGCTGGTGGTGCATCGCATTGCGTCACATCGCCTCGAGGAAGGGGTTTCCCTGGTGGGACAGCGGGATCAGCATTTTGCCTGCTTCTTTCGCTCTGTTGAGCTGATTCAGGCGCAGATGGCAGAGGACGAGGTCGATTCAGAAGCGGCGCATATCGTCATGGAGCGAGTGTTCCAGGATTGCTTGGCCTGGTGTAAGACCTATTACCTCCAGTCTCCTCATGGGGAATCCATCCTGGAGCAGACGGAGGAATTTGTCAAAAACTACTCCGGCCTTTACCCGGAAATGCTCCAACAGTATTTCAGAGAGGCCAAAAGAAATTTGGACCAGCCGCAGGAAGAAGAGGAATCAAAGGAAGTCCTGTTCTGGCGGGAGGCCTGTGAGAACCCCAAGGTGTCGGTGGTGCTCCCTATCTACAATGTGGAGGACTATTTGAACGAAGCCCTGCACAGCCTGTCCGTTCAGACCCTGAACGAGATGGAGTTCCTCTGCGTCAACGACGGTTCCACCGACGGCTCCATGGCCATCATCAGGGAGTATGCCAACGTTGACAAGCGGTTCCGGATTTTGGACGGGCCCAACGGCGGTTACGGCAAGGCTATGAACCGGGGCATCGACGCCGCCCGGGGCAAGTACCTGGGTATCCTGGAGCCGGACGATTTTGTCCCCCCCAAGATGTTCCAGGTGCTGTACCGGACTGCCAACAAGAATCAGCTGGATTTTGTGAAGGCCGATTTCTATCGGTTTGTGGTGAACAAGGATGGCTCCCTGAAAAAGACCCGGTTCCGCCTGACCAACGACAAGAGCTACTATAACCGCCTGGTCAACCCCAGCGAGGATATCCAGACCTTCAGGTTTGAAATGAACACCTGGAGCGGCATTTACAGCCTGGACTTCCTGAATCGCTGGCATATCCGCCACAACGAAACCCCCGGCGCGTCCTATCAGGACAACGGCTTCTGGTTCCAGACCTTTTGCCGGGCCGCCCGGGCCTGGTTCCTGGACAGGGCCTTCTATATGAACCGGCGGGACAACCCCAACTCCTCCATGTTCAACCGGAAAAAGCTGTACTGCGTCACCGATGAGTACCGGTATCTCTGGAACTGGATGAGCAGGGAACCGGAGCTGCTGGAGAAGTTTACCCCTATCTTTTATGTGAAAAAGTTCTCTAACTCTATCGTCACCTACCGCCGCCTGGCGCCGGAATATCAGCTGGAGTATCTGCACCATATCTGTGACGAGTTCCGCCCCGCTTTGGAACAGGGGCTGATGGATCCGGAGCTGCTGGGCAACACCTACTGGAAGCAGCTCCATGAAATCCTGGCCGACCCGGACGCCTACCATGAGAAGATCAAGGTTTCGGTCATCATGCCGGTCTACAACGCGGAGCAGTACCTCCGCCAGACCCTGGACAGCCTGCTGTGCCGGAACGAGACAGAATTTGAAATCATCTGCGTGGATGACGGTTCCACCGACGGCTCCCTGGACATCCTGCGGGAGTACGAGGCGAAGGATTTCCGGGTGCGGGTCATTACCCAGCCCAACGGCGGCGCCGGCGCCGCCCGGAACAACGGGATGCAGTACGCCAGGGGCGAGTATCTCTCCTTCCTGGATGCGGATGACTTCTTTGAGCCGGATATGCTCCGCCTGGCCTATGACCGGGCCCACACCCTGGGGACAGATATCACCGTGTTCCGCTGCGACCAGTATTTTGAGGCGACGGGGGAATTTGCCCCCACCCGCTACACCATCAATGATAACCTCCTTCCCATGGAGCAGCCCTTCGCCGGGGTGGACATTCCGCGGGACATCTTCAAGGCGTTTGTGGGCTGGGCCTGGGATAAGGTGTTCCGTGCGGATTTCGTCCGGGAGAATCACCTTCGGTTCCAGGAGCAGCGCACCACCAACGATATGCTGTTCGTGTTCTCCGCCATCGTCAAGGCCCAGCGTATCTCCACCATGAATGCCGTCCTGGCCCATCACCGCCGGGACAGCGGCTCCCTTTCCGTCACCCGGGAGAAGAGCTGGGACTGCTTCTATCACGCCCTGTGCGCCCTGCGGCAGCAGCTGAAGGACTGGGACCTCTACGACCGGTTCGAGCAGGATTTTGTGAACTACAGCGTCCATTTTGCTCTGTGGAACGTGACCACACTCCGCGGCCCGTCTTATCATAAGCTTTATGAGAAGCTGACCACCCAGTGGGCGGATGACCTGGGCATTACCACCCATGCGGAGGACTACTTCTATCATCCCGGCGAGTACCGGAAGATGCAGCTGCTCTTATCCTCCACCTCTGAGGAGTTTCTGTTTGAGGAGCTGGACGCGGCGAAGGCACAGAGCGCAGCACTCCAGGCGGATAAGACCCGGCTTCAGGGGCAGGTTCGAGATTTACAGAATGGACGCAAGGGGATTGAAACTCGAAATCAGCTGCTCCGGGAGGAAAACCGGGAACTGCGGGCACAGAATCGGAGCCTGAAAAGAGAAAAGAACGCCCTGCAAAAGAAAAACAAAGCCATCAAGCAGTCCACCATCTGGAAGGTGGGCCGCATCGTCACCTGGCTGCCCCGGAAGCTGAAGCGGCTGTTTACCGGGAAGCGCTGAGGCGCGTATAGAAAGAAGGAGCACAAGCTATGAAAATTGCGATTGCCGGAACGGGTTATGTAGGGCTGGTCACCGGAGTTGTGCTGGCCCACCTGGGCCACGATGTCACCTGTGTGGACGTGGACGAGAAAAAGGTGGAAACCATGCGCAGGGGCGTTTCCCCCATCTACGAGCCGGGGCTGGAGGAGCTGATGGCCGCCAACATGGAGCGGCTGACCTTCACCACCGACTACGCCTCCGCCTACCGGAACGCCGAGGTGATTTATATCGGCGTGGGCACCCCAGAGAAGCGGGACGGCTCCGCCAACCTGACCTATGTGCAGCAGGTCATCGACCAGATTGCCGCCACCGTGGAGCGGGACTGCATTGTGGTGGTGAAGTCCACCGTCCCTATCGGCACCAATGACAAGCTGGAGCAGCGCCTGCGGGAGAAGCTGACCCACCCCGTAGCGGTGGAGCTGGCCTCCAACCCGGAGTTCCTCTCCCAGGGCACGGCAGTGAAGGATACCCTTCACGCCAGCCGCATCGTCATCGGCGTGGAGTCCAAACACGCGGAGGCGGTCATGCGGGCGGTCTACGCCGGACTGGAGCAGCCTATGGTGGTGACCAATCGCCGCAGCGCGGAGATGATCAAGTACGCCTCCAACGATTTCCTGGCGCTGAAAATCTCCTATATCAACGAAATCGCCAACCTCTGCGAGCTGCTGGGCGCTAACATTCAGGACGTGGCCAGAGGCATGGGATTGGACCCCCGCATCGGCAACAAGTTCCTAAACGCCGGCATCGGTTACGGCGGCTCCTGCTTCCCCAAGGATACCAAGGCGCTGCATTGGGTCTCCAACTACTATGACCGGGAGATGCAGACCATCAAGGCCGCCATCGAGGTCAACGACCGGCAAAAGCTGCTGCTGGTGAAGAAGGCCCGGAACTACTACGAATCCCTGGAGGGGAAGAAGATCGCTGTGCTGGGCCTGACCTTCAAGCCGGAGACGGACGACCTGCGGGAGGCCCCCTCTCTGGTGAACATCCCCATCCTGCTGGATGACGGGGCGGAGATTTACGCCTGGGACCCGGTGGGCGTCAATAACTATAAGAAGTTCTACCCCGATGAGATCACCTACTGCCCCACCATTGAGGAGGCGCTGCGGGACGCGGATTTGTGCCTGATTTTTACCGAGTGGGCGGATGTGAAGGCCCTCTCTGCGGACACCTTCCGCAGCCTGATGAAGCACCCCATCGTGCTGGACGGCCGGAACTGCTTCCCGTTGGAGGCGTTCCAGGGCAGCGGCGTGGTTTATAATTCCGTGGGGCGGCCGACGGTGGAGTAAAGCCAGCCGGAAAGACGGGAAAGGAGATAGAAAATGGGGGAAACGGTGCAGCCGGTGGTGTCGGTCATTATTCCGGTCTACAACGTAGAGCGCTATCTGGCGCAGTGTCTGGACAGCGTTTTGAGTCAGACGCTGGAGAACATTGAGGTTATCTGCGTGGATGACGGCTCCACAGACAGCAGTCGACAGACCGTAATTGAGTACGCCAAGCGGGATCCCAGAATCGTCCCCATTCTGCATGAAGAGAATTTGGGTACCGCCCAAACCCGCAAGGATGGCGTTGCTGCTTCTACGGGTCGGTATATCATGTTCGTGGATGGGGATGATACCATTGTACCGGAAGCCTGTGAGCGCGCAGCAAAAGCCATAGAAACCTATGGAACAGACATCGTTCAGTTTAACACGCTGGTGGTCAACTGCGCTGGGGTTTCTGAGGCCCGTATCCTGTCCAATCAGAAGGCGCTACGCCCCTGGCTGGAGCGAATCGAGGAAGATAACCTGATATTCGCCTGCTGGGAGGAAAAAAGTTTAGTTTTAACCTATGGAATAAGATTTACCGGGGAGATTTATGCCGCCGGGCGTTTTACGCGTTGGAGGACGGCTATTATCCGAAGGCTCAGGATCTCTATGCCTTTTTCGCCATTGCCTATTACGCCAAATCCTATATGGGCATTGAGGATGTTTTGTATCACTACAACTTTGGCGTCGGTATCACCGGCAGTGACCAGATTTCCCTGAGTAAGTTTGATGTGCTGCTGACTCAAAAAGAGATTTGGGCCGCTGTGTGTCGTTTTCTGGAACGAAATGGGGAAGCCCTTGACACATTTCAGAGTGTAACTGACACCATTTACAAGGGATTCCTCAGAGAAACGGTCAATAAATGGTTCAGAAACGTGGCGGTAGAATACAGTTCTGAAGGGTTCCAGCACATGGTAGATGTGTGGGGATTCCGGGATATACTGTGCACATTGGCTGAATTAAAATGGTTTAATAGAGACGCCGTCGGAGAAAAAATGCTTGACGTTGCCTGTTTTCAGCGTGAAAGGGTTGACGTTACCTATCCTTTGACAATTGCGGCCTATTACCACACGATTCACAATGGAGGCGCCCAGCGGGTGGTTAGTCAGCTGTGCAATCTGTGGGCAGAAATGAGGGATTCGCAGGGGAACTACCTGTACAATGTAATTCTGATTACAGATGTTGGCCCGGGTGAACGGGATTATCCGCTAAACAAGCGGGTTCAGCGAGAATATCTGCCTGATTTTCAGACAGCAATGAAGGAGGATTATCGAGAGCGGTATGACGCCTGGACTTGCATTTTAGACAAGCATCCCATTGATCTTGTGATTTCCAGCGCATGGGTTGCTCCCTGTACATTATGGGATATGCTGTGTGTCAAAGGCTATTCCAGAAGGACAGCTTTTGTTATCCACGCACACAATTTTTGTTGTCAGCCTTTCCAATTCAACGGTAGCGATGGATTGGAGATGATCTTCAAATATCAGCTGTGTGATGGCGTTGTCACTCTCTCTGACTGCGACCGTCAGTTCGCGGAATGCTTTTCGAACAACGTTCGATATATTGTGAATCCGTTGCCCTTTGCTCCGGAACAGACGGAATGTAGCGGCTATGAACCAAACACCCTGGTTTGGGTGGGCCGGATCTCCGAAGAAAAACAGCCTCTTGACGCAGTCCACATGATGAATTTGATCGTACAGGAGATGCCGGACGCAACGCTCTACATGGTGGGCGACGGTGATGAAAAACTTCTGGAACAAATCCGTGCGCTGATTGAGACACTGGGCCTGCAGGAGAATGTAATTCTGACCGGATTTACGCTGGATGTGGAACGCTACTATAGACATGCTTCGGTCCTTGTGGGAACCTCCATGTACGAGGGCTTCCCATTGACATTCGGTGAAGCTCTGGCTCATTCCGTTCCGATTATTACCTACGATTTGCCATGGTTGACCTATGTTCAGGACGGTCGGGGTATTGTTACCGTCAAGCAGGGGCGGTACGACTTGTTAGCCAAGGAAGCGATTACCCTGCTGCGCGACCAGACGCGAGTGCGGCAACTTGGTGCGCAGGGAAATGCGCATCTGCGGGAACTGGCGAGCGTAGACATTGGACAGGAATGGAAGACGTTCATTGAGGCGGCTGTCAATGGAACGGCTGATATGCCTCCCGCAGATAGGAACGAGAGTATCCTGTTTGAATATTTGACTCGGTATCAGCAAATCGGCAGAATCAATGCGTTGAATTTGCTGAACGACAAGCTCCAAAAGACTCATGCCGAAAAGTCTGAACTCAACCAAAAGCTCCAAAAGGCCTATGCCGAAAAAACCGAGATCAACCGCAAGCTGCAAGTCACTTACGGCGAAAAGTTCGATCGGGGCGTTCAGATCAAGGAGCTGAAAAAGCAACAAAAAGAACTGAAAAAAGACAAAGAAAGGCTCAAAAAAGAGCTTTCCGCGCTAAAACAGGAAAACGCAGACCTGAAGAAGAAAAATAAGGCGCAGGCGAAAAAGCTGAACGCGCTGCGGCAATCCAGTTCCTTCCGGATTGGGCGGATTGTTACATGGCCGGTGCGGAAGCTGAGAGGGCTGTTGACGAAGCTGCGCCATTAATTGCTCAATCTTTTCTGTTCACTCAGGCAATGTAAGGGGTGTGAATCAATGAAAAAGCGTACCCTCTATTTTGATGTGTTGAATATTGCCGCTTGTCTGGCGGTTATCAGCCTACATCACAATACCATAGTACACACTTACTCAGACAGCTTAACCTGGAAATCTGCGCTGATTGTGCAGGTTGTGGCCTATTGGTGCGTCCCGGTGTTCCTGATGCTCACCGGAGCTACCCTGATGAATTATCGGGAGAAGTATGACACAAAGACCTTTTTTAAGAAGCGTTTCTTCCGGACAGTCATCCCATTTTTTGCCTGGAGTGCGATTGTGCTGATTTGGAAGGTCGCAACAGGGCAATATACCTTTGAAACAGGGAGTATACAGGAAGTTATTAATACAATGCTCAACAACAAAATGGAGAGCATTTATTGGTATTTCCCACTCCTCTTTTCCATCTATCTATCGATGCCTATCCTATCTTGGCTGACGGAGCCAAAGCATAGACCCACGCTTCGTTATGTGATTCTCATCATGTTCATCCTTCAATCTACGATGATTCCGTTGACGGAGCTGATAGGCATTGATTGGAACAGCAATTTCGCGCTTCCCTTTACCAGTTACTTGATTTATGTTTTTTTGGGTTACTACCTTTCCACTTGTGATTTGAACAGGAAAACACGCTATGGTCTGTACATCAGTGGCGCTGCCGGAGCAGTAATTCGTTATGTTGCCATTTTTATGCTCTCTACTCGGGACGGCACGAAAAATTCACTATTTTTCAATTGCCAATATTTCCCTGCAGTTATGTTAGCTGTGGCGGTTTTCGTTTGGGCAAAGCAGGTGGACTGGGAGCGGGTGCTGGCCAGAGTTTATGTTACCCCTCAGCGGGTGGCGAAACTCTCCTCCTATAGTCTTGGTATCTACTTGACGCATAAGATTGTAATGCATTATGAACTGAACTGGCTCGCACAGTGGGGCATCACGAATCGAAATGTTTTATGGCGCACCATCTGGATTCCTGTGACCTACCTCCTTGCGCTGGCACTGGTGGCGCTGCTGAAAAAGATACCTGGCGTGCGGCGCATCGTTCCTTAAAGCAATGAGGGGCGCTTTCCGTCTGCCTTATGCTTACCCCATAGAACGAGCGGAGCAGGATCCATGGGATAAATTTGCCAAAGCCAACATTTTATTGTGCATTTTAATGTTTATTCGCCAAAAAACGGATTATTTCTATGGAAATTTGCAGCGAAGATGATTGACATACCGTGAGGAAAGTGGTATAGTAAAATATGTATATGAACTAAAACGAGGGAGGCAATTTATGAAACATTACATACCGAGGCGGTTACTCGCCTTAGCGCTTTCTGTAGCGATGGTGCTTTCTATGACTTGCACAGCCTTTGCAACGGAGAGTGGGACGACAGATACGGATCCCTTTGACTTTTCTGATGAGATTGCCGCTCAGGCGGCGGTGACAGCTGATGCGGATGCGGCAGCAGATGATGCAGAGAACAGCACAGAATCCGATGAGGAAACTGGCACTGAAACTGTGACCATAGTGAGCAGCGTAAGTTCTGCCGCTGTAACTTCTGAAGAAAATACGGAAACCACTTCTGAAGAGACGGTAAGCGACGAGGCAGCCAGTTCCGAAGATAGTGCAAGCGATGCCGCAGCCGCTTCGGAAGATAGCGCTGTGGTGGAGATTACCAGCAGCGATGTGGGGGAAGATGGCTACCTTTATGTGGACGGGAAACTTTACACTGGCTATTATATGGACGAAGCCGGGTTGATGTTTACGGTCACAGATGGCGTCTATAGCGCCTACAGCGGAAACCTGTCTGCGAATAAGACCTACTATCAGGCCGGAATTGGAAAGGTCACGTCGAGCGTTGGTCTGGTTTACCTCTGCGGGGCGGTCTACACTGGCTATTACATGACCAGCAACGGCACGTTATATTATACTGATGCGACCTCTGGCTATGCCACCTATAGCGGGCTCCTCTCTGGCAGCAGCACCTATGTGACCTCTGTCGATTTCGAGACCCATCAGGCCACCAGCACCATTTATAAGAACGGCACGTTGTACACCGGCTATTATATGACAAAAGGTAATGTCATGTACAAGGTCACCAATGGCGTTTACAGCAAATATAACGGCAACTTGATTAAGGGCACCCAGTATTATAAGGATGGTAGCGGCACACTCAGCCTGAGCGTCAGTTTAGTCTACCTGTCAGGTATTGTCTACACCGGTTATTATATGACCAGCAACGGTACATTATATTATACCGACGCGACCTCTGGTTATGCCACTTATAGTGGACTCTTTTCTGCTAGCTATCAATATCTTTCCTCTGTCGATTTTGAGACCTATCCGGCCACCAGCACCATTTATTGGAACGGTACGTTGTACACCGGCTATTACATGACAAAAGGTGGAGTCATGTACAAGGTTACCAATGGTGTTTATAGCAAATATAGTGGAAACTTAAGCAAGGGCAAAAGTTACTATAAAGATGGTACCGGAATGGTTACACTGTCCGCGGGGTTTGTTTATATCTCTGGCAAGGTCTACACTGGTTATTACATGACCAGTAGTTATCTGTATTATACTGACAGCACATCAGGGTATGCTTTGTACAGTGGTACGGCAGCTAGCGGTAAGACCTATGTTTCTTCAGCGGATATGCAAACCTATACGTTCAGCAGCAGCCGGGTTTATGTGCAGGGTGTGCTGTATAGCGGTTATTACATGACCACCGCCAATGTGATGTATACAGTGACCAATGGCGTTTATACCAGGTACACCGGCACGCTCTCCTCTGGTACGAAATATTACATGAGCGGCAGCGGATATGTAACATTGGGTGCAAATACGCAGTACAAGGATGGCGTTTGCCTCACCGGTACCTGGAAGTTCAGCAACAACTATGCATATTATTATGTGGGAGGCCAAAAGGTCACCGGCTGGTATTATATTAAGCGCAATGGGACCACTTACAAGTATTACTTTGCGTCGGATGGGCATTTGGTCACTAATATGTACGCCTACTTTGGTTCCTCCTATAAATACAATAAGTGTAAGCTTGTGGTGAATATCGGCACCCACAACGCGTCCCTGCTGGGGTACGACAGCGCTACAGGTACTTATTGTATTCCCTACTATAGCTTCATTGTTTCCACTGCGAAGAAAGACGGCGATACGCCGGTGGGTACCTATACCCTCAGTTCCAGCCACCACAAGAAGTGGTTCACCTTCGTGGACGAGGACAACAATAATAAGGAATACTATTATGCTTATGCCACGCTGATTTCCGGCTCCGGCAGTTGGTTCCATTCTCAGTACTATACGAAATCCCAGAATCTGAATTCCCTGTCCGCCTCCGCTTATAACAATCTGGGCACCAATCAGTCCAGTAAGTGCGTCCGTGCGCAGCTATATGTGGCGAAGCTGGTGTATGACATTCGGGATTGCTATTCTGGCTCCATCAAAGTGGAGATTGTGAAGAATTCCACCAAGGGTCCTTACGGTAAAATCACCTTGAGCAGCACCACCGGTAAGATTTCCAGCAGCACAAAGAGCGACCCCACCGGCGTCAGCGGCTATACAGGCTACATCAAGCAGACTGCCGAATAAGGCGGGTGCTTGAAGAAACCTTCGAACTGTGTTGAAACAGACATTCCAAACAGCAATGCCTTAGGGCAACGCACACAGTACCCTCCCAGGATTTTGGAGTCAGACCTTTATGGGGTTTGAACCTGGATCTTGGGAGGGTTACTTTTTGCCGGCGATGGGAAAATGTTCCATCGTGTGACATTTCCTTGATTTTTCAGCATAATGGGCGATTTCCCTTCTATTTTATCTCAGATATTCCGAATAACCGGTTGCTTTCTGCCGGTTTTCCCTATATAATGGAATGAGAGTCACCTTACTGCCCATAGAAAAGGAGTGTCAGTTATGAAGCGATGGAAACAAACTCTGGTCGGACTGCTGGCCGCAGCTGTCCTGTGCGGCGGCCTGTCCTGTCAGGCGCTGGCTGCCTCAGAATCTGAGGAAGATTTGGTCTATGACCTGGACGGCCTGCTGGTATCCGACAACAGCGAAGAGGATATGAACAGCTGGCGTTATGAGGACGGCGAGCCGATTGAAGTGGAAACGGAGGACAGCAATGACGGCATTATGATCGTCTCCTCCAGTGCTACCGCCTCCGACTCTGTCGCCTTTGGCATAGATGTATCCAAATGGCAGGGGGACATCGACTGGGACAGCGCCCGGAGCAGCATCTCCTTTGCCATTATCCGCTGCGGCTACGGCAGTAACCTGACCTCCCATGACGACAGCAAGTTTGAGCAAAATGTGGCGGCCTGTGAGAAGCTGGGCATTCCCTATGGCATATATCTCTATTCCTATGCCACAACTACCACTGAGGCAAAGAGCGAGGCAAATCACGTCCTGCGGCTGCTGGAGGGTCACACCCCCAGCCTTCCGGTCTATCTGGATCTGGAGGATTCCTCCATTACCTCTGCCTGCACCAATGCGCAGATTCTGGCCATGGCCAAGGTCTTTTGCAATGCCATCGAGAGCGCCGGTTACGAAGCGGGCATCTATGCCAACAAAAGCTGGTGGACGACTTATCTGACCAGCTCCACCTATGACCAATGGGACCGCTGGGTGGCCCAATGGAGTTCTTCCTGTACTTACAGCGGAAGCTACACCTATTGGCAGTACAGCGATGAAGGGACTGTCAGCGGTATTTCTGGTTATGTGGACTGCGACTATGCCATGAGCGGCTCCCCGTTTTACAGCTCCTCCACGCCGAAAATCGCAAATGCGGACCTGCCCTCCGGCAGCCTTTCCGCAACTACTTACTCCATTTCCGGTATTGTGTCCAGCAGCAAGAAAATCACCAAAATTACGGCCAGCGTGCTGGATTCCAGTGGAAATACGGTGCAGACCGTCACAGTGAAGCCCAACGGGAAGAGCTATGAGTTGGCATCCATGGATTTCACTGTGTCTACAGGAAGCTTGTCCGGCGGAAGCTATACCTGTCGAGTCACAGCGACCACCTCCAGTGGCACGACTACTGTGGCGGAAAGCAGCTTTATGATTTCACCGGTTTTGACTGGGGTGTCAGCAGTTTACGATGGTGTGAAAGTGGAGTGGAAGGCGTTCTCCGGCGCAGAAAGCTATCGGGTTTATCGAAAGACCAACGGCGGCTCTTGGGAGAGGCTGGGTGACACCACCTCTACCAGCTACACCGACACCACCGTTGAGGGCGGCAACACTTACACCTACACCGTGCGGGCTATTACTGCTGACGGTATGAGCGGCTATGACGCCACAGGAAAGAGTATCACCTTCCTGTCCACCCCCGTCATTTCCAGTCTGAGCAACGCTTCCGGTGGTGTAACGGTGAAGTGGAGCGCTATCTCCGGAGCTACTAAATACCGGGTTTATCGGAGGACCGCGTCCACCAGTTCCTGGACAAAGTTGGGAGATACGACCTCCACCAGCTATAC
>JAJPXL010000084.1:12912-45322 GCA_021205455.1 Clostridiales bacterium
CCGCGTCCACCAGTTCCTGGACAAAGTTGGGAGATACGACCTCCACCAGCTATACGGACACGACGGCTGTTAGCGGCATTACCTATTATTACACCGTCCGGTGCATTAACAGCTCCGGCACAGGCGTCAGCGGCTACGACAATACCGGCAAATCCATCACCTACGCCCCATCTGACAGTTGACTGCAATCGAAAGACGTGCTAAAATAAGCGGATATGCGGCGCTGCTGTCGGAGCGAAGCGGCAGCAGCGCCGCAAGGGAAAGAGGAGGTATCCGCGATGATATTTGGAAAGCACGTCAACCGGTACTATTTCCGCAACGCGGGCTTTTTGCTCCTGGGCGTGCTGGCCCTGGTGCTGGTGGACTATTTCCAGCTCAAAATCCCGGAATTATACCGGATGGTAATCAACGGCATGAACACCGGCTATGTGGACGCAGGCGGGGGACAGGTTGCCTTTGACCTGGATTTCCTGCTGGACGAGATTTGCCTGCCCATGATTTTCATCATCCTGGCCATGGTGGTGGGCCGCTTTCTGTGGCGGATCTGCTTCTTTGGCTCTGCGGTGCGGGTGGAGACGGACCTGCGCAACCGGATGTTTGACCACTGCAAGGATCTGTCTCAGGAGTACTACCAGGTGAACAAGGTGGGCAACCTGATGAGCCTGTTCACCAACGACCTGGAGACCATTCAGGAATGCTTTGGCGACGGCGTCCTGATGTTCTTTGACGCCCTGCTGCTGGGCGTCCTCGCCATTTATAAGATGTGGCGGATGAACGTTGTCCTGACCTGCCTCTCCATGATTCCCATGGCGCTGCTGCTGGTCATCGGCACCATTGTGGGCAAGACCATGGTGACGCGGTGGGAGGTACGGCAGCAGGCTTTTTCCGACCTGTCCGACTTCTCCCAGGAGGCTTTTTCCGGCATTGCCGTGGTCAAAGCCTTTGTGAAGGAGCTGAAGGAGCTGCTGGCCTTCCAAAAGCTGAACCAGCAGAATGAGGACACCAATGTGGACTACACCAAGGTGTCCACCCTCTTGCAAATCCTGGTGACGCTGCTGACGGAATCCGTGGTCTGCGTGATTCTGGGCTACGGCGGCTACCTGGCTTACTGCGGCCGCTTTGACGCCGGGCAGCTGGTGGAGTTCATCGGCTACTTCACCTCGGTGGTGTGGCCCATCATGGCGGTGGCCATGCTGATTGAAAAGTCCTCCCGGGGGCAGGCGTCCCTCAAGCGTATCTCACAGCTGCTGGACACCCGGCAGGACGTGGTGGACCGTCCCGACGTGACCCCCGTCGACACGCTGCGGGGCGACATCGCTTTCCGCCACCTGACCTTCACCTACCCCGGCGGAGAGTATCCGGCCCTCCGGGATGTCTCCTTCACCATTCGGGCGGGGGAGAGCGTGGGCATCGTGGGCAAGACCGGCGCCGGCAAGACCACTTTGGTGGACCTGATTCTGCGCAGCTATAACGTGCCGGACGGCGCCATTTTTCTGGACGGGAAGGATGTCAACACCATTCCCATCCATGACGTGCGGGCGGCCTGCGCCTATGTGCCCCAGGACAATTTCCTGTTCTCCGACACCATCGCCCGGAACATCGCGTTCTCCCAGGATGAGGCGGACCCCGAACTGGTGGCCCAGGCGGCCAAACTGGCGGGGGTCCATGAGGACATCACCGCCTTCCCGGGCGGCTATCAGACCGTGCTGGGGGAGCGGGGCGTCACCGTGTCCGGCGGACAGAAGCAGCGCATTTCCATCGCCCGGGCCCTGCTGAAGGAAGCCCCCATCCTGATTCTGGACGACTCCGTCTCCGCCGTGGACACCCAGACGGAGCAGGAGATTCTGGAGCATCTGCACACCAGCCGGGCCGGGCGCACCACCATCCTGATTGCCCACCGCATCTCCACCGTGGAGAAGCTGGACAAGCTCATTCTGCTGGAGGATGGCGCAGTGCTGGCGGTGGGCTCCCACGAGGAGCTGTACGCCGGGTGCGCCGCCTACCGGAAAATGGTGGACCTGCAGCGGCTTGAGGAGGAAGGAGGGGCAGACCATGCGTGAATATTACCCCCTGCTGGTGGTGGGGGCCGTTGTCGGCCTGTTCTCCATCGTCCTCAGCGTAGCCTATGCCCTGATGAAGGACAAACAGTCCGCCGTAGGCTTTGACCGCAACATGAAGGACGGAGAGATCATCCGCCGCCTGCTGGTCTACGCGAAACCCTACTGGAAGCAGTTCCTGCTGGTGGGCTTCGTCATGCTGTTCTCCATTGCCTATGACATCGCCTCCCCCCTGATCATCGGCTGGATCGAGGAGCTGATTGTGGGGGACTTTGCCCTGCGGCAGCTGTTCAGCGCCGTGGCCCTCTATGCCAGCATCCTGGTGGTTTCCATGGTGTGCAGCTATATCCAGGCCATCGTGTTGCAAAAGACCGGGCAGCGCATCATCTCCCACGTTCGGGAGGATTTGTTCGTCCACATCGAGTCCCTGTCCCACAAGCAGCTGAACGAGATTCCTGTGGGGAAGCTGGTGACCAGAATCACCAATGACACCAACGCCATCTCCCTGATGTTCACCAACCTGCTGGCAAACCTGGTGAAGAACCTGTTCGTCATCGTGGGGGTGCTGGCGGCCATGCTGTGGGTCAACTATGAGCTGACGCTGATGGTGCTGTGCTTCGTGCCCTTCATCCTGCTGTTCACCGTGATTTTCCGGCAGTTCTCCCGCCAGGCCTACCGACGGGTCAAGGACCGAACCACCGACATCAACACCTACCTCTCCGAGAACCTGTCCGGCATCAAAATCACCCAGGTATTCAATCGGGAGGCGGAGAAGATGGAGGAGTTCCGGGAGAAGAGCAACCTGCTGGGCCGGGCGAAGCAGCGGCAAATCTTCGTGTTCGGCATTTTCCGTCCCCTGGTCTATATGCTCTACATCAGCTCCATCCTGTGCCTGCTGTACCTGGGGGGCAAGGGGTATCTGGACGGGGCCTCCTTCCTGGGCCAGACCATCACCAGCAGCACCTGCGTCACCTTTTATATGTACATCTCCAAGTTCTACAACCCCATCCAGAACCTGGCGGAGCAGTTCAACTCCCTCCAGTCCGCCTTCGCCTCGGCAGAGAAGGTCTTTTCCGTCATGGACATCCAGCCCTCCATTGTGGACGCGCCGGACGCCATCGAGTTGACAGAGGTGCGGGGCGAGATCGAGTTCCGGGACGTTTGGTTCGCCTACGTCCCCGGCGAGTGGGTGCTGAAAGGGGTCTCCTTCCATGTGAACGCCAGGGATACGGTGGCCTTTGTGGGCTCCACCGGCTCCGGCAAGACCACCATTCTGTCCCTCCTCTGCCGGAACTACGAGGTGCAGAAGGGGCAAATTCTCCTGGACGGCATAGACATCCGCACCATCAAGCTGGCCTCTCTCCGCCGCCACTTCGGGCAGATGCTCCAGGACGTGTTCCTGTTCTCCGGCACCATCCGCAGCAACATCCTCCTGCGGGAGGAGGGCATCTCCGATGAGGAGGTCATGGAGGTCTGCCGCTATGTGAACGCCGACCACTTCATCGACCGGCTGGAGGGCGGCCTGGACGAGCCTGTGCGGGAGCGGGGCAACAACTTCTCCGCAGGCCAGCGGCAGCTCCTGAGCTTTGCCCGCACCATCATCCACAAGCCGGACATTATGATTCTGGACGAGGCCACCGCCAACATCGACACGGAGACCGAGCTGCTGATTCAGGACTCCCTGGAAAAGATGCGGAGCGTGGGCACCATGCTCATCGTGGCCCACCGGCTGTCCACCATTCAGCACGCGGATAATATCATTGTCCTGTCCCACGGTGAGATTCTGGAGCAGGGCACCCATCAGGAACTGCTGGCCCGGCATGGCCGGTACTATCAGCTGTACACTCTGCAATATCACCAGGAGCAGCTGCGCCGGGAGGACGCTCAGGCAGTCTGAGCGTTTGCGCCGCCGCAGGAACCGGAAGAAAAGAGGGATTCGCCATGACGAATGAGACAAAGCGCACCTGGGCGGAGATTCACCTGGACCGCCTGGCGGGAAATTATCACAACCTGCGGGCGCTGGCCCCCCACAGCCGGTTCGCCGGGCTGGTGAAGGCCAACGCCTACGGCCACGGGGCGGTGGCCGTAGGGCGGAAGCTGGAGGCGCTGGGGGCGGACTATCTGCTGGTGGCCTGCCTGGACGAGGCCGTGGAGCTGCGGGAGGCGGGGCTGACCCGCCCCATCCTGATTCTAGGCTACACCCCCACCGCCTACACAGCCGAGCTGCTCCGGTACGACCTGACCCAGGCGGTGTACGACGTGGACCTGGCCAGGGAGCACTCCAACCAGGCTCTGTCCGCGGGCGGGCGGCTGAAGTGCTTCCTCCAGTGTGACACCGGCATGGGCCGCCTGGGCCTCCTGTGCCAGGAGGACACCATTGACCGGGCTGCGGCGGAGGCAGAGGAGATCTGCCGCCTCCCCGGCCTGGAGCCGGTGGGGCTGATGCAGCACTTCTCTGACGCGGACACCTGCCCCGCCTATTCCAGGCTGCAAATCGAACGGTACAACGCCCTTCTGGCGAAGCTGGCCGCTATGGGCCGCACCTTCCCCATCCGCACCTGCTGCGCCGGTGCGGCCACCCTGAACTACCCGGAGGTGCACTATGATATGGTGCGCCCCGGCATCCTCCTCTTCGGCTACTCCCCCGACCACGCCTGTGACGGCAAGGTGGACGTGCGCCCGGTGATGGAGCTGAAAAGCCGCATCGCCTCGGTGAAGGCTATGCCTGCGGGCAGCTGCATCTCCTATGGCCGCACCTACACCCTGGCGCGGGACAGCCTGGTGGCGGTGGTGCCTGTGGGCTACGGGGACGGGCTGTTCCGGTTGCTGTCCTCTCGGCAGGAGTTTTTGCTCCGCGGCCAACGGGTGCAGCAAATCGGACGGGTGTGCATGGATATGTGCATGATCGACGTCACCGACTTGCCGGAGACGAAGGTGGGGGACGAGGTCACTGTCTTTGGGGAGGCGCTGCCCCTGACGGAAAAATCCGACACGGTGGGCACCATCTCCTACGAGATGCTGTGCGACATCGCCCCCCGCGTCCCCCGCGTCTATGTGGAGTGAACACAACTGAATCACGCTGTCCCGCCGCCGGATGCTGCAAGCGTCTGGCGGCGGTTTCTCTGTCGAAAGTTGCGGCATAGAATGTGGCAGTTCCGCCCGTCCCGGCCGGTATATTTCCGGCCAAAGGGTGGGACAATGTAAGTACCCCTGTTACATAAAGCGCTGCGCGTATGTGGCAGGGGAACCTGAATCTGCGGACGGCCTGCCGTCCGCCTGTACCACGGAGCGTGAACAAATTGGACAGCAGTGTAAGACGAGGAGACATTTTCTATGCCGACCTGAGTCCCGTTGTGGGCAGCGAGCAGGGCGGCGTGCGGCCGGTGCTCATCATTCAGAACGACATGGGGAACCGGCACAGCCCCACAGTGATCGCGGCGGCCATCACCAGCCAGATGAACAAGGCGAAGCTGCCCACCCACATCGAGCTGATCGACCAGGACTGCGGCCTGACCAGGGATTCCGTCGTCCTGCTGGAGCAGGTGCGCACCCTGGATAAGCGCCGCCTGCGGGAGCGGATGGGCCGCCTGGGGGAGGAGCAGATGAAGCTGGTGGATACCGCCATCGAGGTGTCCTTCGGGCTGAAGCCCCGCAGGAAGCTGGTGTAACCCGGCCGTTCATAACAACCCCAAAACAGCAGGAAGGCTGCCCGCCGAGGCTTCGGCGGACAGCCTGTTTTGTCAGCGGGTGGACCCCCGGAGGGGTCAGCCCCTGGCAGGGGTGGTGGAGCTGACGGTGCCCTGCTCCCTGCTGCCGGTGGCATCCTCCACCGCGTCGGCGGCATCCTGGGCCGCGTCGCCGATGGCGTCCCCGGCGTCGTCTACGATGTCGCCCGCGCCCCGTGCCACGTCGCCTACGGCGTCTCCGGCCTCGTCCAGGGCGTCCCCGGCATCATCATCGGCCCGGTCTGTACCCGATGTGGTGCCCTCGTCCACCTGGCCGTCGGCGTCTGCGGCGTACTCGCCGGTACCGGCGTTGTCAGCGTCGCTGCCGGTCTGGGTGTCGTTTTGGGCGGTGTCGTCCCCGCTGTCCGTCACCGTGGCGGACGTGTCGCCGGCGCCGTTTCGGTCGCTGGTTCTGCTGCCGCAGCCGGTCAGCGCCAAGGCCAGCGTCAATGCCAGCGCAAGAATGGTTGCTCTCATACTCGTTCCTCCAAACATGAAAATTGGGGAACCTCTGAACAAATTAACTTCGGCGCCTTGCGGTAAATTTCCGTCATAAATGCGTTGCAAAATCTTGAAATCCGTCAGGATTCCCCTTAAGGGGTATGCCCGCGCTTTTGCGCCTTTTTCTGAAGCGCAGGCCGAATGGCCGATTCCTCTTATGCGCGAATGCAGGGAGCAATGGCCGCAGGCCATGCGAGTCGCAGACGCAAATTTCCTCGCAATTCGCTCTCGTTCATTTATTCAGAGGTTCCCTTGTCCTTTGCAGACTGTGTTAGTCTGTGCGCTGGCCGGACGAATAAACCTGACAAAGCTTTCCTTGCAATTTATCCAAAAAGGTGCTATCATAACCCTAAGACAGTTTGAGTAGGAGTGTGTAAGGGGACCCATGAATGCCAGGCGCTATTCCAGACAGCGGGAACTGATTTACGAATACCTGTGCGGGACGACGGAGCATCCCACGGCAGAGATGATTTACGCCCAGCTAAAGCCCCAGGCGCCCCATCTGGGCCTTGGCACGGTCTACCGCAACCTGAGCCTCCTCTGTGAGGACGGGCGGGTGCGGCGGCTGCCCTTCCCGGTGGAGCGGTATGACGGGAACCTGTCGGAGCACGCCCATTTCTGCTGTCAGCAGTGCGGCAAGGTCACGGATTTGTTTTTAGACGAGGCCGAGGCCAGCGAGACGGAGGCCGCCGTGGTTCGGCAGTATGGCCATCAGGTACATCACCATGAATTGATTTATTACGGTGTTTGCGCGCCCTGCCTTCGTCGGCAGGAGAGCCAGGCAGAGGCGGCCCGCAGCACAGAGGAAGGGCAGGTGAAGCAGTATGAGAATCAGTTATCAGCCCAAGGGCGTTTGCTCCCGTCAGATGAATATTGACGTGGAAGACGGCGTTATCCAGAATTTGGAGGTCATCGGCGGCTGCAACGGCAACCTGAAGGGCATTTCCGCCCTGGTGAAGGGGATGAAGGTGGAGGACGCCATCTCCCGGATGGAGGGCATCCGCTGTGGCTTTAAGTCCACCTCCTGCCCTGACCAGATCGCCCAGGCGCTGAAGCAGGCGCTGTAATACGCGAAAATGCAAAAAAAGCAATGCTCCCCTTATGAGACTTCTCATAAGGGGAGCATTTTGCGCTCTTTCGGCGGCCGCCTTACTGCACGCCCTTGACTTCATAGCCCGCGTCGGTGACGGCGGCGGTCAGCACCTCGTCCGCCACGGGGACGTCCAGGATGACGGTGGCGGTCTTGGCCTCCAGATCGACCACTGCGGAGGTCACACCCGCCACGGCGGACAGGGCCTTCTCCACGTTGGCCTTGCAGTGGGCGCACATCATGCCCTCTACAGTCAGTACCTTTGTCATTGTGTTCACCTCGTTTTCTTTCCTATCTGATTCACTCCTGGGAGTGGGGACAGTACATTCACCCGGCTCATAGCCGGCCTCCGTCACGGCGGCGGCCAGTGCCTCATCTGCCACGGTCGCGTTCAGGGTGATGGTGACGCTGTGGGCCTCCAGGTCGGCTTTGGCGGAGCGCACCTCCGGCAGCGCGGTCAGCGCCTCCTCCACCCGGCGGGTGCAGTGCTGGCACATCATGCCGTTGACGGCAAGCACACGGGTCTCCCCGTCATTCTGGGGCGCGGACAGGGGACAGGCTGGGGGTTCCTCCGGCGCTGCGGGCGCGGCAGTTGACAGGGCAGCGGCGGGGGCGCTGTGCTTCGGCCTGAAGAACCGCAGCCGCAGGGCGTTGGACACCACGGAGACGGAGCTTAAACTCATGGCCGCCGCGCCGAAGATGGGGCTGAGCTGCCAGCCCAGGATGGGGTAGAACACCCCGGCGGCCAGGGGGATGCCTATGCAGTTGTAGCAAAAGGCCCAGAACAGGTCCTGCTTGATGTTGCGGATGGTGGCCCGGCTCAGCTCCATGGCGGTGACGGCGTCAAACAGGCTGCTCTTCATCAGCACCACGTCGGCGGATTCCAGGGCAACGTCGGTGCCCGCGCCGATGGCGATGCCCACGTCCGCCCGGGTCAGGGCGGGGGCGTCGTTGATGCCGTCCCCCACCATGGCCACCTTGCGGCCCTCCTGCTGGAGGGCGGAGATCTTTGCTTCCTTCTCAGTGGGCAGCACTCCGGCGATGAAGGAGGAGATGCCCAGGGTTTTCGCCACGGCGGCGGCGGTGCGCTGATTGTCGCCGGTGAGCATGACCACGTCCACCCCCAAATCACGGAAGGCGTCCACGGCGGCCTTGCTGTCGCTGCGGGGCACGTCCGCCACGGCGATGATGCCCAGGAGCTGGCCGTCGGCGGCGAAGTACAGCGGGGTCTTTCCGGCCTCCGCCAGGACGTCTCCCGCCCCGGCTGGGACGGCGACGCCCTCCGCCTCCATCAGCGCCTGATTGCCCGCCAGGTAGCGCTTGCCCTCCAGGGTAGCCCGCAGGCCCCGCCCCGGCTGGGCGGAGAAGTCCTCTACCGGCAGCGTTGCGACGCCCCGCTCTTTGGCGGCCCGGACGATGGCCTCCGCCAGGGGATGCTCCGACGGGGCCTCCAGCGAGGCGGCCAGCTGGAGCAGCCGCGCCTCAGAGACGCCCTCCGCCGGGACCAGGTCGGTGACTACAGGCTTGCCCTCGGTCAGGGTACCGGTTTTGTCCACCACCACGGTGTTGACGTCGTGAAGAGATTCCAGCGCCTCGGCGGATTTGAACAGTACGCCCAGCTCCGCCCCCTTGCCAGTGCCCACCATGATGGCCACTGGGGTGGCCAGCCCCAGGGCGCAGGGGCAGGAGATCACCAGCACGGCCACGGCGGAGGTCAGCGCGCTGGAGACGCTGCCGGAAACCAGCATCCACACCACGAAGGTGACCAGGGAGATGCACAGCACCACCGGCACGAACACCCCCGCCACCTTGTCGGCCAGCTTGGCGATGGGGGCCTTGCTGGCGGAGGCGTCCTCTACCAGATGAATGATCTGGGACAGGGTGGTGTCCTCCCCCACCCGGGTGGCCCGGAAGGTGAAGGAGCCGTTCCTGTTGATGGTGGCGGCGGAGACGCTGTCGCCAACGGCCTTCTCCACGGGGATGGACTCCCCGGTCAGGGCGCTCTCGTCCACGGCGGAGGCGCCGGTCAGCACTACGCCGTCCACCGGGATGGCCTCGCCGGGGCGCACCAGCAGGGTGTCCCCCGGCTGCACCTCCTCCACCGGGACGACGCGCTCCGCGCCGTCCTCCAGCCGGGTGGCGGTCTTGGGAGCCAGGTCCATCAGCCGCTCCATGGCCTGGCTGGTCTTGCCCTTGCTGCGGGTCTCCAGGAACTTCCCTACTGTCACCAGCGTCAGAATCATCCCCACGCTCTCCAGATAGAGGTGGTTCATGTGGTACTCCTCCGCCAGCTCCAAATCGCCGTGGCCCAGCGCCCAGCTGATGACGAACATGGAGTAGAGGGAATACAGCAGGGAGGCGGCGGCCCCCAAGGCCACCAGCGAGTCCATGTTGGGGGCGCGCCGGAACAGGGCAGGGAAGCCCACCTTAAAATACTTGTCATTGACGTACAGGATGGGCAGCACCAGCACGAACTGGAGCAGGGCGTAGGTCATGCTGTTCTCCACCCCGGTCAGGAAGGCGGGCAGCGGCGCGCCGAACATATGCCCCATACAGACGTAGAACAGGGGCACCAGGAAGCAGACGGAGATGATGAGACGGGTCTTCATCCACCGCAGCTCCTTGTTCATCTCCTCCTTCCTGGCCTGGGCCTCCGCCTGGGCGGAGGAAGCGGCCCGGCCGCTCTGCTCCTGCCCGGCCACGGTGGCCCGATAGCCTGCCTTCTCCACGGCGGCGCAGATGTCCTGGGGGGTCAGCGCGTCCGGGTCGTAGGTGACCACCATCGTCCCGGCCAGCAGGTTCACCGGGGCCTCCTGCACCCCCTCCAGGCCGCCCACCGCCTTCTCCACATGGGACTGGCAGGCGGCGCAGCTCATGCCGAATACGTTGAACTTTTGCTTCATAACGGTTCCTTTCTAGCCTATGCCGCTCTATTTCAGCAGCTTTTGCAGGGTTTTCACCAGCTCCTCCACCTTTTCGTCGTTGCCGGCCCGGATGTCCTCCGCTACGCAGGTGAGGATGTGGGTGGACAGCAGCTCTTTGGTGAAGCTGTTCAGGGCGGCGGTGGTGGCGCTGACCTGGGTCAGGATGTCCACGCAGTAGCAGTCCTCGTCCACCATCCGTTTCAGCCCCCGCACCTGACCCTCGATGCGGCTCAGGCGGTTGGTCAGGTCCCGGTGCTCCTCCGGGGAGCGCTCCTTTTTGCGCTCGCAGCAGCAATGCTCCTCCACGTGGGTCAACTCCTTTCTATCGGATACCCCTTGGGGGTATTTCTCGGTACAACAGCAGTATATACCCTCCGGGGGTATCCTGTCAAGGGGGAAGCGCAAAAAAAACTGCGCACCAGCGAAGGTGCGCAGCGGTTTGCCGGCAAAGCCCGGCGGTGAAAATCAGGTGGCGTGTTCCTGCCGAACGGTATCGTTGTCCCGGAAGAGCAGCGAGATGCACCAAATCGCGGCCAGCCCTACCAGCCCATACACCAGGCGGCTGAGCACGGTTCCGGAGCCGCCGAACAGCCAGGCCACCAGGTCGAACCGGAACAGGCCGATCAGCCCCCAGTTCAGCCCGCCGATAATGGCCAGGGTCAAAGCGGTTTTATCCAACATGGCAAATCCTCCCTCGTTTCCGCGCGGTGGCACGGTTTGTACACCGTTACTTTGCCCCGTTCTGCGGGAAAAATGCCTGTGGAAGCTCAGAGAGTAAAATCTTCGTCGGAAAATTTGGAAAAATCAGGAACTGCCGGTTGGGACGGCACCCGCTTCAGCGGGTCGTACTGAAAGCGGAAGCAGTGATAGCCGGGGGAGACGATCCCCTTCTTGGTGCAGGCGATTTGCCCGTCCTTCAGCGGCTCTCCCTTCGCGCAGTATTGGCAGCGCGGTTCAATGTCTTTGCGAAACAGCATGGCAAAGGGCCTCTCTTTCTCTGGAACTGGTTACATTTCCTCTATCATACCGCTTTTTTCCGAAAAAAGCTACCTCTTTTCCGAAAAAGAACGGCGATCCCCAAAATTCCGCACCAGGCCCCCAATCCCAGCAGGGGCGGCAGGAGGTTGGCGGAGTACCCTCCGGTCACAGCGGCGGCGGAAGTCATCGTGCTGACCGCCCAGGGGAACAGCTGCACCGCCGCCGCGGCCAGCACAAAGGAGATGCAGCCGTGGAGCAGCTGCCCCTTCAGGCACCACAGGGGGGACAGCCCGCTGGCGGCCAGCATGGAGGCGGTCTGGCAGAAAATGGACAGCCCGCCGAAGCCCAGCAGGAAAGCGGCCACCGGCGCGGCGTAATAGACGGAGGCCCCCTCCAGCAGGGCCACCCCGTTGGTCAGCTCCACCAAGCCGGACAGCAGGGCCTCGGCGCAGGCGGCGTCCACACCCAGCCCTTCCAGCAGCCGGATGCCCGGCTGGAGCAGCCCGAAGAGCCGCGCCAGCCGCAGAATCACCGCGAACAGCACCACGCAGGCGCAGACGTTCAGGGAGGACTGCACCGCGCTGCCGATGGCGTTGGTGAACGCCTGGGAAAAGCGGACGCTCCGCCCGGCAGAGGGGACATCAGGACCCCCGCCCGCCGGTTCCCCTCCCGGCCGCAGCCAGCGCGCCAGCAGGCCGCAGCACAGGGCGCTGACGATGTGGACGCCCAGCAGCAGCCACCCCGCCCGAACGCTGCCCAGCACGCTGGCCCCCGCCACGCTGAGGATGAAGGCGGGGCCGCCGTTGTTGCAGAAGAGCAGCAGCCGCTCCCCGTCCTGCCGGGAGAGCTGCCCCTGCTCGCAGAGCTGGGCCACCGTCCTGGCCCCCAGGGGATATCCTCCGATGAGGCCCAGCAGCAGCGGCGCGGCCCCTCCGCCGCTGACGCCGAAGAGCGCCCTCATCGCCGGGCCGCACCAGCGCCCCAGGGCGCCGCCCAGCCCCAGCTCCGTTACCAGCGCAGACAGCACGAAGAAGGGGAACAGGGAGGGCAGCACCACCTCCGCGCAGAGGTTCAGACCGGTTTTCGCCCCCGCTGCCGCATCCGTCGGGCGCAGCACCAGCGCCAGGGCGAAGCCAGCCAGGCAGAGAGCCACCGTCAGCGTGCGGAACATCGGACGGCGTGCAGACATAAAAATCACCTCACGCAAAGGTATGCTCTGCGTGAGGTGAAAATACCTGCCTTGTCCGGCAATTCAGGGCATGACCGTCCCGTCCCAGGGGACGACGACCCCCTGGGCCAGGCTCTGGGGCACGTCAATGATGCTCTGGTTTTCGCTGCCCCGGAACCGGAGGCGGATGTTCTTCTCCTCCAGGCGGAAGTCCCCGTCCACCAGCACGTCCAGGTAGCTCAGCAGCTCCCGGGTGACGGCGGGGTCCCCTACATGGCCGGGGAGGAGGTCGTTCTCGTAGTTGTAGCCGGTGTAGCACCAGATGGTCTTGTCCGGCAGCTCTCGGCGCACCCGGCGCAACAGGGGGAGCAGGGCCGGCTGGTTGGCGGGCTCGAAGGGCTCGCCCCCCAGCAGGCTCAGGCCGCGGATGTAGTCCGGGCGGAGGCTCTCGATGATCTCTTCCTCCACGGCAGGGGTGAAGGGCTGGCCGTAGTGGAAGTCCCAGGCCTCCTCATTGAAGCAGCCCTCGCAGTGGCGGGTGCAGCCGGAGACGAACAGGGCCGTGCGGCAGCCGGGGCCGTTGGAGATGTTGCACTTTTTGATGGCGGCGTAATACATAATAACTCTCCCATCCCCCGGTGGCTCAGGTCAAATGCAGCACCCGGCTGTTGATCTCTTTCGTCTTGCCCACGTTCCAGAAGTTCTCCCCCAGATAACCGCAGGTGCGGCGCACCACGTTCATCTTATTGTGGTCCCGGTTGCCGCAGCAGGGGCACTCCCAGACCAGCTCGCCATTGTTGTCCTCCACGATTTGAATCTCTCCGCTGTAGCCGCAGCACTGGCAGTAGTCGCTCTTGGTGTTGAACTCGGCGTACTGAATGTTGTCGTAGATGAACTTCACCAGGTCGGTCAGGGCGGTCAGGTTGTCCGCCATGTTGGGGATCTCCGCATAGCTGATGCAGCCGCCGCTGGACAGGGCCTGGAACTTGGCCTCCAGGCGGAACTTGCTGAAGGCGTCGATCTCCTCCCGGACGTCCACATGGTAGGAGTTGGTGTAGTAGCCCTTATCGGTGACGTTGGGGACGTTGCCGTACTTCTCCTGGTCGATGCGGGCGAAGCGGTAGCACAGGCTCTCCGCCGGGGTGCCGTACAGGGCGAAGCCGATGTTGGTCTCCGCCCGCCAGCGCATGACGGAGTCCTTCAAATGCTGCATGACCTGGAGGGCGAATTCCTGTCCCTCCGGGGTGGTCTGGCTCTGGCCGGTCATCAGGTAGGTCAGCTCATACAGGCCGATGTAGCCCAGGGAGATGGAGGAGTAGCCGCCATAGAGCAGCTTGTCAATGGTCTCCCCCTTGTCCAGCCGGGCGATGGCGCCGTACTGCCAGTGAATGGGGCTGGCGTCGGAGGTGACGCCCTTCAGGGCGTTGTGGCGGCACATCAGCGCCTCCTTACACAGCTCCAGCCGCCGGTCGAACTCCGGCCAGAACTTGTCCATATTGCCGTGGACGGCCAGACCGATCTGGGGCAGGTTGATGGAGACGACGCCCTGGTTGAACCGTCCCTCGAACTGATACTCGCCCTGTTCGTTCTTCCAGGGAGCCAGGAAGGAGCGGCAGCCCATGGGGGAGAACACGTTGCCCTCATAGTTCTCCCGCATCTTCTTGGCGGAGATGTAGTCGGGGTACATCCGCTTGGCGGAGCAGCGGATGGCAAGTTCCGTCAGGTAATCATAGGCCCCGCCGTTCAGGTTGTTGTTTTCATCCAGCACATACACCAGCTTGGGGAAGGCGGGGGTGACGTAAACGCCGCTCTCGTTCTTGATGCCCAGCAGCCGCTGGCGCAGAATCTCCTCGATGATGAGGGCGTTCTCCTCAATGTAGGGGTCGCCGTCCCGCAGGTACAGGAACAGGGTCACGAAGGGGCTCTGGCCGTTGGTGGTCATCAGGGTGTTGATCTGGTACTGGATGGTCTGGACGCCGTTGGACAGCTCGGTGCGGAGCCGCTCCTCCACCAAATTGTTCAGCAGGGCCTCGTCCATCTCGCCCCCGGCTGCGGCGAGGATTTTCTTGCGGAACTTGTCCCGGCTGCGGCGGAGGTACTTGCCCAGGTGACTGATGTCCACGCTCTGGCCGCCGTACTGGTTGGAGGCCACGCAGGCGATGATCTGGGTGGTGACGGTGCAGGCCACCTGGAAGCTCTTGGGGCTTTCGATGAGCTTGCCGTTCATCATGGTGCCGTTGTCCAGCATATCGCCGATGTTGATGAGGCAGCAGTTGAAGATGGGCTGCACGAAATAGTCCGCGTCGTGGAAGTGGAGGACGCCCTCGTCGTGGGCCTTGGCGATCTTCTCCGGCAGGAGGACGCGGCGGGTCAGGTCCCGGCTGACGATGCCGGCGATGTAGTCCCGCTGGGTGGAGGCCACGGTGGTGTCCTTATTGGAGTTCTCCTCCGCCATCTCCTTGTTCTGGTTGTGAATCAGCTCCAGGATGGAGTCGTCGGTGGTGTTCTGCTTCCGGGCCAGGGACCGCTTGTAGCGGTAAATCATGTAGGCCTTGGCCAGGTGGTAGTTGGCCTTCTTGGTCAGCTCCTCCTCCACCATATCCTGAATGTCCTCCACCAGGATGCGCTCCCGCCGGAAGCACTCCTCACAGACGGCATCGGTGATGTAGTCCACCATTTCCCGGGGGATGCGATAGACGGGGGCTACGTCCTCGTTGGCATTCTGGATGGCCAGCGCGATTTTGGTGCGGTCGAAGGGCACAAAGGTGCCGTCCCTCTTGATTACTTGCATAGTAAACGCCTTCTTTTCCTTTTTTCTGATTTCTGATTTGATATCCGGTCTGCTGCCGTCGTGGGGTGGAGAGGCGCAAGAGGAGGCGCTTGGTCAGAAGGGCAGCCTTTGCGGGGGATGCATCCCACACGAGAAACAGGTTTCATCCGCGCCGCCCCGGACGGGGCGCGCCTGGCAAGAACACAACTATCATAGCAGATTTCTCAGAAAAAATCAATATCTTGTGGCTGACAAAAATGACGAACACAAGAAGTTGTGTGCGAGAATCCGGCAAATTGCACAAAGGCGCGAAAAAGGTACCGCGATAATCCGGTTTTCCCGAAGAGTGACAACATTTCCACCGTCAGCGCATAGGATGACAGAAAGGGGGCGGTTTTATGGCACGCGGGGAGCGGTGGAAAATTTTAGCGCAAACTGCGGACGCGCTTTCCCTGCCGCCGGAGCTGGCGCCGGGGACGCCGGTGCTGGAGCTGTACGGCAGCGGCCAGCTGAGGATGGAGAACCATCGGGGCATCATCGCCTACGGCAGCGAGGAGATCAGCGTCAGCGGCGGGAAGCTCCTGGTCCGGATTCAGGGGAAGAACCTGGAGCTGCGCTCCATGAGCGCGGACGCCCTTTTTATCACCGGAAGCATAGAAAACATCCGATTAGAATAATCAAACTGCGAAAAAAGACGGTGGGTGACGTATGCAAAAGTGGGTGAATTTCCTGCGGGGGAGCGCAAGGCTGGAGATTTCCGGGCCGTTTCCGGAGCGGTTTTTAAATCTGTGCAGCGTGGAGGGGTTAGGATTTTGGAAGGTGGAAGTATGCTCCCAAACGGCTTTGCGTTTGACGGTGGCCCTGTGGGATGTGCGCCGCGCCGGACGCCTGGCTGAAAAGGCGGGCTGCACCGCCAGGCGCGTCGGGGGCGGAGGGCTGCCGGTCTTTCTCTGCGCCTTCCGCCGCAGGTACGCGCTGCTGGCCGGGCTGGCCCTCAGCGCCCTGACGGCGGCTTTCTTGTCCCGCTTCATTTTGGTGGTGAAAGTGACGGGAAACGACGCTGTGCCGGATTCCGTCATTTTGACCGAACTGGAGGAGCTGGGCTTTCATTTTGGTACCTATGGGCCGACGGTAAATGAGCGGGATTTGGCCAACCGGATGCTGGAGGCGCTGCCGGAGCTGAGCTTCCTGGCCATCAACATCTCCGGGGTGTACGCGGAGGTGGTGGTGCGGGAGGCGGTGGAGGTGCCGGAGGTGCGGGACGAGGACACTCCCACCGACGTGGTGGCGGCCCGGGACGGGGTCATCGTGGACGTGAACGCCTTCTCTGGCAGCGTCTCTGTGGCGGAGGGGGACGCGGTGCTGGCCGGGGAGACGCTGATCTCCCACCTGTCGGTGTACGAACCGGCGGAGTGGAGCGACGGGCAGACCTTCACCAGCACCACCCACGCCCGAGGGGAGGTCTGGGCGCTGACGGAGCGTACCCTGACGGCGAAAACGCCCCTCCGGGCGGCCACAGTCGGCGTTGCATCGGGCGGCAAAACCGTTTACAGCCTGCGGCTCGGGAAAAATGTCATTAAATTTCGTCAAAACAGTAGCAATTCCATGGGGAACTGTGATAAAATAAAAAAAGCGTGGCACCTGACGCTGCCCGGCGGCATTGTCCTCCCCCTGGCCTGGGAGGCGGAGACGCTGACGCCCTACAGCGAGACAGTGGCGGCCGTCTCCGCCGCCTCCGCCGAAGGGTACCTGAAAGCCCGGCTGGAAAGCCGTCTCACCGCCATCCTGGGGGATGGGCAGGTGCTGGGCAGGAGCTGGACGGTGACGAAGGACGGGGACGCCCTGACGGTGACGCTGGAGGCGTCCTGCCTGGAGGACATTGCAAAGGAAGAGACTGTGGCGGAAGAGACAGAGCCGCAGGAGGAAACGGAGTGAACCCATTTGATAGAACAGCGGGTCAGCCTGGAGCGGATGGAGTATGCCGCCGGATTGTTTGGCAGCTTTGATGAGAACATTCGATTGATTGAGCGGGAGCTCTCCGTTCAAATCACCATCCGGGAGGAAGAATTAAAGGTCAGCGGCGAAGGGGAGCAGGTGCTGCTGGCGGTCAAGACGCTGGAGGGCCTTCTGAGCCTGCTCCAGCGGGGGGAACCGCTGAATGAGCAGACCATCCGCTATGTGATCTCCCTGGCCCGGTCGGGCCAGGAGGACAAGGTGAACGAGCTGGCGAAGGACGTGATCTGCGTCACCGCCGCCGGCAAGCCCATCAAGGCCAAGACCGCCGGACAGAGCGCCTATGTAAGGGCGGTGATGAAGCACACCATCACCCTGGGGGTGGGCCCCGCCGGCACCGGCAAGACCTACCTGGCAGTGGCGGCGGCGGTGGCCGCCTTCAAGAGCAGGCAGGTGAACCGCATCATCCTGACCCGCCCGGCGGTGGAGGCGGGGGAGCGGCTGGGCTTCCTCCCCGGCGATTTGCAGAGCAAGGTGGACCCCTATCTCCGGCCGCTGTATGACGCCCTGTTTGAAATGCTGGGCAGCGAGACCTTTGAGAAGTACCAGGAGCGGGGGAACATCGAGGTGGCCCCTCTGGCCTATATGCGTGGCCGGACGCTGGACGACAGCTTCATCATCCTGGACGAGGCCCAGAACACCTCCAAGGAGCAGATGAAGATGTTCCTGACCCGGCTGGGCTTTGGCTCCAAAATCGTCATCACCGGCGACATCACCCAAATCGACCTGCCCAGGGAGACGGCCTCCGGCCTGAAGGAGGCCATGCGGGTGCTGCGGGGGGTGGAGGACATCGCCATCTGCCGGCTCACCGGTGAGGATGTGGTGCGCCACGCCCTGGTGCAGCGCATCATCAAGGCCTACGAGCTGGACGAGAAGCGGGCCAGTACGGAACGAAAAAAGCATCAGGAGCGGTGAGACGCGATGGAACATGAAATTTTGCTGTCCTCCGACGTGGAGGGCTTCCCCTACGAGGGGCTGCTGAAGCGGTGCATCACCGCAGCGCTGGAGGCGGAGCGGGTATTCGTCCCCTGCGAGGTGGACGTGCTCATCACAGACGACGCGGGGATTCACCAAATCAACCTGGAGCAGCGGGGGGTGGACGCCCCCACCGACGTGCTGTCCTTCCCCATGTTCTACTTCACCCCCGGCACGCCGCCGACGGAGGAGGACGCGGAGCTGGACCCGGAGACGGAGCTGCTGCCCCTGGGGGACATGGTGATCTCCTATGAGCGGGCGGCGGCCCAGGCGGAGGAGTACGGCCACAGCGTGGAGCGGGAGCTGGGATACCTCAGCGTTCACTCGGTGCTGCACCTGTTGGGCTATGACCATATGGACGGGGACGACGGCCCCATGAAGCGCCAGATGAGAGAGAGAGAAGAAGCAATCATGGCAAGCATCGGCATCCCGCGAGGATAACTACAGACCGTGCGCAATCTCATACGAAAGGACTATTATCATGGACAAGGAAACAATGCAGAAGGACGAATCCCAGCTGGAGCAGGCCGCCGTGGAGACGGAACTGGAAGCGGAAGCGGAAACGGAAGCGCTGACCGAGGAGGACGCGCCGGAGGAGGCCGGACAGGCCCTGACGGAGACCGGAGCCGGGGAAGCGCTGGCAGACGACGGGGACGATGAGGACGACGATGAGGAGGACGAGGACGAGTACGAATATGAGGATGAGGAACCCGCCCCCCTGGCCGTTACCACCAAGACGGAAATTGACGACCTGCTGCTGGACTTCATTATAATGGTACAGATGCGTCAGGCGAAGAAGAGCACCCGGCGGAACCTGCTGATCGGCATCATCGCCTCAGCGACGGTGGCCACGGTTTGCCTGCTGAACCAGCAGGACGTGGTAGGTTTCATACTGTGGGTGGTGACGCTGCTGCTGTTCCAGTCCTATTGGAACAGCAGCGAGCGCAGCGCCCGCAAGCGGCTGGCGCGGTCCAAGGGGCAGGTTTGGGCTTACACCTTTGCCGAGGACGGCATCCATGTAGGCCCCAGCCTCTCCGACGCCTGCATCGCCTGGAGTACCGTGGCCAAAGCGTGGCTGGAGGAGGGCTACTACGTCCTTGAGGTGAAGAACAGCGACGTGGTGGTGAAGGCGGCCAACCTGACGGAGAGCGAGCGCAACACCGTGGAGCTGCTGATGCTGGAGCACGTCTCCGACTGTCGGCTGTAAAAAAGGAGCGGAGCAATGACCATACATTCGGAAACCGTCATTGACGAGGCGGTGGTAAAGAAGCTGGCGGAGATCTCCGTGGAGCGGGAGAACGGCAAGTACCCCCACCGCCGCCTGCTCCTGAACCTGCTGGCCGTGGTGCTGCTGGGAATGGCGGTCTGGTATCTCTGGTCCTGGTTTGACAGCGGGAGGTCGGACGATTTGGACGGCAACCCCCTGGTGGCGATTATGCTGGTGGTGATGAGCGGTACGGTGCTGTTCTACGCCAACACCGACCCCATGAAGAACGCCACCGTCAAGCTGCGCAAGAGCCTGGGCACCCATTGGTATTATGACTTCGCGGAGGACGGCATTCACGCCGCTTACGACGGGGAGGACGGGGTCTTTGAGTGGGACACCGTCACCAACTGGTGGGAGGAGAACGACTTCTTCTGCCTGGATGTCACCGGCAACCCCATCGTGGTGCCGAAGAAGCAATTCAACATGAAGCAGCGCAAGGCGCTGCGGGAGCTGCTGGACGCCAACGTACGCATCCGCACCGACGAAGAGGTGAAGGCGGAGCGCCGGGCCGCGAAGCGCAGCAAACGAAAGAGCAGGGAATCATAACGCTATGGAAATCAAAAAGTCAGGTATCATCACCATTGTCGGTCGGCCCAACGTGGGCAAGTCCACCCTATTGAACGCGCTGGTGGGGGAGAAAATCGCCATCGTCAGCCACAAGCCCCAGACCACCCGGAACCGCATTTGCGGCATCGTCACCAAAGGGGACAGGCAGTTCGTCTTTACCGACACGCCGGGCCTGAACAAGGCCCGGAACCGCCTGGGCGAGTATATGGAGGGGGTCGTTCGGGCCTCCATCAACGATGTGGATGCGGCCGTGCTGGTGGTGGAGCCGGTGCCCACGCCGGGGGAGCAGGAGCGGGAGCTGATTCGCCGCATCCAGGCCATCGGCGTACCCGCCGTGCTGGTCATCAACAAGGTGGACACCCTGGAGCAGAAGGAGAAGGTGCTGGAGGTCATCGCCGCCTATCAGGCGCTCCATGACTTTGCGGACATCGTCCCCATCTCCGCGTTGAAGCGGGACGGGGTGGACGAGCTGCTCCAGGTGCTGGAGCGGTTCCTGCCAGAGGGGCCGGAGCTGTTCCCCCAGGACATGACCACCGATCAGCCGGAGAAGCAGGTCATGGCGGAGATTCTGCGGGAGAAGATGCTGATCAACCTGAACCAGGAGATCCCCCACGGCACCGCGGTGGAAATCACGAAATTCTCCGAGCGGGACAGCGGCATCATCGACTGCGAGGCCACCATCTACTGCGAAAAGGCCAACCACAAGGGCATCATCATCGGCAAGCACGGGGATATGCTCAAGCGCATCTCCACCTCCGCCCGCATTGACATGGAGCGGTTCATGGGTACGAAGGTGTTCCTGACCACCTGGGTGAAGGTGAAGGAGAACTGGCGGGATGACCTAATGGCCGTCCAGAACTTCGGCTATCGGGACGAGTGACGCCGTCGGCCGTCACAAAAGTTTCCAGCCATAGGCCGCTTCCCTTCTGCACATCCTAACGGCAGCGGGAGGGGTTACTATGCTGGATGCGCAGCAAAGCTGGAGGCTGTTCCTGGCCACCGGCTTGCCGGAGGCCTATCTGTATGCCAAGCAGACGGAAAGGGTGGAAGGGTATGCGGCAGGTCGTACACGGAATCGTACTGAGAGAGGTTGCGTACAAGGAGTCGGACAAGATATTGACCGTTTTGACCGATAAAAACGGTCAAATGACGGTGGCTGCCCGGGGAAGCCGGAAGAAGGGCGGCGGCGTCTCCGCCGCCGCCCAGCTGCTGATCTGGTCGGAGATGACCCTCAGCGAGTACCGGGGCCATTGGACGCTGTCCGAGGCCGCCACGGAGCGGGAGTTCCGCCGGGTGCGCAGCGACCTGGAGCGGCTGGCCCTGGGCAGCTACTTTGCGGAGCTGACCGAGCTTCTGACGGAGGAGGGCGTCCCCAACGAGGGGATGCTGGCCCTTCTGCTGAACAGCCTCTATGTGATGGAGGCCACGGACCGGCCCCTGCCCCTGGTGAAGGCCACCTTTGAGCTGCGGGCCATGTGCCTTTCCGGCTACCGGCCCCTGCTGGAGCGCTGCGCGGTCTGCGGGCGGGAGCAGCCGGAGGAACCGGCCCTCCAGCTCCGCTCCGGTCTGCTCCATTGCAGGCGCTGCCCCCTGCCCATGGAGGACGGGGTGTCTGTGGCGTTGGACGGGGCCTCCCTGGCCGCCATGCGCCATGTGGCGGACTGTGAGAAGAAAAAGCTGTTCTCCTACCGGCTCAGCCCGGAGGCCCAGGCCCGGATGAGTCGGGCCTGCGAGTCCTTCCTGCTGGCGCAGATGGAGCGCAGCTTTCGTACATTAGAATTTTATCGGCAGGTCGCCCCGGAGGATGAGACAATATCGTAGAGAAAACGAGCGTTATATTGTACTATCCGGGCGCACACGAGGAAAAAGAGGTATGACAGACTTATTTGAAAAATCCATCCGCACGCTGGAGCTGCCCAGCGTGCTGGAGCTGCTGGCGGCCCAGGCGGTCAGCACCGACGGCAAGGAGCGGTGCCGCGCCCTGCGCCCCTCGGTGGAGGAGGCGGAGGTGCTGCGCCTCCAGGCGGAGACCACGGCGGCCCGGAACATGATGGACCTGAACGGCCCGCCGGCCCTGGCCAACGTGGCGCCGGTGGCGGCCTCCCTGCAGCGGGCAGACCTGGGGGGCAGCCTGAACCCCCGGGAGCTGCTGGACATCGCGGCGGTGCTGCGCACCGCCCGGGAGGTGGCCGCCTATGACGGCGTGGGGGAGAATCCCACGGTGCTGGACGGTACATTCCGCTCCCTGCGGGTGAACCGCTACCTGGAGGACAAGATTTACGGCGCAATCCTCTCCGAGGAGGAGATTGCCGACAACGCCAGCCCGGAGCTGGCGGATATCCGCCGCCACATCCGCCTCAGCACCGGCAAGGCCCGGGAGGTCTTGCAGCGGCTGATCTCCTCCAGCGCGGCCAAGTACCTGCAGGAGCCCATCATCACCATCCGGCAGGACCGGTTCGTGGTGCCGGTGAAGGCGGAGTTTAAGAGCAGCGTGCCGGGGCTGGTACACGATGTGTCCGCCACCGGCTCCACCTACTTTATCGAACCTATGGCGGCGGTCCAGGCCAACAATGAGCTGCGGGAGCTGCTGACCAGGGAGGAGGTGGAGATTGCCCGCATCCTGGCGGCCCTCTCCGCCGAGGCCGCCTCCTTCCAGGGGGATATTTTGCTGGACTACCAGCTTCTGGTGGAGTTGGACGTGATTTTCGCCCGGGCCAAGCTCAGCACCCGGATGTGGGGCATGGAGCCGAAGCTCAGCGAGGACGGCAGCTTCTCCTTCCAAATGGCGCGGCACCCCCTGCTGGACCCCAAGACGGCGGTGCCCATCGACCTGCGGCTGGGCAGCGACTTTGACACCCTGGTCATCACCGGACCCAACACCGGCGGCAAGACGGTGACGCTGAAAACGGCGGGGCTGCTGACCCTGATGGCCCAGTGCGGCCTCCATCTGCCGGTGTCGGACGGCAGCACCTTCGCCGTGTACCGGGAGGTGCTGGCCGACATCGGGGACGAGCAGTCCATCGAGCAGTCCCTCTCCACCTTCTCCTCCCACATCACCAACGTGGTGAAGATTCTGGAGGAGGCGGACGACCGGACGCTGCTCCTCTACGACGAACTGGGGGCGGGCACCGACCCCGTGGAGGGCGCGGCCCTGGCCGTGGCCATCATCGAGGAATCCCGGGCCCTGGGGGCCAGGCTGATCGCCACTACCCATTACGCGGAGTTGAAACAGTACGCCATGACAACGCCTGGTGTTCAGAATGCCTCCTGCGAGTTCGATGTGGAGACCCTCCAGCCCACCTACCGGCTGCTCATCGGCCTGCCGGGGAAGTCCAACGCCTTTGCCATCTCCCGACGGCTGGGCCTGCCGGAGCACGTCATCGACCACGCCATGGAGCGGATGGACAGCCAGAACATCCAGTTTGAGGACATCCTCTCCCAGCTGGAGCAGCAGCGCCAGCAGATGGAGGCGGAGCGCCGGGAGAGCGAGCGCCTGCGCCGCCAGATGGAGGAGGACGCCGCCGTCTCTGCCCAGTATCGGGAGAAGATCGAGCAGGAGCGGGCCAAGGTGGTGGAGAAGGCCAACGCCGAGGCCAGGCAGATTCTGGCCGATGCGCGAGCCGCCTCCAACACGGTGTTCCACGAGCTGGACAACCTGAAAAAGCGCCAGCGCCAGGGCCAGCAGGATTGGCAGAACGACAACGAGGAGCGGGCCGCCCTCCGCCGGAAGCTGAACGAGGCGGAGTCCGCCCTGGACCAGGGCGCAGCCCTGCCAGAGCTGCCTGCCAGCCGCCCGGCGGAGCAGGGGGACACGGTGGAGCTGGTCAAGACCCGCACCAGGGCCCAGGTGCTGGCGGTGAACAAGGACGGCACCCTCCAGCTCCAGGCGGGGATTCTGAACATCACCGCCAAGCAGGGGGACGTGCGTGTGGTGGAGCCACAGAAACAGGCGGGGAAGCCCAAGCGCCCCACCGGACAGGTCCACGCCGACGTTCACGCTGCCCCCAGCCGCCAGGAGCTGGATGTCCGCGGCATGACGGCGGACGAGGCTGTGGCCGTGGTGGAGCAGTACCTGGACAATGCGGTGATGGCCCACCTGACCACCGTGACTATCATCCACGGCAAGGGCACCGGCGCGCTGCGGGCCGCCGTCCAGCAGTACCTGAAGACCTGCAAGTATGTGAAGCGCTACCGCCTGGGCCGCTACGGCGAGGGGGAAAACGGCGTGACGGTGGTGGAGCTGAAATAGGATTCGTTATTGAAAAACGGGCTGTGCAGCAGTTGCACAGCCCGTTTTCGTTGCCACAGGAACGCCATTTTTCCGCCGCCTAGCCCTGCCGCTTCCGGCCCAGGCCGATGACCCGCATGGCGACGTTGGAGAAGGCTGCGCCGATCATCAGCCCCAGCGCAATGCCTCCCGCCACCAGGAGGGTCTCCACCCCCTTGCTGGCGGCCAGGGCCAGGTCCCCCTGAATCATGTAGTAGGCCGAGTAGTAAATCCCCGCGCCGGGCACCAGCGGGAAAATCCCCGGCAGCAGGAACATGGTGGATGGCGCCTTCAGCTGGATGGAAAGCACTGCCGACAGGATGGCCAGCGCCGTGGAGGCCGAAAGGGCCGCTACCGCCGGGCCGGCCTGATACTCCGTGGTGGCAATCAGGTACACCACCCACGCCACCGCGCCGCAGAGGGCGCAGGCCCCGTAGAACCGCCTCGGGGCGTGGAACAGCACCGCGAAGCCCCACACCCCCACCATGGACACCAGAAACTGCGCCATCATAGGAAGCACCCCCTGACCCAGCCCGCCAGCATCAGCCCCGCCGCCACGCCGCAGGCGATGCACACGCCGCCCATCAGGGCGTCCAGCATATGGGTGATGCCCGCCAGATAGTCCCCGTTGAAGAACTCCCGGATGGCGTTGGTGAAGGACACGCCCTGTACCAGCGGCATCAGGCGGCCGATGACGATGAAATCCCGGCCCAGCACGGGCACAAGCTGGGCCAGCAGCTCCGCGCACACCGTAATCAGCAGCGCGCCGCCCATGCCGGACAGCCCCCGCCGCAGGTGGGGCCCTACAAACAGCAGGAAGTATTGCAGCAGCACGCCGATGGGGATGGCGGCCAGCGCGTCCTGCCAGGAGCCGCCAAACATAAAGGCGAAGGCTCCGCTCCCCACGGCGCAGGCGAACACCTGGAGCAGCGTCCGCTCCGAGGGGATGTCCAGGGACGCCACCCGCCGCAGTGCCTCCTCCGGCGTCATGGTCCCCGCCTCGATGGCCCGGGAGATCTGGTTCACCTCGTGAATATAGCCCAGATGTACGCTGCCCAGGGGGACGTGGCGGACCAGGCTGCGCTCGTCCTCCTGCCCCTCGTGGACGGTGGCGAAGATGCCGTTGGCCACCACATAGACGTTGCCGTCCTCCACGCCGCAGGCGCGCATGATGCGGAGCATGGTTTCCTGCACCCGGTAAATCTCCGCGCCGCTTTGCAGCAAAATTTTGCCGGACAGCCCGGCAAGGTCCAACACCGCTCTGCTATCCATCTCTCTCCCACTTTCTTGACGATTGTATGTTCCCCGGCCGCCCCGCTGCGGGCATATCCGCTCCGGGGCAAGCATAGGATGTCCCAGCGGGGCTTCCCGCGGTTTAGGGAAAGAGGGGCGGCTCAGTGGCTGTAAAACAACAGGGCAGGCGGGCGCTGCGGGTCTGGCGCCTGCCGAAGCAGGGGCTGACGGAGCCGATTTTGGCGCTGGGGTGCGCCTTCCTGCTGGGGGTGCTGTCCGGCTGCTTCGCCGCCTACCACATGGACGGGGACGGACGAGCTGCCCTGCAAACCTACCTGACCGGCTACACCGGGGTGCTGCAGGCCCAGGGCGGCGGCTCCGGCTGGGGCGGGCTGCTCTGGCGGGCCGTCCGGCTGCCTGCCGCCGCCGCGCTGCTGGGGCTGTGCCCGCTGGGCTTCCCCGCATTGCCCCTGCTGGTGGGGATGCGGGGGTTCCTCTTCTCCTTCGTGGTGTCCGCCTGCGGCAGCTGCGCGGGGCCGGAGGGGGTGCTGGCGGCGCTGCTCCTCTTTGGGCTGGCCCAGGCCGCCTCCACCGCCGCGCTGCTGTTCATCGCCATCCCCGGCTGGGGGAACGCCCGAAATCTGGCCCTGGCCCGCAGCCGCAGAGGGGCTGACTTTTCCGTCCGGAGATACCTGGCCTGGTGCGGCCTGTGCCTGGCCGGGGCGCTGGCAATGACCGCCCTGTGCCACCTGCTGAGCCTGGCTACGGTGGACTTTACTGCGGGTCTGCTGGTTTGACCTCCCGGACGGTCAAAACTCCGTCCGCCACGGTGAAGCGCACCTCGTATCCGGCGAAGGTGAAGCCGTACACCCGCGCCTCGTCCTTCTGGTAAGAGGGTCGGGGGTCCTGGGCCAGCACGCCCACCAGCGCCTCCCGCTTCTCCGGGGGAAGTTCTTCCAGCAGCTCCGGCGGGAAGTCCACCGTCAGCTCCCGTTCCCACGGCTGGGCCGCGAAGCCCCCCACCGCGTCGGGCTGGCAGTCGGCGTAGGGCAGGTAGGGCTTGATGTCAAAAATCGGGGTGCCGTCCATCAGGTCGGCCCCGGAGACGTACAGCACCGGCCCCTCCGGGGTGTCCGGCTCCACCCGCTCCAGCCGGACGCAGGACAGGCCGATGGCGTTGGGCCGGAAGGGGGAGCGGGTGGCAAAGACGCCCATCCGCGTATTGCCCCCCAGCCGGGGCGGCCGCACCGTGGGGGACCAGCCCTCCCGCACCGCCTGGGAGAACTGCCAGATCAGCCAGATGTGGGAGAACCCCTCCAGCCCCCGGACGGCCTCCGCCACCCGGTACTCCGGGGTAAAGACGATGCGGGCCTGCAGGGCGGGCACCAGCCCGCTCTGGCGGGGGACGCCGAACTTGGTGGCAAAGTCGGTGTGAATGTGGGCGATGATGCGCATGGTGGCGATGGCTGGCTCTGGCATGGGGAACGCTCCTTTGTCCGATTGTATATTTGCTGTTCCATCATACCACCGGCGGCGGCATTTTTCAATCGCTTTTCCTGCCGTTGAAAGCAGCGCGGCGGCACATCTGTGCCGCCGCGTGCCGTTCTGATTTTGCGCCTATTCCAGCCCCACCCTGGCCATGAAATCCTCCGTGGTCAGGTTGGCGGGGCGGTTGAACCGCCCCAGGGAGAAGAGCTGGGCGGGGTTGCCCGTCAGGTAGTTGATCTGCTCCTCGCAGGTCAGGGCGGCGGTGAAGCCCAAATCCCGCAGCACCGGCAGGGCCTCCGGGCAGGTGGCCCCGTAGGGGTAGGCGAAGGTGGTGGGGGTGACGCCGCTGCGCTCCGTCAGCAGGGCCTGGAGGGTTTCCAGGTCTTCCTGCAAGGCGGCCTGATAGTCCGCCTCCGCCTCGCCGGGGGCCTTTCCGGCCCCCATCCGGCCGCCGTCCAGGCTGTGCAGATCGTAGGTGTGGCTGCCGATCTCCACCCGGCCGGAGGCGGACAGGGTGCGAATGTCCGCCCAGGTCAGGTAGGCGTAGTTGGGGTTGGGGTCGTCCTCCGCAACGGCCCGCTCCGTGTAGCTGCCCACCACGGAGATGACCGCCTTCATGTCATATTGCTCCAGCAGGGGCAGCACCGTGGTCAGGCCATTCAGAAAGCCGTCGTCCAGCGTCACCACCACCGGCTTCTCCGGCAGCGGCGCGCCCTCCAGAACGTAGGCCGCCAGGTCGGAGACGAATACCGTTTCATACCCGTGGGCCTTCAGCCAGGCCAGGTCGCCCTCAAACTGTTGGGCGGTCAGGCAGTAGTCGTTGTCCCGGTAGTACCCCAGAATGCTGTGATACATCAGGATAGGCACCGCCACGCCGGAGCCCTCCCCGGCCTCCCCGCCGTCTGCCAGCGCCCGCCCGGTCAGCGCCCACGCCGTCAGGCAGGCGCACAGGGCCAGCCCCAGGCGGCAGCCCCAGCGGTTTCGCTTCCTGCTCATGCCCTTCACTCCCTCCGGTTCCGCGTTTGGCGATGATGTACCTTGTTCGGAACGCAGGAGTAGTATGCCCCATGCGGTCGGGTGCGCGCCTGGAACTATTTGCAAAAAAACGCATCGGCGACGGGGAACCCGTCACCGATGCGCTGATGTTTAATCCTATTTCGCTTCACAGTATTCCTCCAGGGGAAGCTCCAATGCCTCCGATGGATGTTCTTCCCCCAGCAGCCGGTCCGCCATGACCATGTAGTGCTGATACAGCACGCCGAACCGGTGGCGGTACCTGGGCTTCCAGGGCTTGGCCTTGCCGCAGAAGTGGAGAATCGCGGTGTACCGCATCACCCACTCCACAGAGGACTCCCCGCCGCTGCGCAGATAGTAATCCCGGAACTTGCGGGCGTCGTAGTTCCAGAGGTAATCGTCCAGCTCCAGCGTCTCCCTGCCGTACAGGCAGTTCAGAATGTCCTGGTCGGGCAGCACCAGGTCGCTGGCGTGGGCCTGGGCGTACCGGAACACGTCCTCCGGCTGAACCTTCTTCCGGCACTCGTCCAGGTCAATGACCAGCACGCCGGAGTTGTAGTACTTGTGCTCCGTGCCGAGGCGGATGTTGTTCACCGTGTTGCTCAGCTCCGTCTTGTGGGTGTGGGCCGCCGCCGCAAACATCTTGCCGTGCAAATCCAGCTCCCACAGGGGGCGGACAGGGTTGATGACCAGCAGGTCCGGGTCCAGGTACAGCACCCGCTTCAGCGCCTGGGGCAGCAGCTGCCCCGCCAGCAGGCGGTAATACATCTCCTGGGGATAGCGCCTGGACACAGGCGCCTCCGCGAACAGCGCCTCATCCACCACCACCGGGTGCAGGCGGTAGTGCAGCGGGCGAATCTGCTCCTCCAGCCGTTCCAGCGCCTCCTCCGGGATGGCGCGGTGGAGCAGGTACAGCTCCACCGGCTGCTCTGGGTCCGTCAGGTACAGCGAGGTCAGCAGCACCCGCAGCCTGGGCAGGTAGGCCTCATCCAGCGTGACCAGGATATTCATCGATGATGGTTCCATCCGTTCCCTCCGGTCTAAAATTTGTCCGCGAATCCGGCAATCAGCAGCTCCGGTACCAGCCACAGCACCAGGAAGGTCAGCAGATTGACCACTGTCAGCGACGCGAAGGCCAGCTGACTGGTCAGATAGGTGGCCACCAGGATGCCCACCACCGAGGCCAGCAGGGCCAGGATGGTGTTGATGCGCACCAGGCTGCACAGCCGCCGTCCGCCCACCACGGCGTCGGAGAAGGCGCCCAGGCCCTCCCGCAGCAGCAGCGCGCCCAGCACCTCGTTATGGGTCTGGCCGGGCTGGGACAGCTCCCGCCGCCGCCTGATGGGGGGATACTCCATCCGGTCAGCGGGCAGGTCGTACCGCTGCAAGGTGCCGGGGGTGATGTTGAAGTCCCGGGTGGCCAGCACCGGCGATACGCCGGAGCGAATCAGCTCCCGCAGGGCGGGCTTCACATAGTGGGAGGGGGTGTATTCCAGCTTGAACATTCCGACGATCTGCCGGTTGATGGCGCAGTACACGGCGGAGCGCACCCGATAGCCCTCCAGCGGGATGCGGTTTACCGTCATAAAGCCGTCTGTGCCCACCAGCACGTTGTCGTCCCGGATGGTGGCGCTGAGGCCGCCGGCCTCGCTGCATTCCAGGTCCTTCACCGTGCGGCAGAAGCCGCCCTGCATTTTCAGCAGGTCTTCAAACAGGCCCGCCAGGCCGCTGCCCGCGCTGCGGAGCATGGAGGCGGTGCAGGCCACCACCCGCTCCTCGGACACGTCGCCAAAATACCGCACGTCGGTGATGCTGACGCAGCCCGCCGGGAACAGATCCTCGTCCTTAATCAAAATATTGGCCTGGCCGGACATACTCTCTGCGCCGTCCCAGCCCGCCAGTACCGCGCCGAAGCGGTCCAGGCGGCGGGTCACCCGCAGTAGCGGCTGCCCGTAGACCAGGAGGGAGGACATCGGTGACGCCGCCACCAGCACCGTGGATAGGCACCACAGCAGCAGGCCCCGCTCCCCGCTGACCGCCGTCGCAACGACGGCCAGCACCACCGCCACGATCAGCAGGATGGGGACGATGATGCGGCAGAGCCGGGTGGAGCCGTCCATGCTCTGAATCTGGCTGCCGAAGCCACTGGTGGAGCCGGCCTCCTTGTCAAAGGCGGGGGTGCCGTCCCACTTGTCCTCATCCAGCGTCACGCGGTAGGGCTCCGCCGTGCCGGAGACGGTGCGGCAGGAGATGTAAAGGGCCTTCTTCCGGTCATAAGCGCCCCACATGGCGCCAAACAGGCTGAGGGCAGCCAGCCCCGCCAGCGGCAGAGGCCCGTCCCGTCCCAGCACAGCGTAGAAGACGCCGTCCAGCAGCGTGGCGAGGACCGCCGCCGCCGTCATGGTGTGCAGGCCGGTGCAGCGCCGCACCGGGGCGCTGAGCCCCAGCCAGAGCACGTCCAGCCCCAGCACGGCGGCCAGCGCCAGCCCCCAGGTCAGGCAGCCCGCCAGCACCCTTGGGTTTTCCGCCAGCACAGCGGGCAGCGGCCAGCCCAGCTCCTGGGCCAGGGCCAGCGCCACCAGCAGAGCGGCGATGACCAGCACCGCCCAAGTCCGCCGCCCCAGGGAGTCCAGCCCGGTGCGGTACCGCTGGGCCAAATCCTCCACGTTCAGGTCGGGGGCCGCCTCCCGCTGCTTTGCCCGTCTGGGCTTCTGGGGCTTTGCAGAGGGCGTTTCCTCCTGGTCCGTGCCGGGGGTGTAGCGCTCTTCCAGGCGGGACTGCTCGTCCTGCTTCTCGCTGCGGAACATATTGTCCGCGAAGTCGTTGGCCTTGTCCTGCACCGCGTTCAGCGTCTGCTTGATGGGGTGCAGCGGGTCGGCGGGCATGGAGAGGACGTTGTCCGTGTCCTCCGTCTCATCCGGCTCCGTCGGCTGCTTCTTCCGATGGAACAGCCGCTGCCAGAAGCTGGGCTGCGCCTCCGGCTCGATGGCCTCGGAGACCTGCTGCTGAATGAACCGCCGCGTCTCGTCCGGGTCCACAGGTTCCCCCGGGCTGTCCGGCTCGCTCATCTGCTGGGGGGAGTCGTCCTGCAGCCGCTTCTCGATCTGCTCCATCCGGTTCTCGGTAGCCTCCGGGGTGACGGCGTCCGTATCGGCGTACTCCCGGATAATATCATCCAGCTCATAGGCCGTCTCATTGGGCATCGCACCGGTGTGCATCAGCTTCTCCACATCGTTCAGCTCATCCACGGTGTTCCATTTGGTCTGTTCCAGCTCCTCTTCGGGAGTTTCCGTCTCATGCTGTTCCTTCATTCCATCAGCCCACCTTATCTCAATCTCGTTCCGGGCAGCTGCCCCGCCGGGGCGCGCCGTCAGCCGAGGCGCTGGCGCACCGCCTCATACAGCAGGATGGCCGCCGACGCCGATGCATTCAAAGAATTGACCTGCCCCTTCATGGGAATACTGACCGTAAAATCGCAGCACTCCCGCACAAGGCGGTTCATCCCGAAGCCCTCGCTGCCGATGACGATGGCCGCCGCCCCTTTGAAGTCCGCCTGATAGAGGGGCGTCTCCCCGTCAGCTTCCGCGCCAAAAATCCAGACGCCCTTCCGCTTCAGGTCGTTCAGCGTGGCCGTCAGGTTGGGGACCCGGGCCACCGGCACATAGCTGACCGCTCCAGCGCTGGTCTTGGCCACCACCGCCGTCAGCCCGGCGCTCCGGCGCTTGGGGATGATGACGCCGTGGGCGCCGGCGCATTCCGCCGTCCGAATCACCGCGCCCAGGTTGTGGGGGTCGGACAGCTCGTCGCACACCACGATTAGGGGCTTCTCCCCCTTCTCCTCCGCGGCCCGGAGGATGTCGTCCACGTCCGCATACTCCCGCACAGCGGCCAGGGCGATGACCCCCTGGTGGGAATGGGTGCGGGACATGGCGTCCAGCTTCCGGCGGTCGGCGTCCACCACCACCGCGCCGCTCTCCCTGGCTTTGGCGGTAATATAGCTCAGGGTGGAGTCCGTCTCCCCCTTGGCGACATAAACCTTATCCAGCGGTACCCCGGCCCGCAGGGCCTCCATCACCGCGTTGCGCCCTTCAATGACGCCGTCCGCCTCCGCCTCGGAGGGCTGACGCCTGGGCTGCCCGTCCCGCCGCTCCGGCGCGCTGCGGCCGCGGTCCTCGCGCTGCTTGCGGGGCGGGCGATGCTCTGCCGCCCGCTCGTCCCGCGCCCGGGACGGGCGCTTTTCCTCGTTCATCCGGCTTCTTCCTTTCCCAAAACGCGGCCTGCCAGGCAATTTCCAAAAACAGGCCCTACAAAGCGTATTATAACACAGTTTGCCCCGTGAAGAAAGCGTAATCTGAAAAACATTCCTCAATTTT
>JAJPXL010000054.1 GCA_021205455.1 Clostridiales bacterium
GCGAGGCCCCGAAGCTCCCCCTTAAGTCGTCCTCTTTTGCTACTTTTCTCGACGAATCGAGAAAAGTAGGCCATGCCCTGGCAAGGGCAACCGCCTTCTTTCCTTCCAGTATCCATATCTAAGGAACGACCCCGCCGGAGCGCAAAAGCGTAATCTCCTTCGCAGCCCTCCCCCGAGGGGAAAAGAGAACCGCCCCAAAAAGCGCTGCCCCACGAACAAAATTCGTGGGGCAGCGTTCCAATTTTGTGTTACTTTTTCGTCATGGTGTTCAGCACCAGGCTGACCAGCGCCTGTTTCCCGTCCCCCTTCTCAGCGGAGAAGGGAATCAGCGGAACGTCCTCCCTCAGCTCCAGGGTCTCCCGAATCAGGGCCAGGTTGGGCTGAATCTCGCTCTTTTTCAGCTTGTCCAGCTTGTTGGCCACCACGGCGAAGGGGCAGCCCGTCTCCTTGAACCAGTTGGCCATCACCACATCGTCCTTGGAGGGCTTGTGCCTTGCGTCCACAATCAGCAGGCCCAGGGTGATTTGCCCGTCGGCAAAGTACGCCTCCATCAGCTGGGACCAGCGCTGCTTCTCCTCCCGGGTGACCTTGGCATAGCCGTAGCCCGGCAGATCCACCAGGTAAAAGCTGTTGTCGATGAGGAAGTAGTTCACCTGGCGGGTCTTGCCGGGGGAGTTACCCACCCGGGCCAGGTTCTTCCGGTCCAGCATCCGGTTGATGACGGAGGACTTGCCCACGTTGGAGCGGCCCGCCATGGCGAACTGGGGCTTATGGTCGTGCAGGAAGTCCCTGGGGGTCCCCGCCGAGCGGACATATTCCGCATTGTGCAAATTCATAGGTCACCTCACTGCTGAATCCCCAGCTTGTCGCCGCCCCTGGGCTGCTCTGCCACAGGGATGGGCTGGGGGACGGTCAGGGCCTTCTCCTTCTGCACCGGCACGGGCAGCAGGGCGGCGCTCAGCACCGTATCCACCCGCTCCGCCGTGCAGAATTGCAGGGCTTTGCGGACGGTCTGGTCAATCTCCTCCAAATCCTTCTCGTTGTCGGCGGGGATGATGACGGTTTTTATGCCGTTGCGGAAGGCGGCCATGGTCTTTTCCCGCAGGCCGCCGATGGGCAGCACCCGGCCCCGCAGCGTCACCTCGCCGGTCATGGCCACGTCCGGCCGCACCGGCGCGCCGGTCAGGGCGGAGACGATGGCGGTGGTGATGGTCACACCCGCCGAAGGGCCGTCCTTGGGCACGGCCCCCTCCGGGAAGTGGATATGAATGTCCCACTTCTGGTAGAAGTCCGGCTCGATGCCCAGCTCCGCCGTGTGGGCGCGGATATAGGAGATGGCGGAGTGGCAGGACTCCTTCATCACCTCGCCCAGGTTGCCGGTGGGCTCCACCTTGCCGCAGCCGGGCACCACGTTGACCTCTACCTGGAGCATTTCGCCGCCGACGCTGGTCCAGGCCAGGCCGTTGACCACGCCCACCTCCGGCACCTTCGCCAGCTTCTCCGGCGTGTAGCGGCGGACGCCCAGATAGTGCTCCAGGTTGTCGCCGGTGACGGTCACCCGCTTGCCGGTGCCGGAGACCAGCTCCATGGCCCCCTTGCGGCACAGGGACGCCAGGTTCCGCTCCAGCAGGCGGACGCCGGATTCCCGGGTGTAGCCGGTGATGATTTCCCGCAGTGCGTCGTCCGTCACCCGGAAGCGGCGGCCATCCAGGCCGTGACGCTTCATCTCCTTGGGCAGCAGGTGGCGGCGGGCGATTTGCAGCTTCTCCTCATCGGTGTAGCTGGACAGCTCAATGACCTCCATCCGGTCCCGCAGGGCGGGGGGAACGGTGCTCATGTCATTGGCGGTGGTGATGAACAGTACGTCGCTGAGGTCAAAGGGCAGCTCCAGGAAGTTGTCCCGGAAGGTGGCGTTCTGCTCCCCATCCAGCACCTCCAGCAGGGCGGAGGAGGGGTCGCCCCGATAGTCGCTGCCCACCTTGTCGATTTCGTCCAGCAGAATCAGGGGGTTGGCGGAGCCTGCCTTTTGCACGGCGGTGATGATGCGCCCCGGCATGGCCCCGATATAGGTCTTTCTGTGCCCCCGAATCTCCGCCTCGTCATGGACGCCGCCCAGGGACACCCGGGCCATTTTCCGGTTCAGCGCCTTCGCCACAGAGGAGGCGATGGAGGTCTTGCCCACGCCGGGAGGGCCCACCAGGCAGATGATCTGCCCTCTCAGCTCCGGCACCAGCTTCCGTACCGCCAGAAACTCCAGAATGCGCTCCTTGACCTTCTCCATGCCGTAATGGTCGGCGCCCAGGGTCTTGCGGGCCGCTTCGATATTGACCCGCTCCTTCGTTTTCACCTGCCAGGGCAGCTCCAGGCAGACATCCAGATAGTTCCGGATGACGGAGGATTCGGCGGAGCCGAAGGGCTGCTTCGCCAGCTTGTGCAGTTCCTTCTCCAGCTTCTCCCGCACCTCGTCCGGGAGCTTGGCTGCGGCGATCTTCTCCTGGTACTCCTGCAGCTCGTCATCGCCCTCCGGGTCCTCCCCCAGCTCGGCCTGGATGACCTTCATCTGCTCCCGCAGATAGTAGTCCTTCTGGGCCTGGTTCATGTGCTCCTGCACTTTGCCTTCCAGCTCCTGCTCCAGGCGCAGGAGGTCATTCTCCCGATTCAGGATTTGAATCATCAGGCCCAGCCGCTCGATGGGCTGCTCCTCCTCCAGCACCCGCTGCTTATCCTCCACCCGGAGGCTGATATTCTGGGCGATATAGTCCGCCATATACCCCGGGTTCCGGGCGGACAGCACGTTAATCAGGGTGTCCGGCGTCTGCTTCGGGTTCAGCTCGCAGTACTCCTCAAAGGCTTCGCAGCCCTTGCGCAGATACAGCTCCGTTTTCAGCGACCGGCCCGACACAGCCTGCTCCGGCATGGGTGCGATGGCGGCGGCCAGATAGGGCTTCTCCTGCTCAATGGTCAGCAGGCGGCCTCTGGACAGCCCCTCCACCATGACCCGGACATTGTCCCCCGGCAGGCGCAGCACCTGGCGCACCGCGCAGATGGTACCCACCTCGTAGAGGTCCTCCTGTTTGGGATTCTCCACCCGCAAATCCCGCTGGGCCACCAGGAAGAGGACGCCTCCGTCCTCGTTCACCTGGTCCAGCGCCCTGACGGACGCCCGCCGCCCCACATCGAAGTGGAGCAGCATACTGGGGAACATGGTCAGGCCGCGCAGCGCGATGACGGGCATACGCTTCGTCTCTCTCTCCTCGGGAAGTGTCTCCTCCAAAATCGTGTTCCGTTCACTCATACTCATAGGGCAAGGGTCTCCTTCTGTCAAAAAGGCCGCAAGGCAGCGAATACAGCTGCTTGCGGCAATTTTTGATTACGTCATGGGTTGGCGGCTGTCAGGCGGTGGTGCCGCGGCGGCGGGCGGTGCGCTCCGACTGCACCGCACCCAGCCGGGGGCGGGATTTGCGGTTTTCGTCCCGCTCCACCAGCGGCTCACCCGTGTGCCGCACCGATTCCGGTGTAATGGTGATTTTCGAGATGGTGGGGTCAGAGGGCACCTCGTACATCAGCCGGCTCATGGTGTCCTCCACCACGGCCCGCAGGCCGCGGGCGCCGATGCCCCGCTCCAGGGCGATGTCTGCAATGGCTTCCAGCGCCGCGGGCTGGAACTCCAGCTTGACGTTGTCATACTCCATCATCTTCTGGTACTGCTTCACCAGGGCGTTCTTCGGCTCCGTCAGAATCTGCACCAGCTGATTCCGGTCAAGCTGCTGCAGGGTGGTGATGACCGGCAGACGGCCGATCAGCTCCGGGATGATGCCGAACTTCATCAGGTCGTGGGGCTGAATCTCCTTCAGGAGGGAGGAGCTTTCCTTCTCCTTCTTGGTCAGGACGGTGCCGCCGAAGCCGATGTTCTTCCGGTCGGTGCGGTTCTCGATGATCTTCTCGATGCCGTCAAAGGCGCCGCCGCAGATAAAGAGGATGTTGGTGGTGTCCACCTGAATGAACTCCTGCTGGGGATGCTTCCTGCCCCCCTGGGGCGGCACGTTGGCCACAGTCCCCTCCAGGATTTTCAGGAGGGCCTGCTGCACGCCTTCGCCGGACACGTCCCGGGTGATGGAGGTGTTCTCGCTCTTGCGGGCGATTTTGTCGATTTCATCCACATAGATGATGCCGTACTGCGCCCGCTCCACATCGTAGTCCGCTGCCTGCACCAGCCGGAGGAGGATGTTCTCCACATCGTCGCCCACATAACCGGCTTCGGTCAGGGTGGTGGCGTCGGCGATGGCGAAGGGCACGTCCAGGATGCGGGCCAGGGACTGGGCCAGCAGAGTCTTGCCACAGCCGGTGGGGCCGAGGAGCAGGATGTTGCTCTTTTGCAGCTCCACATCGTCCCCGCCGCCGAAGTAGATGCGCTTATAGTGGTTGTAAACCGCCACGGACAGCGTTACCTTGGCCTCTTCCTGGCCGATGATATACTGGTCCAGCACATCGTGAATCTCCTTGGGGGTGGGCAGTTTGCCCGGCATCTCCAGGCCGCTGGAAGCGCTCTGGCGGGCGTCGGTGTCGTCTAAAATGCTGTTGCACAGCTCGACGCATTCGTTGCAGATGAACACCCCCGGCCCGGCGATGATGCGCTTGACCTGGTCCTGGCTCTTTCCGCAGAAGTTGCATCGAATGGTGCGTTTTTCGTCATTTTTAGCCATAAACTGTGTTCCTTTTCATGCTAAGAGCGGGGCAGGAGCGCCTCCTGCCCCCTGTCGCAAATCAGCGGTGGGCAATCACTTCGTCGATCAGGCCGTACTCCTTGGCCTCCTGGGCGGTCAGCCAATGGTCGCGCTCGGTGTCCTCCTTGACCTGCTCCGGAGACTTGCCGGCGTTGGCCGCCAGGATTTCATTGATATGCTGCTTGATGCGCAGGACGTGGGCCACGTCGATTTCCATATCCGTGACCTTGCCCTGGGTGCCGGCGGAGGGCTGATGGATCATGACCTCCGCGTTGGGCAGGGCGTAGCGCTTGCCCTTCGTCCCGGAGGACAGCAGGAACGCGCCCATGCTGGCCGCCATGCCGATGCAAATCGTGCTGACGTCCGCCTTAATGTATTGCATCGTGTCATAGATGGCCATGCCGGCCGTGACGGAGCCGCCGGGGGAGTTGATATACAGTTGGATGTCCTTGTCCGGGTCCTGCGCCTCCAGGTACAGCAGCTGCGCCACCACCAGGGATGCGGTGGTGTCGTTCACTTCCTCGCCCAGGAAAATGATACGGTCATTCAGCAGGCGGGAGAAGATGTCATAGCTGCGCTCGCCGCGGTTGGTCTGTTCTACTACATAAGGAACTAAACTCATGATGATACTCCTTTGTAAGTCGGGATACCGGTCTGCATTGTTCACAGAGCCATTATATCCCATGCGTGGGAAAATATACAGCGAAGCCGGTCGAATTACTCGGCAGCTTCCTCAGCAGGAGCTTCTTCTGCGGCGGGGGCTTCCTCTGCCTGAGTTTCCTCAGCGGGGGCCTCCTCTGCGGCGGGGGCTTCCACCACGGCGCTGTCATAGATCAGCTTAGATGCCTTGTCCAGCTTGACGGCGTTGGCCAGATTCTCAGCCGGAATCGCCTCCTTAATCTTGTCCGCCTCCATGCTGTACTGCTCGGCCAGGCGGTCCACCTCGGCGGAGACCTCCTCCTCGGAGGCTTCCAGGCCCTCGGCCTTCACCACGGCCTCCAGCACCAGGTCGGACTTGATGCTCTGGAGCACGCCGGGCTTGTTCTGCTCCCGGAAGGCCTCCATGGTGGTGCCCATCATCTGGACGTACTGATCCAGGCTCAGGCCGGAGCTTTGCAGCTGGTTGGAATAGTTGTCCATCTGCCTGTCCAGCTCATACTCCACCATGGCGTCCGGCACAACGACCTGGGCGTTCTCGATGACCTTGGCCATGACGGCGGCCTTGAAGGCGTCCTCGGCGTTCTTGGTTTTGCGCTCCTCCACCTGCTTGCGGAGGTCGGCCTTCAGCTCGTCCAGGGTGTCAAACTCGGAGACATCCTTGGCAAACTCATCGTCAATGACGGGGACCTGCTCCTCCTGCACGGTGTTGCACTTGACCTTGAACACCACAGCCGCACCGGCCAGCTCCTCTGCGCCGTACCCCTCAGGGAAGGTCACGTCGATGTCCTTCTCCTCACCGGCGGACATTCCCACGACCTGCTCCTCAAAGCCGGGGATGAAGGTGCCGGAGCCCAGCTTCAAATCGTAATTGCTGCCCTTGCCGCCGTCGAAGGCCACGCCGTCCTTGAAGCCCTCAAAGTCGATGTTGGCGGTGTCGCCCATCTGGGCGGGGCGGTCCACGTCCACCGTGTTGGTGGCGCGGCTGATGAGGGGCTGCATCTCGCTGTCCACATCGGCGTCAGTGACCTCCACGGCGCTCTTAGGGGCGGAGACACCCTTATACTCGCCCAGGGTCACCTCGGGGCGGACGCCCACCTCAGCGGTAAAGACCAGGCCCTCGGCCTCGCTGACCGTCTCGATGTTCAGCTTGGGGTAGCCCACCACGTCCAGGCCGGACTCCTTCACGGCCTCGTCCAGGGCGGCGGGGTACAGCTCATTGATGGCGTCCTCATAGAATACGCCGGTGCCGTACATCTTCTCGATAATCTTGCGGGGGGCCTTGCCCTTGCGGAAGCCGGGAATCGCAATGCTGCCTCTCGTCTTGCGGTAGACCTTATCCACGGCGGCGTTGAACGCGGCGGCGTCTACCTCGATGGTCAGGACAGCACTGCTGTTTTCCTTGGTTTCGACATTCTTTAAGCTCATGTTTGTTTCCTCCTGCTTGCCCTGAGGGCAACTATTCCGCAGAATCCCGCCAAAACGAACCGATTCTGCAACGATACAATTCTACATCTAGCTATTTTAACAGATGCAACCGGAGATTGCCACTGTTTTTTTTAAATTTTTCCACTAATTCAAGATTTTTTTTGGAATGAAATTCAGATAGTCCGCCGAAATCAGGGAAAACTCCGTCCCATCCCGCTCCCCCTGCACCGCCAGGCGGCAGCTCTGGCTGTGGAGGTGGCCGTAGCAGCATCGCTTCACGCCGTACTCCCTGAGCAGGGCCAGAATTTCCGGACACCGGTACCCCTGATAGAGGGGGGGATAGTGGAGGAACACCAGCTTCTCCCGCTCCCCCGCCGCTTTCAGCGACGCTTCCAGGCGGCACACCTCCCGGTGGAGCATTTTTTCGTTGTGCTCCCCCTTCTCCTCATCGATGAACCAGCCCCGGGTGCCACAGAGGGCATAGTCCCCGTAGAGGAAGCAGTTGTTGTGGAGGATGTGGAAGGTGTCAAAGTGGTGTTCGGCAAAGAACTTCGTCATCTTGCTGGCCGTCTCCCACCAGTAATCGTGGTTGCCCTTCAGCAGCACCTTGGTGCCAGGGAGGGCGTTCAGGAAGGCGAAGTCGGCCTCCGCCTCCTGGAGGCTCATCCCCCAGCTCAGGTCGCCAGCCAGCACCACCGTGTCCTCCGGCTGCACCACGGAGAAGCCGGCTTTCAGCTTCTCCACATAGCCCACCCAGCTGCCGCCAAAGACCTCCATGGACTTGGGGCTGCTCAGGGAGAGGTGGGGGTCGCCTATCGCGTAAAGTGCCATCGTGTCCCCGCTTTACTGCAAAAAGTCGGTGACGACCTGCTTCATGGCTTCCTTCTCCGTCCAGCCGTCGAAGCGCACCTGCTTGTCCTTCAGCGTGGCCAGAGGGGCCGGGGCGGCCACGCCGCTGACCTGGGCCAGCTGGTCCAGGAGGTCGGTGCCGGTCCGCTTCTCCGTCACGCCCAGGGCGTCCAGCACGGCGTCACAGAATTTGAAGGGGCTGGCGGTGGAGGCCACCACCGCGATGGTGCCGTCCCCGGTCTCCGCCCGGTACTGGCGCAACACCTCGAAGGCCACCGCCGTGTGGGTGTCGATGAGGTAATCCTGCTCCCGCTTCATGGTGCCGATCATGGCCTCGGTCTGGGCCTCGGTGGAGAAGCCCGCCCCGAACAAGTCCTGAATCTGCGCCCGGATGGCGGGGGAGACCTCGTACCGCCCGGTGGCGGAGAGCTGGGCCATGTAGTCCGCCGTCAGCGCATCGTCCTCGCCGGAGAGCAGATACAGCAGCCGCTCCAGGTTGGAGGAAATCAAAATGTCCATGGACGGGGAGACGGTGGTGTAGAAGGGCCGGTTCCGGTCATAGACGCCGGTGCGGATAAAGTCAGTCAGCACGTTGTTGGCGTTGGAGGCGCAGACCAGCTTCTTCACCGGCAGGCCCATCCGCTTGGCGTAGTAGGCCGCCAGGATGTTGCCGAAGTTGCCGGTGGGGACGCAGATGTTGATTGCCTCCCCGCAGGAAATGGCCCCCTGCTTCAGCAGGTCGCAGTAGGCGGAGATATAGTAGACGATTTGGGGCAGCACCCGGCCCCAGTTGATGGAGTTGGCGGAGGACAGGAAATAGCCCCGCCGGGACAGCTCCTCCCGCAGCGCCTCGTCGGAGAACAGGGCCTTGACCCCGGTCTGGGCATCGTCAAAGTTGCCCACCACGGCGGACACGCCTACGTTGCCCCCCTCCTGGGTGGCCATTTGCAGCTTCTGAATGTCGGAGACGCCGTCCTTGGGATAGAAGACCAGTATTTTAGTCTGGTCAACGTCCTTGAAGCCCTCCAGCGCGGCCTTGCCGGTGTCGCCGGAGGTGGCCACCAGGATGCAGGCGGTACGGTGCTCGTCGTTCTTTTTCAAGGCCAGGCTCAACTCATGGGGCAGCATTTGCAGCGCCATATCCTTAAAGGCGCAGGTGGGGCCGTGCCACAGCTCCAGACAGTAGGTGTTCCCGTCCACCTTCCGCAGGGGGGCTACGTCGGGATGGTCGAACTTCTCCGGCACGGCGTAGGCCAGGGCCGCCCGCGCCTCCAGCTCCTCCTGGGTGAAGCCGTCCAGGTACAGGCCCATGATGTAGACGGCCCGCTGCTGGTAGTTCATCCCCTTCAGCTCCTCCAGCTTCCCCTCCGGCAGGGTGGGAATCGTCTCCGGGACGAACAGACCGCCCTCCCGGCTGAGGCCCTGGGCAATGGCCTGCGCCGCCGTGTAGCGCAGCGCCTTGTTTCTCGTGCTGACGTAATACATTGACATTGTTCCTTTCCATGCAAGCCGGTGGCTCACAGCTTGTTCATCACGCGGGCGAAGTTGTGGAAGAACAGGTCGTTCACCAGTTCCTCGCTGTAGTTCTCCCGCAGCAGCCACTCGTAAAGGTTGGCCCAGCTCCAGATGCCGGTGTATCCCTCCGGCAGGCTGCGGCATCCGTCCCAGTCGCCCCCCAGGGCCACCGCCCGGCTGCCGCCCAGGGCCAGGAAATGCTCCAGGTGGCGGAGCAGGTCGTCCTCCGTAACCTTGCCCTGCCCCAGAAAGTCGGTGTATACATTTAAACCTGCCACACCATGCCACTTCATAATAGCAGTAAACATTTCATCCGTCAAGTTGCGGGGGTGATTTTGCACCGCCCGGCTGTTGGAATGGCTGGCGATGACGGGCATTTTCGTGAGTTCCATCACGTCCCAGAACCCCTGGTCGGACAGGTGGGATACGTCCACCAGCATATGCAGCTTCTGCATCCGCTGGACATAGGCCCGGCCCGCCTCGCTGAGGCCCCGCTCCGGCTCCTCCACGTTGCTGCCGGACAGGGCGTTGGCGTGGTTCCAGGTCAGGTTGATGATGCGGACGCCGGCGGCATAGGCTTTCTCCAGGTCGTCCAGGGTGCAGCCCCAGAGCTCCGCCCCCTCGATGGAGAGGAACAGGGCCACCTTGTTTTCCTTCCAGGCCGCTTTGGCCCCCTCCATGTTGGTGCAGAAAGCCACCCTGTCCCGGTAAATGGACACCTCCCGCTTGAAGGTGCGCAGCTCCTGCTTCACCATATGCTTCGTGAAGGGCTTGCCGGAGTCCCAGAACAGGCTCATCACCTGGGCCTGGGGGCCGAAGCGCCCCAGCTTGTCCAAATCCCAGTGGCCGGAGTTGCCCGCGATATGCTCCTGGGGGACGTAGTTCAGCCGTGAAAGGGTGTCACAGTGGCCGTCAAACAGCGGTATCTTTTTTTGCATCTCGTCAACCTCCAAACGCATTTTCCAGATAGTTGAGGAGGGGCCTGCCGCCCCCTTCCCCGGTGTAGACCTCCGCCACGTCAAACCGCGGCTGGCGCTGCTCCTCCGGGTGCTCCGCCAGCCACGCCTGGGCGGTGAGCAGCAGCTTCTCCCGCTTGTGCCGGTCCACCGCCTCCCGGGCCGCGGCATAGCGGCTGTCCCTCCGGGTCTTGACCTCCACGAAGGTCAGATAGGTTCCGTTTGCCGCCACGATGTCCAGCTCCCCATAGCGGCAGTGCCAGTTCCGCGCCAGAATCTCATAGCCCTGCCGCTCCAGGTGCCGGACGGTCAGCCCTTCCCCCAGGCCGCCCAAAGTACTCTCCCGCGTCATAGGTTTTTCAGGAAGGTCTTGCGGTGGATGGGGCAGGGGCCGTACTTCCGCAGCATCTCATAGTGCAGCTTCGTGGGATAGCCCTTGTGCTGTTCAAACCGGTACTCCGGATAAAGGCGGGCCATCTCCTCCATATAGTGATCCCTGGACACCTTCGCCAGGATGGAGGCCGCCGCGATGGAGGCGGAGTGGCTGTCCCCCTTCACGATGGTGACGTTGTCGATATGGATGCCGGCGCTCCGGTTGCCGTCGATGAGGGCGAAGTCCGGGGCGGGGTCCAGCTGCCGGATGGCCCGGTCCATGGCCAACATACGGGCGTTCAGGATGTTCAGCTCGTCAATTTCCTGCTCCGTGGCCCAGGCCACCGCCCAGGCGACGGCCTGCTCCTTGATTTGCCCGAACAGCACCTCCCGGCGCTTGGGTGTCACCTTTTTGGAGTCGTTCAGATAGGGCAGCGTCAGGTTTTTCGGCAGAATGACCGCCGCCGCGTAGACCGCCCCGGCCAGGGGGCCTGCCCCCGCCTCGTCCGCGCCGCAGATGAGGCGCTTGCCTGCAGCATAGTATTGATGCTCATAGGCCCACAGGTCGATGGGCTGGGTGGGTTCCGTGTTCATCCGCGTAGCTCCTTTTCTGTTGATGTTATTTGGTATGAAAGTTTTTTCTTCTTAGATAAGGTTCGCTATAAAGGGATTGCCCGGTCTTCCCTTGCCAGGGAAGCGGAGGCCTACTTTTCTCGCTCCGCCGAGAAAAGTAGCAAAAGAGGGCGGCTTAGGGAG
>JAJPXL010000012.1:0-14090 GCA_021205455.1 Clostridiales bacterium
CCCTGCTGCCTGCGGAAATCACCGAGGGCTGCACGGTGCAGAAGGTGTTCTTTGATTACTCTATGGCGTGATGTGATTTCATAGCAAACCTGCGGCGTCCGCTGGTATGGCGGACGCCGCAATTTTTGCAAAAAAGCGGCGGCCCCGATTGGGGCCGCCTGAAAAGGGATGAGTATGAAGCTGCAAGGGGAAGGACGAATTACACCTCGAACATCAGGTCGCCGTAGGTGGGGACAGGCCAGGAGTCCTTGTTCACCATCAGCTCCACCGCATCGATGGGGGCGCGGAGGGCGTCCATGGCGGGGATCACCTTGTAGCGGTAATCCTTGGCCATGCAGGCGATGCACTCCAGGGCGTCGGTTTCGTGGTAGATTTTGGTCAGGTTCTCCAAAGCGGCCTCCGCCTGCTTCAGATAGGTGGTAATCATCTCCAGGTTCTGACGCTGCACCGATGCGTCGCAGCCCACCGCTTCCACGGTGGCCACGGACTCGGCCAGCTCGGTGGTGCAGTTGATGATGGCGGGGATGTAACGCTTGCCGGCCAGGTGAATCATGGTCTTGGCCTCGATGCCGATCTGCTTGGCATAGTTCTCATAGGCGATCTCGGCGCGGGCTTCCAGCTCGGCCTTGGAGAAGATGTTGAAGCGCTCATACAGCTCCACCACATCGTCATGGGTCAGGACGGGGATGGCGTCCACCATGCACTTGATGTTGGGCAGGCCGCGCCGGGCAGCTTCCTCCACCCACTCCTCAGAGTAGCCGTCGCCGTTGAAGATGATGCGCTGATGGTCGGTCATGGTCTTCTTGATGTAAGCCTTGCAGGCCTCCTCGAAGTCCTCCGCGCCCTCCAGGGCGTCGGCGGCGTTGGCAAAGGCCTCGGCCATGACGGCGTTCAGAGCGGTGTTGGGGCCTGCGATATTGTCCCGGGAGCCCACCATACGGAACTCAAACCGGTTGCCGGTGAAGGCGAAGGGGGAGGTACGGTTCCGGTCGGTGGCGTCCTTCTTCAGCACAGGGACGGTGGAGACGCCGGTATCCAGCTCGCCGCCCTCGTCGGTGGACAGCTCGTCATCGCCGCCGACGATCTGGCGCACCAGGCTCTCCAGCTGGTCGCCCAGAAAGATGGAGATGATGGCGGGGGGAGCCTCCTGCGCGCCCAGGCGGTGGTCATTGCCCACGTCGGAGGCGGACTCCCGGAGCAGGTCGGCGTGCTTATCCACAGCCTCCATGACGCAGGCCAGCACCAGCTGGAACTGGAGGTTCTCCTCCGGCTTGTCACCCGGGTCGAACAGGTTCTCACCCTCATCGGTGCCCAGGGACCAGTTGTTGTGCTTGCCAGAGCCGTTGACGCCGGCGTAGGGCTTCTCATGGAGCAGGCAGACCAGGTCGTGCTTTTCAGCGACCTGCTTCATGGTCTCCATGGTCAGGTTGTTCTGGTCTACGGCCACGTTGGCGGTGGCGAAGATGGGGGCCAGCTCATGCTGGGCCGGGGCCACCTCGTTGTGCTGGGTGGTGGCGGCGATGCCGTACTTCCACAGCTCCACGTTCAGGTCGGCCATGAAGGCGCCCACCCGCTCCCGGATGGCGCCGAAGTAATGGTCGTCCAGCTCCTGGCCCTTGGGGGCAGGAGCGCCGAACAGGGTGCGGTTAGCATAAATCAGGTCACGGCGCTGCAAATACTTGCTCCGGTCTACCAGGAAGTACTCCTGCTCCGGGCCGACATAGGCGGCCACCTTCTTGGCGGTGGTGTTGCCGAAGAGGCGCACCAGCCGGATGGCCTCCTTGGAGACGGCCTGCATGGAGCGCAGCAGGGGGGTCTTGGCGTCCAGGGCCTCGCCGGTGTAGGAGACGAAGACGGTGGGGATGCACAGGATGGTGCCGCAGCTCTGCTCCTTCACGAAGGCGGGGGAGGTGATGTCCCAGGCGGTGTAGCCGCGGGCGTAAGAGGTAGCCCGCAGGCCGCCGGAGGGGAAGGAGGAGGCGTCCGGCTCACCCATGATGAGCTTCTTGCCGCTGAGCTGGAGCAGGGTGTAACCCATCTCGTTGGGGACGGTCAGGAAGGAGTCATGCTTCTCGGCGGTGGCGCCGGTCATAGGCTGGAACCAGTGGGTGTAATGGGTCGCGCCCTTCTCCACAGCCCAGTTCTTCATGGCCTCTGCGATGGTGTCGGCAGTGGCAGAGGACATCATACCGCCGTTCTCCTGGGCATAGACGAACTCCTTGTACACGTTCTTGGGGAGGCGCTCCTTCATAACAGCCAAGCTGAATACGTTGGAGCCAAAAATTTCGGGAATACCCATTCTACATTCAACCCTTTCACAATAATGGTTGGACAGAGCTGATAAAATCATACCTATGAAAAAAGACAATGGCACCAATAACAGGGTTATCCGGGACGCCATTGTCACGCTTCATATGGTTTTATCATTCTGTTCGAGATTTGCGCTGGATGTTTTGCACGTGAGTTTGAATCACTATGCATACTATAGCGCAACTTTCAAAATTATGCAAGGGCTTTGCAGGAGATTTTTTGGATTCATTCAAATTCACCCGAAACACCGCCAAAACCGGGGCTGGTTTTTAGAAAATGTGACGGAACGTTGAAAACATCGGTCAAAAAGCCGGGAAAAAACTTGACAGGAACCGCTTTTGGTGTATACTAAATAAGGATAGCGCCCTGGCTGAATTTGCAAGTTCCAGGCGCAGAACATTCATTTCACTTATCACATATCCTTCCCCGTCTCCGGCTTGCGGCCCGGAGCCGGAAGGAGAACAGGAGCTCAGAGAGATGCGCTATACAAAGGAAGAGATTCTGCGAATCGTGGAGGATGAGGACGTCAGCTTTGTCCGCCTGCAATTCGTAGACGTATTTGGAAAGCTGAAAAACGTGGCCGTCACCGCCGCTGAGCTGCCCAGGGCGCTGGCCGGAGAGGTGATGATCGACGGAAGCTCCATCGACGGCTTCGCCTCGGCCAATGACTCCGACCGGTACCTGATCCCCGACCTGGGCACCTTTGCGGTGTACCCCTGGCGGCCCTCCCGGGGGAAGGTGGCCCGACTGATGTGTCACATCTGCGGAGGGGACGGAACCCCCTTCGGCGGCGACTCCCGGCAGGTCCTCCAGCGGGTCTGCGACCGGGCGGCGGCCCAGGGCATCACCATGCAGGTGGGGCCGGAGTGTGAGTTCTTCCTGTTCCACACGGACGAGGAAGGCCGCCCCACCATGCGCACCACCGACCAGGCCGGGTACTTTGACATCTACCCCCTGGACCAGGGGGAGAACGTCCGCCGGGAGGTGGTGCTGGCGCTGGAGGAGCTGGGCTTCCAGGTGGAGTGCTCCCACCACGAGAACGCCCCCGGCCAGCATGAGATTGACTTCAAGTACACCCCGGCCATGGAGGCGGCGGACAATATCCTGACCTTCCAGATGGCGGTCAAGACCCTGGCCCAGCGCAACGGCCTCCACGCCACGTTCATGCCCAAGCCCATGGCGGGCCGGGCAGGCTCCGGGATGCACCTGAACTTCACCCTCCACCGGGACGGAAAGAACCTGTTCTATGATGCTGAGGCGGAGCGGGGCCTCTCTAAGGAGGCGGAGGGCTTCATCGCCGGTGTGATGGCCCATATCGACGGCATTACGGCGGTGACGAACCCCCTGGTGAACTCCTACAAGCGGCTGGTGCCGGGGTTTGAAGCCCCCTGCTACACCAGCTGGTCCTTCGGCAACCGCACCGCCCTGATGCGCATCCCCATGGCGAAGCCCGGCCAGATTCGGGTGGAGCTGCGCAGCCCCGACTGCTGCGGCAACCCCTACCTGGCGCTGGCGGTGTGCCTGGCCGCCGGTCTGGACGGCATGGAGCGGGGACTGAGCGCTCCGCCGGAGCTGAAGGCCGACCCCGCTGCCCTGTCCCAGGAGGAGCGGGCGGCGCTGGGTGTGCGGCCCTTGCCGGGGAATTTGCAGGAGGCCCTCCGCGCCCTGGAGCAGGACGAGCTGCTGCTGGATGTGCTGGGCGAGCATATCGCCGGGGCTTACCTCAGCGGCAAGCAGCGGGAATGGGAGGACTATCGCGGCCAGGTTTCTGAGTGGGAACGTAAGCGCTACATGGTCGCGTACTGACCCGGAGCGCCAGCGACAGGACCCGGGAGCGTGATGAGAGTGGAAAAAATAATCGTTGCGTTTGAGAGCGAGACCACCTGCCGGAGAATGGCGGAGCTGATTCAGGCGGGGTGCGCCGTGGGGTGCATCACCATGCACAGCTGCGGCGAGGTCAAGCGCATGGTTCATAAATCGCGCTTAAACATCGTAGTCTGCGGGTATAAGCTGACGGACGGCACCTGCGAGGATTTGTTTGAGGACCTGCCGCCGGAGTGCTCCATGCTGATGGTGGCCACCCAGGGCCAGCTGGACCTGGTGAATGAGGACATCTTCCGCCTGCCCGCGCCGGTGTCCCGCAGCAGCCTGTGCGCCTCGGTGGAGATGCTGATGCAGGCCAACCGGCAGCTGGGCAAGTACATCAAGCCCCGCCGGAACGAGGAGGAGCGGGCCGTGGTGGAGGCGGCGAAGCAGCTCCTGATGGAGCGCAACGGCATGACGGAGGAGCAGGCCCACCGCTACATTCAAAAGCAGAGCATGGACACCGGCGCACGGATGGTGCAGACGGCCAGGCTGATTTTAGGCGACGAATTTTAACGAAAAGGCGCCGTTTTACGAAACAAACGGAAGAGGAATGCGCCCTGTCGGGGCGCGGGGAAGCAACAGATATGGAGGTATCACATGGCAACCATTAACAGCAACTATCAAAAGCTGCCCGGCAGCTACCTGTTCAGCGAGGTGGCCCGGCGCATTTCGGTCTACGCCCAGGCCCATCCGGACCGGAAGATCATCAAACTCTCCATCGGCGACGTGACCCGTCCCCTGGTACCGGCGGTCATCTCCGCCCTCCATGACGCGGTGGACGAGATGGGCAGGGCGGAGACCTTCCGGGGCTACGGCCCAGAGCAGGGCTACGCCTTCCTGCGGGAGGCCGTTGTGGCGCATGACTTCCAGCGCCGTGGGATGAACATCCAGCCCGACGAGGTGTTCATCTCCGACGGGGCCAAGAGCGACTGCGGCAACATTGGGGACATCTTCGGGGCGGACAACAAGGTGGCCGTCTGCGACCCGGTGTACCCCGTGTATGTGGACACCAACGCCATGGCGGGCCGGGCCGGGGACTACGACGCCCAGGCGGAGAAGTGGACGAACCTCTACTATATGCCCACCGTGGCGGAGAACGGCTTCGTCCCCGTCCTTCCCACGGAGCGGGTGGACCTCATCTATATCTGCTCCCCCAACAACCCCACCGGCACCGTGCTGACGAAGGACCAGCTGAAGGTCTGGGTGGATTACGCCAACGCCAACGGCGCGGTCATCCTCTTTGACGCGGCCTATGAAGCCTTCATCGAGGAGGACAACGTCCCCCACTCCATCTTCGAGGTGGAGGGGGCCGAGACCTGCGCCATCGAGTTCCGCTCCTTCTCCAAGACGGCGGGCTTTACCGGCACCCGCTGCGGCTACACCGTGGTGCCCAAGGCGCTGGTGCGTGACGGCGTCAGCCTGAACGGAATGTGGAACCGCCGCCAGAGCACCAAGTTCAACGGCACCTCCTATATCATTCAGCGGGGCGCTGCGGCGGTGTACACCGAGGAAGGCCAGCGGCAAATCATGGAGAATATCGCCTTCTATAAGCAGAACGCCAGGGTGATCTATGACGGGCTGCAGAGGGCCGGGCTGGAGGTCTACGGCGGCAAAAACTCCCCCTATATCTGGGCCAGGACCCCGGACGGTATGCCCTCCTGGGACTTCTTCGACAAACTGCTGGAGGAGGCCAACGTGGCCACCACCCCCGGCGCAGGCTTCGGCCCCAGCGGGGAGGGCTACATCCGCTTTACCGCCTTCGGCGAGGCGGACGCCACGGTGGAGGCCGTGGAGCGCATCGTGGCGCTGCTGAAGAAGTAAGGCCAGGCAAACCTTCCAAGGAATCAAATAAGATTATAGAAAGGTGTCTCAATGGGGAGGCGGCGTTCCATTGCTGCGCCCTTTGAGGCACCTTTCCACCGCAAAAACAAGGAAACGCTTCTCCCACATCACCGAAAAGGAGTCAGGAACTATGGAAATGAACAGAACGGAGCGCACCATGCCCGCCCAGGGGCTTTACGACCCCCAGTTCGAGCATGACGCCTGCGGCATTGGCGCCGTGGTGGACATCAAAGGCCGCAAAAGCCACGCCAACGTGGACAACGCCCTGAAAATCGTGGAAAAGCTGGAACATCGGGCCGGCAAGGACGCCGAGGGCAAGACCGGCGACGGCGTGGGCATCATGCTCCAGATCTCCCACAAATTTTTCAGCAAGGCCGCCGCCCTGTGCGGCATCACCCTGGGGGGTGAGCGGGACTACGGCGTCGGGATGTTCTTCTTCCCCCAGGACACGCTGAAGCGCTCCCAGGCGAAGAAGATGTTCGAGGTCATTGTCGAAAAGGAGGGGATGCGCTTCCTGGGGTGGCGCACCGTTCCCACCAACCCCTCCATCCTGGGCCACAAGGCGCTGGACTGTATGCCCTACATCGAGCAGGGCTTCGTGGAGCGCCCCGCCCGGTGCGGGAAGGGGCTGGCCTTTGACCGGAAGCTGTACATCGCCCGCCGGGTCTTTGAGCAGTCCAACGACAATACCTATGTGGTCTCCTGCTCCAGCCGCACCATCGTCTATAAGGGGATGTTCCTGGTGGGGCAGCTCAGGAACTTCTACTGCGACTTGCAGGATGAGGACTATGAGTCCGCCATCGCCTCCGTCCACTCCCGTTTCTCCACCAACACCAACCCCTCCTGGGAGCGGGCGCATCCCAACCGCTTTATCCTGCACAACGGCGAAATCAACACCATCCGGGGCAACGCCGACCGTATGCTGGCCCGTGAGGAGACCATGGCCTCCAACGTGATGAGCGAGGAAGATTTGGATAAGGTCTACCCCGTGGTGAACCCCAACGGCTCCGACTCCGCCCGGCTGGACAACACCCTGGAGTTCCTGGTGATGAACGGCATCGAGCTGCCCATGGCGGTGATGATGTGCATCCCAGAGCCCTGGACCAACGACCAGAACATGAGCCGGGAGAAGCGGGACTTCTACCGCTACTACGCCACCATGATGGAGCCCTGGGACGGCCCCGCCTCCATCATCTTCTCCGACGGCGACATCGTGGGGGCTGTGCTGGACCGGAACGGCCTGCGCCCCTCCCGGTACTACGTCACCGATGACGACCAGCTGGTGCTGGCCTCCGAGGTGGGCGTGCTGGACGTGCCCCCGGAGAAAATCGTCATGAAATCCCGCCTCCAGCCCGGCCGTATGCTGATGGTGGACACGGTGGCGGGCCGCCTGGTCACCGACGACGAGCTGAAAGAGAAGTATGCCCGCCGCCAGCCCTACGGCGAGTGGCTGGATATGAACCTGATTGAGCTTCACGACCTGCCCATCCCCAACCACCACATCACCACCTATACTCAGGACGAGCGGGACAGGATGTATAAGGCCTTCGGCTACACCTACGAGGAGGTGAAGGACTCCATCCTGCTCATGGCCCAGACCGGCGAGGAGCCCACCGCCGCCATGGGTGTGGACATCCCCCTGGCAGTGCTGTCCGAGCAGCACCAGCCCCTGTTCAGCTACTTCAAGCAGATGTTCGCCCAGGTCACCAACCCGCCCATCGACGCCATCCGGGAGGAAGTGGTGACAGACACCGCCGTCCACCTGGGCAGCGGCGGCAACCTCCTCCAAGAGGTTGCGGAGAACTGCAAGGCCCTGCGCATCAAGCACCCCATCCTGACCTCCATCGACCTTTTGAAAATCCGCAGCATGAAGCAGCCCGGCTTCCAGGTGGAAACCATCTCCATGCTGTACTACAAGAACACGCCGCTGGAGCGGGCCATTGACCGGATGTTCGTGGCGGCGGACCGGGCCTACCGGCGGGGGGCCAACATCCTGATCCTCTCCGACCGGGGCGTGGATGAGAACCATGTGGCCATCCCCTCCCTCCTGGCAGTATCCGCCCTCCAGCAGTACCTGGTGCGGACGAAGAAGCGCACCAGCCTGTCCGTGGTGGTGGAGACGGCGGAGCCGCGGGAGGTACACCACTTCGCCACCCTGCTGGGCTATGGCGCGTCCGCCATCAACCCTTATCTGGCCCAGGAGTGCATCATGGAGCTGGTGGAGAAGAAGTTGCTGGACAAGGAGGTTTCCGTCGCCATTGACGACTATAACCAGGCCATCCTGAAGGGCATCGTAAAAATCGCCTCCAAGATGGGTATCTCCACCCTCCAGTCCTACCAGTCCGCCCAGATTTTTGAGGCGGTGGGCATCTCCAAGGAGGTCATTGACCAGTACTTCACCAACACTGTCTCCCGGGTGGGCGGCATCGGGCTGAAGGAAATCGAGGAGACGGTGGAATATAACCACAACCACGCCTTCGACCCGCTGGGTTTGACCATCGACACTACCCTGGACAGCCCCGGCACCCACAAGTCCCGGGCGGGCAACGGCACGGAGGATCACCTGTACAACGCCCGCACCATCGCCCTGCTCCAGCAGGCCGTCCGCACCGGCGACTATACCACCTTCCAGGAGTACGCCCGGTCGGTGGACGACGACTCCGTCCCCCACACCCTCCGGGGCCTGATGGACTTCAAGTATGACGAGAACGGCGGCGTCCCCCTGGACGAGGTGGAGAGCGAGTACGAAATCGTGAAGCGGTTCAAGACCGCCGCCATGAGCTACGGCTGCCTGTCCGCCGAGGCCCACGAGTGCCTGGCCATCGCCATGAATCACCTGGGCGCCCACTCCAACACCGGCGAGGGCGGCGAGCCCGCCGACCGGTACGGCACCGAGCGGGCCTGCACCATCGTGCAGGTGGCCTCCGGACGGTTCGGCGTCAACTCCCAGTACCTGATGAGCGGCAACGAGATTCAAATCAAGATGGCCCAGGGGGCGAAGCCCGGCGAGGGCGGTCACCTGCCCGGCAAGAAGGTTTACCCCTGGGTAGCGAAGACGAGATTCTCCACCCCCGGCGTGTCTCTGATTTCCCCGCCGCCTCACCATGACATCTACTCCATCGAGGACCTGGCCCAGCTGATTTACGACCTGAAAAACGCCAACCGGGGGGCCCGCATCAACGTGAAGCTGGTGTCCGAGGCAGGCGTGGGCACCATCGCGGCAGGCGTTGCCAAGGGCGGCGCCCAGGTCATCCTGATTTCCGGCTACGACGGCGGCTCCGGCGCAGCGCCGAAGAGCTCCATCCACAACGCCGGCCTCCCCTGGGAGCTGGGCGTGGCGGAGACCCACCAGACCCTGATTCAGAACGGCCTGCGCTCCCGGGTGGTCATCGAGGCGGACTCCAAGCTGATGACGGGCCGGGATGTGGCCATCGCCTGCCTGCTGGGCGCGGAGGAGTTCGGCTTCGCCACCGGCCCGCTGGTGGCCATGGGCTGCGTCATGATGCGGGTGTGCAACCTGGACACCTGCCCCATGGGCATTGCCACCCAGAACCCCACCCTCCGCAAACGCTTCCAGGGCAAGCCGGAGTATGTGGAGAACTATATGATCTTCATTGCCCGGCAGCTACGGGAAATCATGGCGAAGCTGGGCTTCCGCACCGTGGAGGAGATGGTTGGCCGCAGCGACAAGCTGGAGGCCCGACAAAATCGCATCACCCAGCGGGCGGACACGGTGGATTTGAGCGCCATCCTGAACAACCCCTACATCGACTGCGAGGAGCGCCACTTCGACCCCGCCAAGGTCTTTGACTTTGAGCTGGAAAAGACGGTGGACGAATCCGTGTTCCTGAAGAAGATGGGCCGGGCGCTGAAGAGCGGCAGGCCCGCCTCCATGGAGCTGAAAATCAGCTCCACTGACCGCACCCTGGGCACCATCTTCGGCAGCGAAATCACCCGCCTCCACGGCAGCAGCCTGCCGGACGACACCTACCGCATTAAGTGTTACGGCGGCGGCGGCCAGTCCTTCGGAGCCTTCATCCCCAAGGGGCTGACCATGGAGCTGGAGGGCGACTCCAACGACTATCTGGGCAAGGGCCTCTCCGGCGGCAAAATCGTGGTCTATCCCCCCAAGGGCTCCCAGTTCAAGGCGGATGAGAACATCATCATCGGCAATGTGGCCCTCTACGGCGCCACGGCGGGCAAGGCCTTCGTGGCCGGTGTGGCCGGGGAGCGGTTCTGCGTCCGGAACTCCGGGGCCTACGCCGTGGTGGAAGGCGTGGGCGACCACGGCTGCGAGTACATGACCGGCGGTCGCGTGGTGGTCCTGGGCGGCACCGGCAAGAACTTCGCGGCCGGTATGTCCGGCGGCATCGCCTATGTGCTGGACATGAAGCGGGACCTCTACCTCCGGGTGAACAAGAGCATGGTCACCATCGACCTGGTGGAGCAGAAGCACGACATCCAGGAGCTGCGCACCATGATAGAGGAGCACGTTGCCGCCACCGGCTCGGAGAAGGGCAAAATGGTGCTGGCAGACTTCGAGCATTACCTGCCCTACTTTAAGAAGATCATGCCGGTGGACTACAACCGGATGCTGAAGGCCATCGCCAGGGCAGAGGAAAAGGGCCTGACCCATGAGCAGGCGGAAATTGATGCGTTCTACAGCATCGCAGCGAACTGAGCAGGAGGGAACAGACAATGGGTAAACCGACCGGATTTTTGGAATATGAGCGCAAGGAGAACCCCGCAATCCAGCCCCTTGCCAGGATTCAGAACTTCAACGAATTTCACCCCATGCTGGACAGGGAGGAGCGGAAGGAGCAGGCGGCCCGGTGCATGAACTGCGGCGTCCCCTTCTGCCAGAGCTGCATCCAGCTTGCCGGGATGTACTCCGGCTGTCCGCTCCACAACCTGATTCCGGAGTGGAACGACATGATTTACAAGGGCAACTGGGAGCACGCCCTGACCCGCCTGTGCAAGACGGCCTCCTTCCCGGAGTTCACCGGGCGGGTGTGTCCGGGGCTGTGCATGGCGGCCTGCACCTGCGGGGCAAACGGCGACCCCGTCACCGTGAAGGAGAACGAGCTGGCCCTCATCGAGTACGGCTGGGAGAACGGGCTGATTCAGCCCCGCATCCCCGCCGTGCGGACCGGGAAGCGCATCGCCGTGGTGGGCTCCGGACCCTCCGGCCTGGCGGTGGCGGACCTACTGAACCGCCGGGGCCATTCCGTGACGGTGTATGAGCGGTTTGACCGCATCGGCGGGCTGATGATGTACGGCATCCCCAACATGAAGCTGGAGAAGTCCATCGTGGACCGCCGGGTAAACCTGATGAAGGAGGAGGGGGTCACCTTCCTCACCAACGCCGACGTGGGCAACACCGTCCCCGCCGGAGAGCTGATGGAGCAGTATGACGCGGTGGTGCTGTGCTGCGGCGCGTCCAACCCCAGAGATTTGCAGGGGCCGGGACGGGACGCCGAGGGCATCTACTTCGCCGTGGACTTCCTCCGCCGCAACACCAAGAGCCTGCTGGACTCCGGCCTCACCGACGGCAAGAACATCTCCGCCAGGGATAAGAACGTCATCGTGGTGGGCGGCGGCGACACCGGCAACGACTGCATTGGCACCTGTATGCGCCACGGCTGCAAGAGCATCACCGCGCTGGAGATGATGCCGGAGCCCTCCGCCACCCGGCTGCCCTCTAACCCCTGGCCCCAGTGGCCGCTGGTGAAAAAGACGGATTACGGCCATGAGGAGGCCATCGCCGTCTTTGGCCACGACCCCCGTCTGTACCAGACCACGGTGAAGGAGTTCCATAAGGACGAGAACGGCCAGCTCTCCGCCGTCACCATCGTCCACCTGGAGAGCAAGGTGGACGAGGCCACCGGCCGCCGGATGATGGTGCCGGTGGAGGGCAGCGAGGAGACGCTGCCCTGCGAACTGCTGCTGATTGCGGCGGGCTTCCTGGGCTCCCAGCCCTACGTCTCCGACGCCTTCGGCGTGGAGCTGAACCCCCGCACCAACGTCAAGACGGAGGCGGGAAAGTACAGCACCAACGTCCCCAAGGTGTTCACCGCCGGGGATATGCACCGGGGCCAGTCCCTGGTGGTATGGGGCATTGCCGAGGGCAGAGCCTGCGCCCGCGAGGTGGATGAATACCTGATGGGGTACACCTGCCTGTAAAAATCATACCGTCACAGGGAGCCGCGCTTCTGCGCGGCTCCCTTCTTGTGTCAAAAGCAAAACCGAATGAGGAATGAGCGGAAAAAATGGTTGACAAGTTCCTTTCGGTCTGGTAAACTGTGTGATAGGTGATAAGGTTTTTTGAAAAAACGTTACACCATACATTTGTTCGGTGTTAATGGGGATGTACCCCGGCACATATAAACCATGGTGGAGCGTCACTCCACAAAAATGATGCTCCATACATTCCAAAAGGAGGCAGTCAATTCCCGTGAGGCTCGCGGTGCGGCAGTGTGGAGACCTGTCGTATGCGGTGCGCGCATAGCGCGGCTGCGAGGTGGTCTATTGCGGAGGCAGGATCACTAGAGTCGAAGAAAATGGCAGAAGTAGTATTGAAAGGTATCAAGAAAGTCTACGACAACAAGGTGACGGCTGTTCAGAACGTCAACCTGACCATCGCAGATCAGGAGTTTATCGTCCTGGTCGGCCCCTCCGGCTGTGGTAAGTCCACCACGCTGCGGATGGTGGCCGGTCTGGAGGAGATCTCCGAGGGCGAGCTGTACATCGACGGCAAGCTGGTCAACGATGTGGCCCCCAAGGACCGGGACATTGCCATGGTCTTCCAGAGCTACGCTCTGTATCCCCACATGACGGTGTATGAGAACATGGCCTTCGCTCTGAAGCTGGCCAAGCGTCCCAAGGCCGAGATCGACAAGAAGGTCCGCGAGGTGGCTGAGATTCTGGACATCACCCAGTACCTGGAGCGTAAGCCCAAGGCGCTGTCCGGTGGTCAGCGTCAGCGTGTGGCCATCGGCCGTGCCATGGTGCGTGAGCCCAAGGTGTTCCTGATGGACGAACCTCTGTCCAACCTGGACGCCAAGCTGCGTAACCAGATGCGCGCTGAGATCATCAAGCTGCGCAGCCGTATCAAGACCACGTTCATGTATGTTACCCATGACCAGACCGAGGCCATGACCCTGGGCGACCGTATCGTCATCATGAAGGACGGCATTGTCAACCAGATCGGCACTCCTCAGGAGCTGTTCAACAAGCCGGTGAACCTGTTTGTGGCTGGTTTCATTGGCACCCCCCAGATGAACTTCTTCGAGGATTCCAAGCTGCTGCTGGAGGACGGCAAGTATTCCGTCATCGTCAAGGGCCAGAAGATCGAGTTGGAGGCCGAGCAGCAGGCCGCGCTGAAGGCCAACGGCCAGAAGCCCTGCGACATCGTGGTGGGCGTCCGTCCTGAGCACGTCACCGTGGGCGAGGGCAACCTGTCCGCCAAGGTGGAGGTTTCCGAGATGCTGGGTTCCTCCATGCACCTGCACTGCGACTGCGGCGGCGATGAGGTCGTGATGGTGGTTCCCACCGTTGACCTGACCATCGACGTGTCCGCCGGTTCGACCATCCCCTTCACCTTCCAGCCCCGCCTGATTCAGATGTTCGACAAGGAGACCACCAACAACCTGATGTGGTATGACGCCGCGTCTGCTGAGGCATTCGCCCCTGTCAGCAAGAGCTATGAGCTGCTGGGCGCAGGGAAGTAAGACTTTTTTTCATAAACCAGCGCCGCGCCCCGGTTTTCCGGGGCGCGGTTTTTGTTATGTATGAGGTTGGGACAGCGGCGAGGGAACGGCTCAGTCCGCCTGCGCCTCCATCAGGGCCAGTACGGCCTCCTCCGGGGCCACGCTGGGGATGCCGCCGTACTGCTGGGTGGACAGGCTGGCCGCGCAGCAGGCGAAGCGGGTGGCGCGCCGCAGCTCCTCCTCCGTCAGGGCCTCCGGGGCCTTCCCGCTGCGCAGGATGCGGCTGAGGACGCTGCCGCCGAAGATGTCCCCGGCGCCGGTGGTGTCCACCACCTGAATCCCCTGAGGAGTGACCACCCGGCC
>JAJPXL010000012.1:14100-45238 GCA_021205455.1 Clostridiales bacterium
GCAGCCCTCCGGCCCCAGGGTGACGAAGGCCAGCTGCACGCCATGCTCCCGGTGGAGCTTTTCCGCCCCCTCCTCCGGGGAGCAGCCCCACAGGAAGTCCACCTCCTCATCGCTGAGCTTGACGATGTCCGCCTGGGACAGTCCCCACAGGATCTGCCGCCTGGCCTCCTCTAAATCCCGCCACAGGGGCCTGCGGAGGTTGGGGTCAAAGGAGATCAGCTTCCCCCGCTGGCGGGCGTAGGCCACCGCCTGTTGGGTGGCGGAGCGCATGGGCTCATCCGTCAGGCTCAGCGTGCCGAAGTGGAAGTCCCGGCACCCGTCGATCAGGCTCAAATCCACCTCCTCAAAGGTGAGCTGAGTGTCCGCCCCCGGCTTCCGGGCGAAGCTGAAGGTGCGGTTGCCGGTCTCGTCCAGGGTGACGAAGGCCAGGGTGGTGAAGTAGTTGGGGTCGGAGACAATGCCCTTCGTCTCGATACCGGCCTGGGCCAGGGTGTTTAAGAGCAGCCTGCCGAAGGCGTCCTCTCCCACCTTGCCCAGGAAGGCGGTCTTGCAGCCGTAGGCGTTCAGGGCGGCCAGCAGGTTGCCGGGGGCCCCGCCCGGATTGGCCGCCAGGGTGGGGTAGCCTGCGGCATCAGTGCTCTTGCAGGCGAAGTCGATGAGCAGTTCTCCGATTGCGGTGACATCGTACATGGGTGACAGTCTCCTTTCACAGGCGGCGCGGTGCGCCGCGCTGGCTGCCCTTTTAGAGGGCACATGGCTCCAAAAATGGCAGGCATTTTTTCAGCTCTATTATACCATAGCACCGCGCCCCGGCGCAACAGATGCAATGTGGAATGATTTGCGCGAAACGTGGAACCGGGAAACCCTTCCGCGGTCAGATTTTTGCTTCCCTTTTCCCGAAAACTGTGGTACACTATAACTATCCGATTCCCACAGCTTTATTAGGAGGCATATGCAATGGCAACAGCAGATTTGATCGGCACCCAGGTGGTGGAGATTCACTTTTCCAACAAAATCAAAAGTCCGTCCCAGCTGAAGCTGAACTCCAGCTTCTCCTTCAACGTCAACTACGCCCCGGACGGGGAGCACGCGGTGGCGGTCCTGTATCAGAGCCTGAAGGACGCTGACGGCGGGGAGCAGTTCTTCTGCTCTGTGGAAATGCGGGGCAACTTCAAGCTGAGCGGCGAGCTGGATGAGACGGCGAAGAAGCAGCTCCATGCCCAGTGCTATGACGAGATGTTCCCCTATATCCAGAAGCAGGTGAAGGACCTCTGCGCCAGCTCCGGCATCCCCAACATGATGCTGCGCAAGAGCAAAATCAACCCGGAAAACGTTATGGTGCAGAACCGTGGGCCGGAGGTGCCGGAGGGCGAGCCGACGCTGCCCATCTATTGAGTCCACAGCGGTCAATGCCAGCCGACCCAGGCGAGGGAAGGCTGGCGTTTTTTACGCCCGACGAATCAATTCCAGCCTGGCATAGATGATGCGGGAAAATGAATTGATTGTAAAGTTTTTATAAACTATAATCATAACAGAAACAGTATCTCCCTGCGTGTGGCCAGCTTTGTCTGGACTTTTCTGAAAAAACCATTTATAATGGTTGTCAGGGGGGCAGGCACCCGCCTGCCGCCGCAGGAAAACACCTTTGCCTGGTAAACGCCTGGAAACATCGCAGCACAGGCGCTTGATTTCAAAATTTAAAAAACAGGAGGAAGCATCGACTATGAACAACAGAACTGACATTCTGGATCTGCGCACCGCGCTGGCCGTCCTGCGGGAGCAGCCGGGCCAGCTGGTGGAGACCAATGTGGAGGTCGACCCGGAGGCGGAGCTGTCCGGCGTATACCGCTATGTGGGGGCTGGCGGCACCGTCATGCGCCCCACCCAGGTGGACGGCCCGGCCATGATTTTCCACAACGTGAAGGGCCATCCGGACGCCAGCGTGGTGATCGGCCTGCTGGCCAGCCGCGCACGGGTGGGCAACCTGCTGGGCTGCAAGAAGGAGGATCTGGGCAAGCTGCTGTGCGAATGCGCCAAGAACCCCATCCAGCCCGTGGTCACGGAGGACCCGGCCCCCTGCCAGGAGGTGGTACACCTGGCCACCGACCCGGACTTTGACTTGTTCAAACTGATTCCCGCCCCCACCAACACCCCTGTGGACGCGGGCCCCTATATCACCATGGGTATGTGCTACGCCACCCATCCGGATACCGGCCTGTCCGACGTCACCATCCACCGGATGTGCATCCAGAGCAAGGATGAGATCTCCATCTTCCTCCAGCCGGGCAGCCGCCATATCGGCGCCATGGCGGAGCGGGCCACCGAGCTGAACCAGCCCCTGCCCATCTCCGTCTCCATCGGCGTGGACCCCGCCATTGAGATCGGCTCCTGCTTCGAGCCGCCCACGACCCCCCTGGGCTATAACGAGCTGGCCATCGCCGGCGCCATCCGTCAGACCCCGGTGGTGATGCACAAGTGCGTCGCCATTGAGGAGAACGCTATCGCCAACGCGGAGTACGTCATCGAGGGCGAGATCGTCCCCGGCGTCAAGGTGGTGGAGGATCAGAACTCCCACACCGGCTTCGCCATGCCGGAGTTCCCCGGCTACAACGGCCACGCCTCCAACGAGTGCTGGCTCATCAAGGTGAAGGCTGTCACCACCCGGAAGAACCCCATCATGCAGACGGTGATCGGCCCCTCCGAGGAGCACGTCAACCTGGCGGGCATCCCCACCGAGGCCAGCATCTACAACATGATCGAGAAAGCCCTGCCCGGCAAGGTCACCAACGTCTACGCCCATCCCTCCGGCGGCGGCAAGTATATGGCCATCCTCCAGTGCAGCAAGACCGTCCACACCGATGAAGGGAAGCAGCGTCAGGCCGCCCTCCTGGCCTTCTCCGCCTTCCCGGAGCTGAAGCACGTCATCCTGGTGGACGAGGATGTGGACATCTTCGACACCCGGGACGTCCTCTGGGCCATGAACACCCGCTTCCAAGGTGACCGGGACATCGTCACCATCCCCGGCGTCCGCTGCCATCCGCTGGACCCCAGCGCCACCCCGGACTACGACCCCTCCATCAGCGATGTGGGCATCAGCTGCAAGACCATCTTCGACTGCACCGTGCCCTTCCATCTGAAGGATAAGTTCAAGCGCGCCCAGTTCCTGGAGGTAGACTATACCAAGTGGCTGAACGGCTAAAGCCGTTCCGTGTCCCCATCGCCCGGACGGGCGGCGGGAGGACAGCGGCATAACTCGGAAACAGCGCATCACAACTGCAAAACCCGGCCCAGGAGGCGCTCAGCGGCCTCCTGGGCCGATTTGTATGTCAAAGAGCGAAGCCCTCGCTGCCGGGGGCTGCCGTGGTAAAATATTCCAAACGAATCAAACGCGCAGGCGCTTCCGGAAAAATTCCGGAAGCGCTTTTTGCAGAGCGTATAAAATTCGCGCCGCTGTCAAAACTAGCTTTGCCACAGGCGCAGCCATTCCGCCTCACCGCCTCCTGCGGCGCAGCAGCAGGGCCAGCTGCTTCCCCTCCGCCAGCACCTCGCCCTGGGCGCAGGCCTGGGCGGCGGCGCGGCTGCCCATGGGCAGGCCAAATTCGGAGAGGCGCATACCGCACCCGGTGGATGCGGTGACGGCCACATAGCCCCGCTCAAAGCGCAGCAGCGCGCAGCTCCTGGGGGAACCCGCCGCATGAAGGGCGTCCAGCGCCTCCCCCAGCCCTTCAAACCGGAAGCACTCCCGCTCCTGCGGCAGCAGGAAGCAGAAGATGGTCAGGTCGTCCTGCTCCACCCGAACCTCTACCTCGTCCACCCGGGCGGGGCGGAGACCCTCCTGCCTGCATACCTCCCACACGAAGCGCAGCAGCGCGTCCCCGTCCAGCGCCTCCGGGCAGACGCCGCGCTCCGCCAGCTCTTCCGCTGTGGCCATGATGCCAAGCACCAGATTTCCCAACCCAACGATTTGCAAGCTGCCACATCCTCTCCCAAGGCCCAGTTTATGCACGCCGCGCCCTGTCCCATGGCAAAAAACGGGAGGCGTTTTCCCGTCAAAAAAATTTCTGTAGAAATGCCATTTTTGCTTTGCTTTTCTCATGGGATGGTGCTATACTATAGGTGTCTAAAGCTTCTGGCTGACTTCTATGAGCAGTGACGGATCTCATTCCAAGGGTTTTTATGGTGCGTGTGATGAATTGTCTCCGTTGGAATGTTGTGTTTCTCCTGCTTTCGGTGCGTCTTGGGACGCTATATATGATAAAGAGGGTGTCACCGTGTATCAATATGTCATTCACGGCGGTAAGCCGCTGGTTGGCGAGGTCGCCATCAGCGGTGCGAAGAATGCCGCCGTTGCTATTTTGCCTGCCGCGCTCCTGGTGAACGGCGTATGCCGCATTGAAAATGTCCCCCAAATCAGCGATGTGACGCTGGTTCTGGAAATCCTGCAGGAGCTGGGCGCGGATGTCCGCTCCATCAATTCCAATACTGTTGAGATTTGCTGCTCTCACATTCATAATTTCCGTGTGCCCGATTCCCTGTCCCGCAGGATGCGTGCCTCCTATTACTTTATCGGCTCCCTGTTGAGCCGGTTCGGTAAGGCGGAGGTGTCTATGCCCGGCGGATGCGATTTGGGTGTTCGCCCCATTGACCTTCATATTAAGGGCTTCCGGGCGCTGGGCGCACAGGTGAATGTTCAGGGCGGCTTTGTTTATGCCAGCGCCCCTGATGGGAAGCTCACCGGCGCTACGGTGTATATGGATCAGGTCAGCGTGGGCGCCACCATGAACGTGATGATGGCCGCCGTACTGGCGGACGGTATGACGGTGATCGAAAACGCCGCCAAGGAGCCCCATGTGGTGGATTTGGCCAACTTCCTGAACTCCATGGGCGCGGACATTATGGGCGCCGGCACGGATGTCATCAAGATTCGCGGCGTGGAGAAGCTGCGGGGCGGCACCTATTCCATCATCCCCGACCAGATCGAGGCGGGCACCTATATGGCGGCCGTGGCCTCCGCCGGCGGGAACGTGCTGATTCGTAACGTCATCCCCAAGCACCTGGACTGTATCACCGCCAAGCTGAAGGAGATGGGCGTTCAGGTGGAGGAAGAGGGCGACTGCGTCCGGGTCATGCGCACCGGCAAGCTCCACCGCACCAATATCAAGACCATGCCTTACCCTGGATTCCCCACCGATATGCAGGCGCAGATGAGCGCCGTCCTCTGCATCGCGGAGGGCACCAGCACCATCGATGAGGGCATTTGGGACAATCGGTTCCGCTATGTGGATGAGTTCAAGCGGATGGGGGCCAGGATTCAGGTCAGCGGCAAGCTGGCGGTGATCGAAGGGGTGCCCTATCTCACCGGCGCACCGCTGCGGGCCTGCGACCTGCGGGCCGGCGCAGCCATGGTGATTGCTGGCCTCGCCGCCCACGGCACCACCACCATCGAGTGCATCCACTATATCGAGCGGGGCTATGAGAACCTGGTGGGCAAGCTGAAGGGCATCGGCGCGGATATCGAGCTGGTGGACGCCAAGGAGCCAACCAGACTGCGGGACAATCAGGTGGGCTGACCCCCATACGCCGCCGTTCTGTGGAAAAGTGACCGAAAAGGGGCGTAGTCTGTCCTGCGCCGGGGCCTGAGGGCCATAGAGACAACACGAAAACCATATGCGTTTCTGTCTGCGCAGGTCGGAGCCGCTCCGATCTGCGCTTTTCAGAGGCGTCAACCCATCCAATCCACCCACAGTTAGAACGGAAGAGGGATACCATTGTTACTTCGCACGCTGGCCAGCGGCTCGGGCGGGAATTGCATCCTCGTCCGGCAGGACGACACCGCCATTCTGATCGACGCGGGCATCTCCTGCAAAAAAATCACTACCCGCCTCCAGGAGTCCGGGCTGGCTCCGGAGGCGCTGGACGCCATCTTCCTGACCCATGAGCACAGCGACCATATTGCCGGGCTCAGGGTCTTTTTAAAGCGCTATCCCATACCGGTGTACGCCACAGCAGGCACCGGGACCCGGGCGGCGGAGAAGTATCCCGTCGTGGGCGGGCTGTTACATACCTTTTCCGCCGGGGAGACGGTGGAGGTCGGGGCGCTGGAGATGCAGTCCTTCTCCACCCCCCATGATGCGGCGGACAGCGTGGGCTACCGCTGCACCGGCGGCGGGCACAGCCTGGCGGTGGTGACAGACCTGGGCTGGGTGCCCGATGAGGTGCGCAACGTGGCCGCCGGGGTGGAACTGGCGCTGATCGAGGCCAATCACGACGAGGAATGGCTGAAAAGCGGCCCCTATGCCGTCCCGCTGCAAAACCGCATTTTGGGGGACAGCGGCCACCTGTGCAACGAGACAGGGGGCGCGTTCGGCGCGTACCTGGCCCAACACGGGGCGAAAACCCTGGTGTTGGGGCATCTCAGCAGGGAAAATAATACGCCGGAGCACGCCTATCAGGTGGTTTCTCAGGTGCTGGAGCAGTCGGGGGTACACCCGACGCTGGAGGTGGCCCCCCGCGACGCGCTGAGCCGCCCCTACTACCTGTAAGCGTCGGAGGTGTCCTATGCTGAACATCACGGTGATTTGTGTGGGTAAGCTGAAGGAGCGGTTCTATCAGGACGCTGTGGAGGAATATCGGAAGCGGCTCACCGGCCTTTGCAAGCTGGAGGTGGTGGAGCTGCCGGAGGTGCGTCTGCCGGAGCGCCCTTCTCAGGCCCAAATCGACTCCGCTCTGAAAAAAGAGGGGGCGGCCATTCGGGCCAGGCTGCCCAAGCGCACCACCCTCATTGCCCTGTGCATCGAGGGCAGGGAGATGAGCAGCGAGGCGCTGGCGGAAAAGCTGTCTGAGCTGGCGGTATCCGGGCAATCCTCCCTGACCTTCCTGATTGGGGGCAGCTATGGGCTGGATGCCGCCCTGAAAAGGGAGGCGGCGCTGCGCCTCTCCATGTCGCCCATGACCTTCCCCCACCATCTGGCCCGGGTGATGCTGCTGGAGCAGATTTACCGGGCCTTTCAAATTAATGCAGGTTCTGAATATCATAAATAATATATCGAGATTCGATAACATATTGGGATACGATAAAGGTGGAACTGCCGCTTGACGGCGCGGTGGAGGGGCGGAATCTCCTTAGATAAGGATGGAGGAAGGAACAACGTTCTTTCCCTCCGGGGGCCCCATTTCTCGCGCCGCCGAGAAATGGGGGAAAGAGGGCGGCTTAAGAGGGGGACCTGTGGCCCCCCTCTTAAGAATCTCCCCGTATTCCGCTGGCGGCTTGCGCCTTGTCTCGTCTTTTTGATGGTCTGTCAGGCGACAGACGATGGAACTTGACACGCACCAAAGCTGCCGCCCCCGGCGGCTGGTTAGGATTGCCACCCGTTCCGCTGGGGCGGAACGTGGTGGCAATTTTGTTGTCATTTGGTCGCTGAAATCTGGCTGTGGAGGTACGTTATTATTCCTAAACTCTAAAACGTTGGTTCATTATTTGCTTTTCATCAGGGGCTAAACCCCTACGGTACAGACAGATGTTATCCATCGTCGGATGATAAAATTGACGCCCATCCCGCCGTAGGCAAGGGATGAGGTGGCAATCCCTCCCAGCCGCCATAGGCGGCAGTCTCACCAGTTTTCAAGTTCCATCGTCTGTCGCCTAACAGAGCACCTCATTGAGGGCTAAGGCGGAGCCGCCGATTGGATAGGTAGGGGATTCTTAAGGGGGAGCGAGGCCCCGAAGCTCCCCCATAAGCCGCCTTCTTTCCCCCATTTCTTGGCGGGACAAGAAATGGGGCCCGCCGGGAGGGCAAACACCTTATTTCCTACCTCTATCCTTATCTAAGGAGGAAACGGGCGGGTGCACACTTTGGGAGGGGAAACCGTTGCTGTCCTTTGAAACGGACGTCCCCGCCGGGAGGGCGGAACCATCCCCTGCCGTAACGGACTTTTTGTGGAGATACCGAACAATTTTTACAATGATTTTTCATAATATGCTAGACAAATCGCCCTGTTATCGTTTATAATAGAGAGGTAAAGTCAGGAAGCCCGATTCTTGGCGCAATTTTTGTGGAGGTGTTCCCTATGTCTTATATGGAGACTTATGAAAAATGGCTGAACAGCCCAGCCCTGTCCGATGAGGAACGGGCCGAGCTGGAGGCAATCAAGGATGACCCGAAGGAAATTGAGTCCCGCTTCTTTGGCCCGCTGGAGTTCGGCACGGCCGGCCTGCGGGGGACTATGTGCGTCGGCCTGCATCAGATGAACCGCCATGTGGTGGGCCACGCTACCCAGGCTTTTGCAGAGGTCGTGAAGGCGGAGGGCCCGGAGGCCTGCGAGAAGGGCGTCGCCATCTCCTGTGACAGCCGGAACCACTCTCAGGAGTTCGCCGAGGAAGCCGCTTCCGTGCTGGCCGCCAACGGCATCAAGGTCAAGCTGTATGACGAGCTGCGCCCCACCCCGGAGCTGTCCTTCGCCGTGCGGGAATACGGCTGCCAGGCGGGTATCAACATCACCGCCTCCCACAACCCCAAGGAGTATAACGGCTACAAGGTCTATTGGAGCGACGGCGCCCAGCTGCCTCCCGGCCCCGCCGATGTGGTGGCCGCCAAAATGCGGGAGCTGGATGTCTTTGACGATGTGAAGATCATGGACCTGGACGAAGCCAAGGCCCAGGGCCTGGTCACCATCATCGGCCCGGAGACGGATGAGAAGTTCCTGGCCAACGTCATGGAGCAGGTCATTGACCGGGAGTCCGTTGCCAAGGTGGCGGACGACTTCGGCATTGTCTACACCCCCTTCCACGGCACTGGCCACAAGCTGATTCCCGAAGCGCTGAAGCGGCTGGGCATGAAGAAGGTCTACTGCGTGCCGGAGCAGATGGTGATTGACGGCAACTTCCCCACCGTGGTCTCCCCCAACCCGGAGAACCCGGAGGGCTTCTACCTGGCGGTGGACCTGGCCAAGGAGCATGGCTGCGACCTGATCGTCGGCTCCGACCCCGACGCTGACCGCGTGGGCGTCATGGTGAAAACCTCCTCCGGAGATTACACCGTCCTCACCGGCAACCAGACTGGCATCCTCCTGGAGGACTACGCCATCCAGGCCCGGAAGCGCGCCGGTACCCTGCCCGCCAACGCCTATGCCAACACCACCATCGTCTCCTCCGCCATGGCCACCAAGGTGGCAGAGGCCAACGGCGTGAAGTGCGCCCGCACCTTCACCGGCTTCAAATTCCTGGGCGAGAAGAAGGACCAGCTGGAGCAGTCCGGCGAGGGTCAGGTCATCTTCTCCTTTGAGGAGTCCTGCGGCTATATGTTCGGCGACTACGTCCGGGACAAGGACGCCGTCACCGCCATCGTCATCGTAGTGGAGATGGCCGCCTATTACGCCACCCAGGGCAAGACCCTGTATGACGCCCTGATGGACTGCTACGCCAAGTACGGCTTCTACAGTGAAAAGACCATGAACCTGGTGATGCCCGGCCTGGACGGCATGGCGAAGATGGCTGAAATCATGGCCAAGCTCCACGCCCAGCCGCTGACCGAGGTGGCCGGCACCAAGGTGCTGACAGCGAAGGACTATCAGTCCGGCACCTCCACCTGCCTGGCCTGCGGCAAGGTGGAGCAGATGGAGCTCAGCGGCGCCAACGTGGTGGCCTATGACCTGGAGGACGGCACCACCTTCATCATCCGGCCCTCCGGCACCGAGCCGAAGATCAAGGTGTACATCCTGGCCAACGCCGATACCAAGGAGGAGTGCGACGCCAAGGTCGCCAAGTACGCAGAATACGCCCCCGCCATTAAGGAGCTGTAAGTTCGCTTTGCAAAGCCGCGTCCCGGCTCCCGCTTCGGGGGTCGGGACGCTTCCATCCGGGGCTTGCCTGCGGTTGGTTATCACGGACAGAACAGGAGGTTCCATGAATCGAAAAGCCATTCCAGCGCTGCTCCTCTGCGGTCTTCTGCCCCTGACCTCCTGCGGCTATGTGGCCACCCGGAGCTACTCCTCCGTGGTGCCCTATGTGGAGCAGACGGCGGACACGGAGGATGTCTCCATCCTCCGGGCCACCACCTATGCCGAGCTGCTGAACTGCATCCAGTACTTCGTCACCATGGGGGAGACGGAGGGGACGGTGCGGCTCTACCAGTACACCGGCGACGTGGGGGAGGATTTGGAGAAGGCCTGCCAGGAGGTGGTGCAGGAGGACCCGCTGGGCACCTACGCCCTGTCCGGCATCACCTATTCCTATCAGCACATCGTCACCTACTATGAGTGTACCGTGACCTACAGCTACCGCCGCACCTTTGACCAAATCGCCTCCATCCGCTCCGTCAACGGCACCGCGGAGATCCGCGCCGCCATCGCCAGCGCCCTCCAGAGCTGGTCGGAGGAGCTGGTGCTGGAGGTGGGCAGCTACTACGCCGACCAGGATGAGATTTTGTCCCTGGTGCAGGAGGCCTACTACCAGAACCCGGCCTACGCGGTGGAGTATCCCGGCGTGCTGGTGACGGTGTATCACGCCACCGGCACGAAGCGCATCGTGGAGATCACCTTCCAGTGGACCAACACCCAGGAGGATTTGCAGCGCATGGCGGAGGAGGTGCGCTCCACCGCCGCCACGCTGACCAGCGGCTCCATCAGCCAGGACGAGACCGGCGTGTGGCTGCTGTACTCCCGGCTGACGGCGCTGGGGAACTTCTCCGAGACGGGCAGCGACAGCGTCTATGACGCGCTGACCGGCGAGGACGCCTCCAGCCATGCCCTGGCCATGGCCTTTGAAGTGCTGTGCGACCTGGCAGGGGTCACCTGCGAGACGGTGTACGGCACCAGGGACGACGCGCCCCACTGGTGGAATATCGTCACCACGGGCAGCGGCAGCTGCTATGTGGATGTCACCGAAGGGGCGGACGAGGAGACCTTCCGGCATTACGATGAGGATTTGTCCCAGCGCTACAGCTGGGACGCCCAGTCCTACCCAGCCTGCGTTGCCCTGGAGGATGAGGAGACAGAGGAAGCGGTAGAGCAGGAAGGCGAGCTGTCCATTACGTCCTCCGGCGTGATACCGGAGGAGAACATCGCCGACCCGTTCTCGTTCCTCCCCTGAAATGGACGGAAAAGATGCCCGCCCATAAACCGAAAAAGCAGACAAGAGGCTGACCGGTAACGGTCAGCCTCTTGTTTCCTGTTGTGCAGAGTTGACAGCCCGAAGGCCGGTCAGGTTGGCAAGCTCATCCGCCGAGGCCCACAAACACCTTTTGCAGATAGTTGTACAGCGCCAAATGCCAGGACCCGATGGAGTGGTACCGCATGGGGAAGATGTCAAAGGTGGTGTTTTCCCCTGCGGTCAGCCGTGGCTCCACCTCCAGCAGGTCGGCGTAGTCGCTGATTTGTCCGGTCAGGGCGAAGTCGAAATTGCCGCTGGTGACGTAGAGGTAATGGATGGAGTAGTCGGCGAACGCCTCCGATTGTAGCGTCTCCTGGAAATACTCCGCCGTGGTGCGGCTGCCGCTGAAGGTGCCGAACCAGGAGAAATAATCCAGGCTGCCGCAGAAGGCCGAGTGATAGGTGGTCACCGCCCCGCGGGACAGCCCGGCAAAGGCCCGATGGTCCCTACTGGCGGTGAAGCCGTCCTCGTCACAGCTCTCCGCGTAGGTGGAGTAGGTGGACTCGATGGCGGGCATCAGGTCATTGCGCAGCTCCTCACGGAAGGAGTAGGTCAGCTGGTCCAGGTCGTCGGCGCAGTCATCCTCCACATAGAAGGTGGGGGTCACGATAATCAGGGGCTCGATGTCGCCATTGGCGATCATGTTGTCAATCATGGTCTTGTTGTACGAATAGGTCACGAGCCAGTAGGCTTCGTCATCTCCGGTGCCGTGCATCAGGTAGAGGATGTTGTACTGCTGGCTCTCGTCATAGCCGTAGGGCAGGTAGACATAGGCGCTTTTCTCCACGTCCCGCTCATCGGTGGCGTAGGCTTTGGTCTGATAGGTGAACCGCTCCACCGTGCCGGGCTGGTCGCAGTCCACGCTGTCATAGGCGGACGGCACCGCCCACAGCTCCGTTTGGGCCGCGCCCTCGGCACTCTTGTCGATGGCCACGTTCACCTGCCAGAAGGCCAGCACTGAGGCGACGATGAGCAGCAGCGCCACAGTGGGGACAAGCGCCCCCTTCCGCAGGCCCTGCCGCGCCCGGACGGCGAATACCGTGCCCAGGACGGCCCCCAGCAGGGCGGCGGCGGCCTGGATGCCAAAACCGAAGTTGAACAGGGATACCGTTGTAGAGTTGGTCAGAGAAAACAGCACGATGCAGCCGACCCCGTCTGCCAGCAGCAGCCAGGGGGCCCGGCCCCTCCAGGCGATATAGGCCACCAGAATCAGCAGCACCTCTACAATGCACATGGTAACCAGGGGCAGGGTCTTCCCCAGCAGGGCGTACCGCACGATGTAGATGCACCCCACCAGCGCAATGACCGCCAGCGCGCCGGCCGTGATGCGGTCGCAGAGGGACCCGCCGCGGCGTTTTGATGTTCTGTCCATAAGTTGCACCTCTTCTGCTTTTCTTGTTCCGACGCGCTGCCGCGCAGGCTGCGCCTGCACGGCAGAACGTCTAATTTCCCCCGACGCGGGAAAACCAGCGCCGGGGGATTGCGCACGAACGCATGGGAAGCGTACCAGGTTCAGAGTGATGGGGCGGTTTACTCCTGCTTCTTCCGCTCCGCGATGGCGGCCTGCTCGGCGGGCAGGTTCTTCTCCACGGTGAAGAACAGCACCAGGAGGGCGTCCACGGCGAAGGCAATCGTCTCCACCCAGATGTAGCTGACGGTGATGGTGGACTGAACGGCGGCGGTCTGAGCCGTGGCGGCGGCGTCATAGCCGGAACCCAGCATCGCCATAAACACGGCGTTCATGATTGGCGTGGAGGCCACCATCAGCGAGCTGTAAATGCTCATGGTCAACCCGTCCGTTCGGATGCCGCTCTTGAATTCGATGTGGTCGATGACGTCGGCCAGCATGGCCAGAATCAGATAGCAGGCGGGGGAGGAGCCCAGGCACTTCAGCGCCACGCCGATGGCCACCGGCACGATATTGCTGCCGCCCAGACCGGCGATGACGCCGCCCACGACGCCCAGCACCATACCGGCAAAGCACAGGTTGCGCTTGCCGAACTTGTTGGCCAGGGGCACCACAAACAGGGCAGCCACCGCCATGGGGATAGCGCCCATGACGCTGAGCAGGGTCTGGGCTACGCCCCAGTCGCCGCCCAGGGGGGTTGCGTCCACCACCCACTGGCAGAAGTAGCTCATGGAGCCGTTCTTCATGGCGCCGGCCCACTGGAAGTCCATGTAGAACAGGATGGTGATCCACCACCATTTCTCACTGGCGACGGCCTTCAGCTGCTGGCCCAGGGGAGGCGCGGCGTTCTGCTCGACGTTTCCGGAGGTCATGCTCTCCTCGGTAACGCGCTCACGGGTGAACTTGTACTGGAGGTAGATGGTCAGGCCGGAGAAGATGGCGATGGCCAGCATCACCAGGAACCACATCCGCTGGCTGTTGCCCATGACGTTGGACACCAGGATAGGGAAAATCATGGAGCCGACGCCCATGACGCCCAGACCGGCGATGTTGGTGAAGGAAGCCAGGGTGCTGCGCTGCTGGCTGTTCCGGGTGGAGACGGGGACCAGGGTGGAGTTGGCGGTATTGTAGATGGGGTAGGCCACCGCGTAGTACAGGTTGTAGGCGATGGCGATCCAGACCATTTTGGCCATCTCGCTCTGGAAGGGGACGATGAACATCAGCAGGCTGGCAATGGACAGGGTCAGGGCGGACAGCAGTACCCAGGGCCGCGCCTTGCCCGCCAGGCATTTGGTGCGCTCGATGAGTTGGCCCACGATCAGGTTGGCCGCCACGATCAGGAGGGTGGATACCAGCTGCAATGCGGACAGGAAGCTGGTGTCCAGCAGCAGCACGTCGGTGAAGTACTTGTTCAGGAAGCTGGTGAAGATGCCGGAGGAAAGCAGCGCGCCGAAGGGGCCGATCAGGTAGCCCATCAGCATTTCCGGCATTTTCACGTCAGCGGACTTGATGGCGGAGCTGGCCAGCGGGGAACGCCAGAATCCGCCCTTTTCGGTTTGATTGCTCATGTGACAACAATTCCTTTCCATTTCCGTTTGGAAGCTGCTGCGGGCGGGGCTGTTCCGCCGCCCGCAGCGCCCGACGGGGCGGACGGTTGGTCCGCCTCGTTTTGCTATGCTGCGCTTATTCGGCGGCAGCCAGAGGCAGCTCTGCCGCCGCCTGCCGCTGCCCGTCGGAAGCCGTCACCGTTACGGGGCCGGTTCCGTCCGCCTGCACGACGGCCATGGCCCGGCCGAAGTAGGTGTCCGTGTCCTCCTTCAGGAAGCCGTCCGGGTTGTAGGGGCAGGCGTGGCCCAGGCCCAGCAGTTTGCCGCCGGTGACCTGCACCTGGATGCGATGGCGCTCCAGGGGCTTCACGTTGCCCTCGGTGTCGGTGTAGCACAGGTTCAGGAAGGCCAGGCCCTCAGGCCGCACAGCCGCCTGCTCCGGGGTCAGCCGGAGCTGCGTCTCTGCCGAGCCGGTGGTCAGGGTGCTGCGGCCGGTTTCCCGGCCCGCATCGTCGCAGGCCACAGCGGTCAGCTCGCCGGGCTGATAGGTGATGCGGAACTGCATGCGGCTGTCGCCCTTCCGGGCCTTCTTGCCCAGGCTCTCCCCGTTCAGCAGCAGCTCCACCGAGGCAGCCCGGGTGTAGACCTCCACGACTGCCTCCTTGCCTTCGCAGCCCTGCCAGTTCCAGGAGGACATGGCGTCGGTCATCTTCCAGGAGGAGGGGGAGTGCTTCTCCCCGGTGTGGTTCACCGGGCGGACGGCAATCACCGGCCCGTCCTCCAGGCCAAAGGCCACCTTCGTGTAGCTGGCCTCCCCCAGAGGGGTGCCGATCAGGTCGATGCGGCCGGCGCCTGCGGCCAGCCACTCCACGCCGTGGTCGAAGCTGGGGGCATAGTCCTGATACTCCCAGGCGCCGATGCCCACCTCGCCCAGGTAGTCCATACCGGCCCAGACGAAATCGCCGATCAGCCGCGGCTCCTGCTGCGCCAGCTCCCAGAACTGGTAGGCGTCAGAGCAGAAGGTCTCGCTGCCCAGAATCAGGCGGTTGGGGTACTTCTTCAAATCGTGCTTGTAGCGCTTGATGCCGTAGTTGTAGCCCGCCATATCCATGGCGGCGAAGGCGTCTCTTGTTTTGACATCGCAGCCGTGGAGGGTGGCGCCGGTTTTCATGGTACCGCTGCCCAGGAGGCCCGCCAGGTCGTTGAAGAACTGGCTGCCCACCGCTTTGGGCTTCTCCACGTCGGCCTGCTTCTGGGCCTTATCGTCGCTGTACACGCCGAAGCCCATGGAGCTGAGCAGGTTGAAGAAGATGTTGATGCCGCAGGTCACCGGACGGGTGCCGTCCAGCGTGTGGAGGAAGTCGGTCATCTGCCGGGTCAGGGCGATGCCCTTCTTTTGGGCGGTCTCGGAGACCTCATTGCCGGTGGAGTACAGGACGACGGAGGGATGGTTGTAGTCCTTGTCCACCATGTCCGCCAGGTCCTGCTGCCACCACTCTCCGAAGTAGCTCACATAGTCGTTCTTCGTCTTATGGATGTACCAGCAGTCCACAAATTCGTCCATCACCAGCATACCCAGCCTGTCGCAGGCGTCCAGCAGCGCCTTGGAGCAGGGGTTGTGGGCGGAGCGGATGGCGTTGTAGCCGTTTTCCTGGAGCAGGCGAATCTTCCGCTCCTCCGCCTCCGGATAGGCGCAGGCGCCCAGCAGGCCGTTGTCGTGATGGATGCAGGCCCCCCGCAGGATGACCCGCTTCCCGTTCAGGGTAAAGCCCTCCTTCGGCCCCCAGGCGAGGGTGCGGATGCCGAAGCCAGTCTCCGCAGTATCCCCGGCGAAGGTGACGCGACAGGTGTAGAGGTTGGGATGCTCCGGGCTCCACAGCTTGGCCCCTCGCAGGGTGGCGCGGAACACCGCCTTGCCGCCAGATTGGCCTTTAAAGGCGGCGACCTGCCGTCCGCCGTCCAGGATCTGGACCGAGACGGGGCCGGAGCCCTTGGTGGTCACGGTGATCTCCACCTGGGCGGGGTCGATGCCGAGGGTCTTTACCCGGATGGCGTTGGGGGGCAGGTAGTCCGCCCCGGCGGACAGGTAGAGCCACACGGGTCGATACAGCCCCGCCCCGGAGTACCACCGGCTGTTGGGCTGGTCCGCGTTCCGGGCCACCACCTCCAGGGTGTTGGCCTGGCCATAGCGGAGCTTCCCCGTCACATCCACATAGAAGTTCGTGTAACCGTAGGGGCGGAACCCCACCTGCTCCCCGTTCAAGAATACGGTGGCATTGTGGTAAACCCCTTCAAATTCCAGCACGGCGGCCTTCCCCTGCCAGTCCTCCGGCACGTCCAGCGTGCGGGTGTAGCGGTAGTCGCGGCCTTCAAACCATCCCGTGTTGGTGCCGCCGGGGCTTTGGGCGGTGCGGGCCTCCCCCAGCATGGCATCGTGGGGAAGGGTCACCGGTTTGCCCGGTTCCTCCGTGCCCTCGTGCTTCACCAGCCAGCCCCGGTTCATGTCAAGTTTCTCCATCAAGTCTCCCCCTTGTAGCGTATTTTCAACGCTGCGTTTGCAGCGGATGCGCAAGCCCCCAGAGGCAGGCCCTTTGGGGGCGGTTTTGCGCGAATGGGCCTGTGATTTACAATCCCCGGACCGACGGGCGGCCCGGGGATGTTGGTTTGGCCTATTGTATTACTTTTCCCACTTCAGGAAGGCGGCAACAACGTTGACCACCATAGCGACAATAGCCACAGAGGCGAACACAATGTAGGAGATGATCGTGCTCATCTGGTCCAGGCCGGTGACCACATAGGCGATCTGGTTGACCATTACAACGGCGCTGCCCATGCCGGCGGCGCCCATCAGGACGGCGTTGACCACAGGGACTACTCCGGTCAGGATGGCGTTGTTCAGGAACAGAGGCAGGACCTCCAGCACCAGCGCTGCCACCAGCAGCACATAGATGAGGGTGTAGGTGTACATCACGTTGGTATACACGATCAATGACACCAGGGACAGGATAGCGGCCAGCCCGGTCGCATAGAAGCTGCCAGACTTATTTGCGAAGATTGTCATGGTTTCGTCCTCCTTTTCTCAGGAATCCATCTGATTCTTGGACTTGCGCAGGCTGAGCACCCACATCACCGCGAAGCCGACCGTCAGCACGGCGCATACGGCGATGGAAGCATAGCACGCAATCTGGAACCAGGTCAGGTTGGTGACGATCTCAGTGTCATAGGTCAGACCGTTCATAGCGCTGCTCTCTACGATGTTGTAGAGGTAGTACTTGATGGTCAGCTTCATAGCCTCCTGGAACTCCGTATCCTTGGAGATGGCGGTCTTGGAGGCGGCCATGGTGCCGATGTTGGAGCCTGCGTAGGCAGAGGAGGTCAGGCAGGCGCCGCCGCCGGCGAAGACGATGTCTCTCCAGTTCATGTAGTCCGAACCGTTGATCATGTCGGTGATCAGCCAGCCGGTGTAGCCCCACTCGTTCCGGACGATCTGCGTCATCAGGCCGGAGTGTGCGCTGGAGTAAACGGTGCCCACACGGTTGAAGGAGGTCATGACGCCGTCGGCCACGTTGCCGGACATGGCGCCCTGGAAGGCACGCAGGTTGTTCTCACGGGCGGCCTGCTCGGTCATAAAGGTGGAGACGCCGGAGCGGTTGGTCTCCTGCTCGTTAAAGGCCAGGTGCTTGGGCTCCATCATCATGCCCTTGGATTTGCCGCCGGTGCAGACGGCCACGCCCATGATGTTGGTCAGCATGGAGTCCTCGGAATAATACTCATGGTTCCGGGCGTTGTAGGGGGTGCGGTGCAGATTCAGGCCGGGGGCGAAGAGGCTGACCTCGTTGGACCACAGGCCGTCCTCACCGAACAGCTCGCCTTCCCGCTCCACCAGGTCGGTGTTCCAGGTGGCGGCCACCACAGGCTCGGTGGGCATGGTGTTCATGGATTCGGTGGCGTACTCGTCGTCAGAGGAGACATAGGTGGGTTCGCTGGAGTCGTTTTCAGTCCAGCGGGTGGCGTAGCCGGCCACCTGGTCATAGGTGAATCCCAGCGGGCCATCGTTCTGGTAGAGGCGGGGGAGGACGATGGAGTCGATGTTCTCCAGGTCGTCGCCGGCCTGCTCGATGAACTGAATGGCTTCGTCCAGGGTGATCTGATCCAGCAGGAGATCCCACTGCTCATCGTCGAAGTCCAGCGCGGAGATGGTGCCGTCATCATTGACGACCATCATGTCGATGAGCTTCAGGCCGTTGTCAGCGCCCCAGGTGACGCCGTCGCCGTTCTCGGTCAGCTCCGTGTTGCTGTTGGTCAGGCCAACCAGCATCTCGTCAGTGGCGGTCAGGTCGGTGACGGTGCCCCAGCCCGTGCTCCAGTCGGAGCGGCTGAAGTACTCCACCACGTCCTCATCATAGTAGTTGTTGACATCCATATCCTGAAGGGCGTTCTCCACGTTCTCAGAATAGGTCTCGATGTCCTGGGTGTCCAGGGTCCAGAGGATGGCGTTGTCCGCATTGATGACCTCATCATCGGTGATGGTGGTCAGGCCGTCAGTGGTGCCCAGCTTGTTGGCCAGCACGTTGTTCAGAGCCTCATGGGCGCCGTTGCCAATGGCGAAGTAGTAGTCGCCGGCGTCCAGCACCCACGCGCCGGTGGTGCCGTCGGCCTTGACCATATCCTCGTCATAGCTGCACATATACTCGGGGTCGAACTCCACCGTCACGGTGACAGAGTCGCCAGGCTCCAGCTCCTCGGTCTTGGTGAAGCCCAGCAGCTGAATGGAGGACTTCTCCACGCCGCCGTCGGTGTAGGGGGTCTGGACGTACAGCTCTACTACGGACTTGCCGGCCACGTCGCCCGTGTTGGTCACAGTCACGGTGGCGGTACCGGTGCCGCCGATCTCCAGCGTCACATCGTCCAGGGTCTGCTCAAAGGTGGTGTAGGAGAGGCCATAGCCGAAGGGATAGGTCATTTCGTCTTCGTAGCTCCAGGCGTCTCCGGTGCTGGAACCCTCGGTGGAGTCCGCGTTGCCTTGGCCAAGCACGCTGTCCTCATACCGGGTCTCATAATACTTGTAGCCGACGTAGATACCCTCGGTCTCCACGATGTACCAGTCGCCCTTATCGTCGCTGGTCAGGTCGCCTGCGCTGGACTGGGAGCTGTTGGTGTAGGTATACACGCCGAAGTTCTGCATGGCGGGGGAAGAGGCGCTGTTGGTGGCGTAGGTATCGGAGAGGTGACCGGAGGGGTTCTCGTCACCGCTGAGGACATCGGCCACACCCAGGAAGCCGTTGACGCCGGGCAGGCCCACCCAGAGGATGGAGTCGATCTCGTCGTCCTGCTTCAGCTCGTCGATTTCCATGGCGCAGTCAGAGTTGATGAGGACGATGACCTTGGTGCTGTGGGCCTTGGCCAGCTCGATCATATCCTTCTCATAGTCGGACAGGGCCAGAGGACGCTCGAAGCTGTCGCCCTCGGTGCCGTTGACCATATCCACCTCGTAGTCGGCAGCCTCGGAGCTGTCGCGGGAGATGACCACCACGGCGACGGTGTCGTCAGCGGAGGCCAGCACCTCGTCAGAGTACAGGGAGGCGGGAATCTCGCCTACCTGATAAGAGGAGGGGCTCTCATAGGTGGCGGTAAAGGACGGGGTCAGGCCGTGGCCGGTAGCGCCGAAGCCTCTGCGGGCGTAAGCCATAGCGGCGTCGCTGGAATACAGGTCGATCATGTCCTGATTCACGGTGAAGCCCTTGGCGGCCAGCGCCTCCTCAATGCCGTAAGCGGTCTGGTCGGAATCCACGTCAGTGGAGGAGCCGATCATGCCGCCCAGGGTGGGGGTATGGGAGTTCATGCCCCACAGGGTAACGGTCTCAGTGTCCTTGTCGATGGGCAGGGCGCTGTTCTCATTCTTCAGAAGGACGGAGCCTTCCTCGGAAATCTGCTCTGCCAGCTCGTTCTTAGCGGCCACCAGGTCGGCCACCGATGTAAACTCGGATTCGTAATAAACGGAGTCGGCGGTACCGTCGCCGGTGTCCACCATGGATGTGGAAGAGGTTCCCAACTGAGAGTTCAGAACCGACAGGTTGGCATTGACGGTGTAGGTCGCTGGGATCAACAACGCCAGCAGCGCAGCAGTGATAGCGGTCAGGCCGCGCCACAGTCTTGCTTTTTTGTTCTTCATTAAGTTTCCTCCTTAATACGTTTGGGTTTCCGCCTGGCGCTGTGGGCGCCAACTCCACAGTGCGGGCCGCTATATTACGACCGCCGGCGCAGCTGACCGGGCTGCCCGTCGTTTGTCGCCATATGGATGCGCTTAATCGAAAAGCGCGTTCAGGTACTGGACGATGTTCGCCAGCGATTCGTCGGTGTAGAACCGGTCGTCCGCGTGTATATAGCCTTCAAAGGTTTGCAGCGTCACATTGCTCCGGGCTTCGCCCTCGCTCCAGCTGCCGTCGGCCTGGTAGGTGCCGGAGAGGAACGCCTGATAGAGCCGTTCCGACTGGGTCTCGGCCACGGAGATATCCGACAGGCCGTGCCAAATCAGCACGTTCAGATTCTGCACGTCCTCCCAGTTCTCCTCAATGTAGTACCGGGCGGAGTACTGGGCCAGATCCTCCTGGGTGCAGTCGGCAAGGGTGGTTCGGAGCCAGTACTCCTCCACGCTGTCATACCCGGTGCCGCTGAGGGAGGCGGAAGCCCACAGGTTCGCCACCCACCGCACTACCGAAGGGATCCCCTGGCTCTGGAAGTCGTCTTCCGCAAAGGGGATGTCGATGATGCCGTAGAAGTCCATCAGGCAGGACACCCGGGCGGACACCGGCTGGGCCAGCTCGTCCTCCCCGATGAAGCTGACGCCGTTGAACTCGTCGTCATTGGTGACAGCCGCCATGGTGGCAAGGTACCCTCCGGCGGATTCGCCCCAGATGACGAAGCAGTCCGGGTCGTAGCCGTAGGTCTCCGCGTTGGCCCGGAGGTAGCGGACAGCCGCCTTCACATCCTCCAGTGCGGCGGGGAAGCCGTCCTCCGCAGCCAGGCGGTAATTCACCGTGGCGCAGGCGTAGCCCTGCTGGCGGAAGTACCGGTACATGAACTGGGCCTGGCGGGATTCCAGGTCGTTGGCCACGAAGCCGCCGCCGTGGACCATGATAATCAGGGGCATGGGCTCCTCAGAATCGGGGACGTAGAGGTGCAGATAGTCGCTGTCCGACACGTCGGAGTACTGCACATTCTCATAGGAGGTGCCCCCCGTCCAGTCCGACGTATCCATCTCCAGGGTGGGGGAGGTCAGGTTTTGCCAGACGATTTTTGTTGTGCTGAGATGGGTCAGGCAGAGCAGAACCACTGCTACGACCAGAACTAAGAGGACAATTAAAATGATTTTTCCAACTTTCCTAAGCGTCATGGTATGGCGTTCTCCTTTCCTACTTCTGAAATAACTTCTAGCAATCGCATGATTTTATTATAGCAAATGCAAGAATGTTTTTCAATCCCTTTTGCACAAACTGTCGGTTTCTCTGCACAATCCGTCTCAGGCGGAGCGCCGCCCGGTTTGGGGAGATTGTTCATGTCTCCGAAGGGTCATCCAGCCGCTGGGGCATCCAGCCGTGTTTCCAGCACCGGGCCAGGTCCCAGCTCTCCTTCCAGCCCTCGTCCATCGCGCCGTCCCGGCTGCGCCAGAGCTGGTAGTTCCAATAGATATAACCCGCGCTGACCGACCAGGCGTCCAGCTCCAGGGCGGCCACCTCCCGGAAGCGCTTTCGCGTCTCCGCCTCCGCCTCCGGGCCGCCCCGCCTGCCGGGCTTCTGTGCGTATTTGTTGCAGATGCACCACTCGCCCACGATGACGGGGACGTGCTTCGCCACGTTGGACACCTTCCACTTGTTGAACCCCACATAGATGCGGTACCACCACAGCTGGTGCAGCGGCAGGAAGGATTCCATGGCGAAGATGTAGATATGGGTGTCCAGGTAGACGTTCTTCATCCCGCTCTCGTCAAAGAACCGGTTCCAACCGGTAAGCCGGAAGCCGTCGTGGAACACGATGGCCTTCTCCTCCGGCAGGATGGCCCTCAGGCGGCGGTACGCCTCCCGGTAGAAGGGCTTCAGGAACTTCATGGGGACGTAGGAGGAACCCTTGGCCTCCTCCTTATCCACCGGCTTGCCCCGGATGGGGCCAGAGGGGGAGGACAGCCACACCGTCAGGCTGATGGGCTCGTTTACGATTTCAATCCCGAACAGGGTGGGGTGGTCTTTGTACCGCCGGGCCAGCCGCTCCAGCACCGTCAGGGTGAACTCCACCTCCTCCGGCTCCTGGCACCACTTGCAGACCCCGGTGATGCCGCCGTTGTCGTAGCCGTTCTGGCTGTCCGGCACGGTATGGAGGTCGATCAGCACTTTGATGTCGTACTGCTCCGCCCACTGGAAGGCCAGGTCCAGGTACTCGATGCACCCCAGGAAGGGCGGCCTGTCCCCGAAGATGAAGTAGGGCACCGGGATGCGCACCAGGTTGACGCCGTGGCTGTGCAGGGCCTTGAAGTCCTCCTCCGTCACATAGGTGTCCCGGTGGGCCTTCATGCGCTGGGCCAACTCGTCCCGGTCCATCAGGCGGTTCAGCCAGACCTCGTCCTCCGCCTCTGTGCCCTCAAACGTCTGAACCTGCATCCACTTTTCCAGCACAAGCCAGTTGCCCAGGTTTGCGCCTCTGATCTGTTCCATATTGGCTCCTTTCTCGCGCTGCCGCTCAGCCCCGGCAGGGCACGGTCACCTGCCAGCGGTTGGCCTCGTCGGTGACGGTCAGCGTCACCGGCCCGCCTCCGGTTGCCCGGACAATGGCCAGGGCCTCCCCCCAATAGGTGTGAATCGTATCGCCCCAATAGCCCTCCGGGTTGTAGCTGGAGGCGCTGCCGAAGCCCAGCAGTTCGCCGCCGGCAACGGCGGCCTTCAGGGTGTGCCGCTCCATGGGCTTCCAAATCCCCCTGCCGTCGGTGTAGCGGAGGTGGATGTAACTGAGGCCCCCAGGCTGCACAGCGGGCTGCTCCGGCGTCAGCTGCAAGACGGTGTCCTCTCCCGCCGTCTCCAAAGTCTGGACGGCGATGAGCCTGCCGCCCTCGTCATAGCTGCGGGCGGTGAGGGTGCCGTCCTGGTAGGTGGTGCGGAACACGGCCCGGCAATCCCCGGTCAGCTTCTTCCGGCCCAGGCTCTCGCCGTCCAGCAGCAGCTCCACCGAAGCGCCCCGGGCGTAGACCTCCACCTCCGCCGGATTGCCTGCGCAGCCGTGCCAGGACCAGCTCATCAGCGCGTCCGTCAGGCTCCAGGCCCCGACAGGGGGCTTCTTCACCGGGGCGACAGGCCGCACCGCCAGGATGGGCCCCTGCTCCAGCTCGAAGGCCACTTTGGTATAGGCGGCCTCCGCCGTGGCATCCCCCAGGAGGTTCACCCGTCCGGCTCCGGCGGTCAGCCAGCCGGGGTCGTCGGTCGGGGGCTGGCTGGGGTAGTCCAGATAGCCCCACCGGCCCACGCCTGTCTCGCCGATGTAATCCACCCCCGCCCAGACGAAGTCACCGATCAGCCTGGGCTCCGTTTTCGCCAGCTCCCAGAAGGAGTAGGCGTCGGCGCAGAAGGTCTCGCTGCCCAAAATCAGGCGGTCGGGGTATTTTTTCAAGTCGTGGCGGTAGCGGTAAATGCCGTAGTTGTACCCCGCGATGTCCAGATTGGCGAAGGCGCCCCTGGTTTTCCAGTCGCAGGGAGGCAGGGTGGCCCCCAGCTTCATGGCCTTGTCCCCCAGCACCGTGGCCAGGGTGTTGTAAAACTCGCTGCCCACCGGCTTTTTCTTCTGCTTCCCGGGCGTTTCCTGCGCTGTGGCCTCCTTCTCCGCCTTGTCGTCGCTGTACACGCCGAAGCCGATGGAGCTGAGGAAGTTGAAGAAGATGTTCACCCCGCAGGTCACCGGCCTTGTGCCGTCCAGGGCGTGCAGGTAGTCCGTCATCTCCCCGGTCAGGGCGACGCCCCTGGGCTGGGCCGTCTCGGACACCTCGTTCCCCGTGGAATAGAGGATGACGGAGGGGTGGTTATAGTCCTTGTCCACCATGGCCTGCAAGTCCCGCCGCCACCAGCCGGGAAAGTCGTTCACATAGTCGTACTTGGTCTTGTGGATGTACCAGCAGTCCACAAACTCATCCATCACCAGCATCCCCAGCCGGTCACAGGCGTCCAGCAGCGCCTTGGAGCAGGGGTTGTGGGCGGAGCGGATGGCGTTGTAACCGTTTTCCCGCAGGAGCCGCACCTTCCGCTCCTCCGCCTGGGGGTCGCACACCGCCCCCAGGGGGCCGTTGTCGTGGTGGATGCAGGCTCCCCGCAGGATGACCCGCTGGCCGTTGATGGTCAGCCCCCGCTTCGTATCCCAGGCCAGCAGGCGGAAGCCGAACCGCACCTCCGCCCGGTCGCTGCCGAAGGTGGCCCGGCAGGTGTAGCATTTGGGGTGCTCGCAGCTCCAAAGCTCCGCCCCCGGCGCGGACAGGGTGAGCGTCGCCGCCCCGTCGCTCCTGACGGAGGTGGAGGCCAGCACGGTCTCCCCGTCCAGCAGCTCCACCGTCACCGGGCCGGAGCAGGAGGTGGCCACCGTCACCTCCGCCGTGGCCGGGGCGATGGAGGTGGTGCGGACCCTGACGCCGTTCACCGTGATATGGGCCTCGTCCCCCACCCAGACGGACACGGGGCGGTAAATCCCCGCCCCGGAGTACCAGCGGCTGTTGGGCTGCTGGGCGTTGCGGGCCAGGACGGTCAGCTCGTTCTCCCCATCCCAGCGCAGGGCATCGGTGGCGTCGGCATAGAAGTTGGTGTAGCCATAGGGCCAGGCGGCGATCCTCGTCCCGTTCAGGAACACCTCCGCATTGCGGTAGACCCCTTCAAATTCCAGCAGCACCTGCTTCCCCTGCCAGCCCTCCGGCGTGGGGAAGCGCTTGCGGTATTCATAGTCGTAGCACTGGAACCAGCCGATGTTGTGCTGCCCCGGGCTGTCCGCCCCCCGCGGCTCCCGGCACTGGGCGTCGTGGGGCAGCGTGACCGGGTGGGGGGGTATCCGCCCCGTCCATCCGGCGGCACGTCCATCCGGTGTTGAATGTGCAGCGTTGCATAGCGGTTCCTCCTGTCATTTCGCCAAGCCTTGTTCAAAAGCCGTTTTTGCTTCAACGTCTATTATAGCGAAAGACAGGCACCGGAATATATCACAAATTCCGGTGCCATATCACGTTTAGAACATATTAGATAAAAAAGTCACAGTTTTTGTGCAGGAAACGTTTCGCCCTTGTGCAATTTGCCCGCTGCGGCAGCGGTCAGGGCTCCTTCTGCCCGTACTGCTTCCGGTACTGCCCCGGCGTCATGCTCTCCCACTTCTTGAATTCCCGTCCAAAATGGCTCTGGGAGGAGAAGCCGTAGGCATAGGCGATGTCGTCATAGGAGTCGTCGGAGTAGATCAGCCGGAGCTTGGCGGCCCGCAGCTTCTCCTGAATGATATAGTCCTTCAGCTTCACCCCCGTCTTTCGGGAAAAGGTGGCCGACAGGTGCTTGGGCGTGACCCCCAGCTCCCGGGCCAGCGTCTGCACCTCCAGCTTGGCGTGGAGCTTCTGCATGACCAGCGCCTTGCAGGCAGCCACCAGGGGCTGCTCCGCATCCGCCGCCGCAGAGAGGCTGTGTACCGCCTTACAGTATTCCATCTCCGCCTGGCGCATATAGGCCATGACCACCGCCTCGTTCCTGGCCTCGTCCACCTGGCGGATGAAGGTGTCCGCCACGGAGAAGGCCAGCTCCGGCTGGATTCCGCCCGCGATGGCGGAGCGGCTGGCCAGCGCGATGACGGCCACGGCGTTGTACTTGGCCTGCCGGAGGGGGTCGGCGGACAGCCGGCCCACCCGCCCCACATAGACCTCCTGGAGGCTGGCGGTCAGCAGCTCCAGGTTGCCGGTTCGGATGCTGTCCTGCTCCCGCAGCTCCTGCTGGTAGGGGTTGTGGAGGGTGACCTGCTCCTGGTTGTCATACATCGCCTGCTGGATACGCCTTTGCATATCCGCCAGCATCTGATCGTCGCAGAAGCTCGCGCGCAGGAGCTGATTCACATCCATGCTGACGCCGCTGACCGTCTCCGCCAGCATCAGCACCATGTGGGCCAGCAGCTCCAGCGGTACCGTGCTGACGGAGTAGGGCTGGGACCGGTCCAGCCTGTGGCTTTGCTGCAAATAGCGGGCGGCCTGGGTCGTGTCCTGGGACAGGCAGCATGGCCCCACCAGGTAGACCTCCGACCCGCCGCGCACAATGCCGTACAAAATGGCGTCCCCCTCGGCGCAGAGCAGGGGGGTGTCCGCCCTGGCCTTGCCCAGCAGCTGGCGGCAAAATGCGTCGTCGGCAAGCAGCAGATCCTGCTGCTCGCCATAGTCCTCATAGACGGTCAGAAGGGTACCGTCCCCGTCGTAGACGTGGACCGGGGCGTGAATCAGACAGATGATGTGGCGGCAAAGCTGCTGTGTTGTCATAAAAAGCACCTCCAGAGGGGAGACGTCGGGGCGATTGCCCCGCAGTCCGCCGATTTCCGCAGCCTTTTTTCCCGCACGGGGGAAGTTTCGTATTGCTTTCTCCCGCCAATTCCCGTATAATGGCAGAAACCACCGTTCATTGTGTGGATTCCTCCGCTGTCAGGCGGGCGTTTTAGGGAGGACTGGACCTATGAGAAAAGAGCAAACCTATCAGTGGCAGACGCTGACGGTGGGCGCCTGCTATTACCCGGAGCAGTGGGACGAGGCCCTGTGGCGGGAGGACCTGTGCCGGATGCGGGAGGCGGGTATCCGCTGCATCCGCATTGGGGAGTTTGCCTGGAGCAAGGTGGAGCCGGAGGAGGGGAAGTTCACCTATGACTTCTTTTCCCGCTTCCTCGACCTGGCGGAGGAGGTGGGCATGAAGGTGATCTTCGGCACCCCCACCGCCACGCCCCCCCGCCTGGCTGACCGAGCAGTACCCGGAGGTGCTGAACTGTCGGCAGGACGGCGTCCCCTACCGCCACGGGATGCGGCGGCACTACAACTACAATTCGCCGGTGTACCGGCTGCTCTCCGCCCGCATTGTGGAGGCCTTCGCCTCCCACTATGCCCCCCATCCCGCCGTGGTGGGGTGGCAGATCGACAACGAGATCAACTGCGAGACCGCCGACTTCTACTCCGAAAGCGACACCGACGCCTTTCGGGTGTTCCTTCAGGAGAAGTACGGCACCCTGGACGCCCTGAACCGGGCCTGGGGCACCGCGTTCTGGAACCAGACCTATACGGTGTGGGAGGAGGTCTACGTCCCCCGCACCACCATCCAAAACTCGCCCAACCCCCACCTGATGCTGGACTATATCCGCTTCATCTCGGACAGCGCCATCCGCTTCTGCAAGATGCAAAGCGACATTGTGCGCAAGCACTGCAAGCCGGGGGACTTCATCACCACCAACGGCCTGTTCGGCCACCTGGACAACCACCGGATGATGGACGAGGCCCTGGACGTGTACACCTATGACTCCTACCCCAACTTCGCCTTCTGCCTGACGGAGGACCCCCTCCACGCCACCAATCTGAACGACCGGCGGTGGAGCCAGCACCTGACCGAGACCCGTTCCGTCTGCCCCCACTTCGGCATTATGGAGCAGCAGTCCGGGGCCATGGGCTGGAACACCCGGATGGAGTCCCCCGCCCCCAAGCCGGGGCAGCTGACCCTCTGGGCCATGCAGAGCGTGGCCCATGGGGCGGACTATGTCAGCTTCTTCCGCTGGCGCACCTCCGTCATGGGGACAGAGATGTACTGGCACGGCATCCTGGACTACGACAACCGGGACAACCGGAAGCTCCGGGAGGTGAAGGCATTTGCCCAACGGCTCGAACGCATCCGGGAGATGGCTGGGGCGGAGTATGAGGCCCCCTTCGCCCTGGTGAAGGACTACGACAACGACTGGGACGCGGAGCTGGACGCCTGGCACCGCCGCCTGACCTGGCAGAGCGAGGAGGAGATCTTCATCGCCGCCCAGCTGGCCCACACCCCCATGGACATCCTCTACCTGTTAGACAGCACCGAGGCGGCGGAGCTGCTGCGCTATCCCGTCCTGTTCTACCCCCACGGCCTGATCCTGACGGAGGAACACGCGGCGCTGCTGCGGGACTATGTGGAGCAGGGGGGCACGCTGGTTATCGGTGCCCGCACCGGCCAGAAGGACGCCACCGGCCAGTGCGTCATGCGCCCCATGCCCGGCCTGCTGGCGGAGGCCACCCAGACCGATGTGATGGAGGGCACCTTCGTCGGCCCGGCGGACGGTACCGTTACCATGGACTGGGCGGGCAGGGCGCTGGACACCGGGGTTTACAATGAAGTCCTCTCCCTCACCGGGCCGGAGGCCCGGGTGCTGGCCCGGTACACCGGCAGCTACTACGCCGGGGAGCCCGCCCTGGCGGAGCGGCGGCTGGGCAAGGGCCGCATCCTCCACTTTGGCGGCACCTTTACCCGGGGCACCGTCCGGGCCTTTCTGGACTACCTGCACCTGTCCGAGCCGTGGGGAGACGTGCTGACCCTCCCGCCGGACTGCGAGCTGTGTGTCCGCAGGAAGGGGGAGGCGCGGCTGTTCTTCGTGCTGAACTACGCCGCCGCCAATCAAAGCGTCACCCTCCACGTCCCCCTGACGGATATGGACAGCGGGGAACCCGTGCAGGGCGTTGTTCCCCTCAAGCCCTATGAAGTGAAGATTTATCGGAAGTAATGCTGCTCCCGTGCAGAGACACCCTCTGCACGGGAGTTTTGCATACCGGTTCAGTCACCCGTCTCCTGATAGTCGAAGCAGTCGAAGTCGGCGGTCTTTTGATGGAGCAGCCGGTCGTCGGCGGTGATGCCCACAAAGGTGCCGGTGAACTCCCCGTACTGGCTGTACTCATCGGACAGCTTGCTGGTGTCGAACACCGGGCCGATGGGCCGGTAGGCCGTGCCGTCCATGCTCCACAGGAAGCGGCTCTCCCGGCCGTCGACCACCAGCCGGAGGTATACCGCCCCCTCCGGTACCGGGGTGCGGCTGCCGGGGCAGTCAGTTTTTTGCCCGTTCTCCAGGGCCACCACCGACAGGGCGCTGCCCCCTAGGGCCTGGGAGTAGTACTTCCGCAGGAGGAGAAAGTTCATATTGTCATAGTACAGTATCAGCCCCGCGCTGTGCTGGTAGACCTCCGGCGTGAACTCCATCCGGGTGGTGACCGTGACGTGGAGGGCGGTCAGCTTCCGGGCCAGCAGGCTGACCCGGTTCAGGCTGCACTGGGACTCCTGCCCCCGCATCCGCAGCCAGCCGGGGCGGCTCTCCAGGTCAACGAAGCTCCGGGGGTCGATGCGGGGCGCATAATATTGGATGCCCAACTGAGGGCTGTCAAAATCGTCAAAGCCGGGCAGCGGCGGCTGGGGCACATCGGGGAGCAGGCTGCCGGGGCAGCTTTCGTGCGCCAGGTTGCCGCCGCCCTCCAGCCGGAGCCAGCCGTCCTCCGTCCAGACCATTTTCTGCATGGCGGTCTCCCGCCCCAGGGTGCAGCGCAGCTCCGGCAGGAAGGGCCGGGCGCAGAGATGCACCAGGTACGTCTCCCTCAGGCCGGTCTCCACATAGCTGCCGTGGCCGCACTTCTGGAGGCGGGAGGCGGGGTTGTAGTAGTTGGGCTTCAGATGGTCGGTGTTCTCCCGCTCGTCGGGGTCGCCGGGGGCGGCGGTCAGGATGGGATTCTCCGGGTCGCCCTCGTAAGGCCCCCAAATGGAGTTTGACCGGGCCATGGTGACGCAGTGGTCATACCCCGTGCCGCCCTCGGCGCACATCAGGTAGTAGTAATCCCCCCGGCGGGTCAGGTGGGGGGCCTCCAGGCAGCCCCGGCGGGTGCCGCCCATCCAGATGCGTTTTGGATAGCCCACGATGGCCCGCTTTTGGGGGTCGTACTCCACCAGGCAGATGCCGCCGGGCTTCCGGTAGCCCGTCCGGGTCTCCCACTCCAGGGAGACCACCCACTTCCGCCCGTCCGTGTCGTGGAGCAGGGAGGCGTCGAACCCGGCGGAGTGGAGGTACACCGGTTCCGACCAGGGGCCGCCGGGGTCCGGGGCGGTGATGAGGAAGTTGTCAATGTCAAAGTACCGGGCGTTCATGGAGTGCATCACCCCGTACACCAGATAGAACAGCCCCTCCTCCCGGCAGTAGGTCAGGCAGGGGGCCCAGATGCCCTTGGCGGAGGGGAGGCCCCTCAGGTCTGCCGCGGCGGGGTCGGTGACGGCGTGGCTGTACAGCCCCCAGTGCTTCATGTCCCGGGAGTGGTAGATGGGGACGCCGGGGAACCACTCAAAGGAGGAGCAGGCGATGTAGTAGTCCTCCCCCCGGCGGCAGATGCAGGGGTCCGCGTGGAACCCCGGCAGGATGGGATTGTGCAGATTCATATGAATGACTCGCTCTCTATCGTCTTTGGGCCGCTCCGCAGCGCGGCCAGAAGGGGCCCCACGGCCTGGGGCGGCACACTGAGGGCGTCCATGCCCACCTTCAGGAAGAAGGGCAGCATGGTGGGGTCTGCCCCCAGCTCCCCGCAAACGCCGATGGGGACGCCCGCCCGGTGAGCGGCATCCGCCGCAAGCTCCAGCGCCTGGAGCAGGGCGGGGTGTTTCGGGTCAAAGTACCGCGCCAGGTCGCCGTTTTGCCGGTCGCAGGCCAGGAGGTACTGGGTCAGGTCGTTGGTGCCGACGGAGCAGAAATCCGCCCGTCGGGCCAGCTCCTCCGCCAGGAAGATGGAGGCGGGGGTCTCCAGCATCACGCCCAACCTGACCTCCGGGTCGAAGGGGAGCCCCTCTGCGGTCAGCTCCGCCATGACGCTCCGGCAGCGGCGCCGGCACTCCTCCAGCTCCCACACCGAAGCAATCATAGGGAACAGGATGGCGATTTTACCGTAGGCGGAGGCCCGGTACAGCGCCCGCAGCTGGGTGCGCAGCAGCTCCGGCTCCTCCAGGGACAGACGGATGCCCCGCAGCCCCAGGG
>JAJPXL010000051.1 GCA_021205455.1 Clostridiales bacterium
CAAATCTCAGGGAAGTTTCCCCCAATCCATTGCATCCCGGGGAAAAATCCGTTATAATACTGTCTGTTGAGGTTTGCGTCATATAGAGAAAGGAGCTGGCATGAGGCGAAACTGGATACTTTTGGCCGCGCTGATGTGCGCCCTCTGCCTCACCGGCTGCGGCGGGGAGGATGCCGCGTCTCAGTCCGGCAGCGAAGCCCCCGCGGCGGAGCCCGCTAGCGTCAGCGCCGATGCCAGCTCCGGCGGGGAGGCGGCGGAACCGGAGATACGGGAGGCGGAATACTGCTCCTGGCCTGGATTTATGGATTTGACGGTGACAGAGGAGCATCACGTCCTGACCCTTGCCAACGATGCGGACAACACCGTGACCTTTTCCTTCCTCATCACGGAGGAGGAGAGCGGCGCGGTGCTCTATGAGAGCGGGGCTGTCGCGCCGGGGGAGGCTGACCTCTGGGACATTTATGAGGCGTACACCACCGGCAGCCACACCGTCACCATCACCACCACCGCCGACACCGGCAACCGGCTGGCGCAGCAAATCGTGCTGACGCTGCCTGAGGAAGGGGAATAATCACCGATGAAAGAGAATTTATATGCGGATTTTTGCAGCATTTCCGTCTACCGGGGGCTGATGGACCTGCCGCCGCTGGCCTACCTTCGGGATCTGCTGGAGGCGCTGGAGAACGGCGCCGCCGATGTGGACAGCTATGCCAACTGCTTCTATGCCCTGGCGGAGGAGGGGTACGACTCGTTGGCGGACTACCTGTTCGACCATCTGCGCTATGACGAGTCCCCCTTTGCGGACGCCGTGGCCCGGGGCAGGGTGACGCCGGTGCTGGAGAAGGCCGCCCGGCACGACCTGGCGGTGCTGGCGGACATCGCCAACACCAGCTGCGCGGAGCTGAAGGGGACGATGGCCGCCCTGCTGCCGGAGAGCTGGGAGGAGAGCGTTTACGCCCTGCCGGAGTGGAACGTCGGCGCGGCCTTCCAGTATGACCGTCTGGTGGACTTCTACCGGGTGAACGGCTGCGGCCTGTTCGCCAAGTATCACGCATTCGTCTGGGCGGACGGCCGGGTCAACCCCGTGTCCCACCCGGACTTCCGGCCCCTGGATACCCTGTGGGGCTATGAGCGCCAGCGGGACCAGGTGATTGAAAACACCCGGGCTCTGGTGGAGGGCAAGGCGGTGAACAACGTGCTGCTCTACGGCGCTTCCGGCACCGGCAAGAGCGCCACGGTGAAGGCCATGCTGGGGGTCCCCGGCTTCGAGAGCCTGCGGCTCATCGAGGTGGAGAAGGAGGACCTGACCGACATCCCCAAGCTGGTGCGGAACCTGGGCCACCGCCCCCAGAAGTTCATCCTGTTCATTGACGACCTGGCCTTCGACAAGGAGGACAAGACCTTCTCCGCCCTGAAGTCCATCCTGGAGGGCAGCCTGGAGCCGCGGCCGGACAACGTGGTGATTTACTGCACCTCCAACCGGCGGAACCTGGTGCGCCAGAGCTTCTCCGACCGGCGGGGGGACGAGGTGGACACCCGGGAGACCATCGAGGATAAGGTGTCCCTGGCCGCCCGGTTCGGCCTGCGCATTCTGTACTCCGAGCTGATGAAGGACCCGTTTATCCATATGTGCTGCGACCTGGCCGCCGCCGTCGGCGTGACCATGGAGCGGGAGGAGATGGAGAAGGAGGCGGTGAAGTGGGACATCCGCCATCCCAGCCGCACTCCCCGGTCCGCCAACCAGTTTGCGGCCAGCCTGCTGGCGAAGCAGAAGTAACAGAAGAGTCCCCTCCTGACCGCTGGGCGATATAGTCCCCTTAGAGCAGACACTCGAAAAAGCAAAAATGCGAGGCTGCACTGAGGGGGCTATTATATTGGCAAGGGGCAGAGATAAGAACAGGACGTACAGCGCAGCGTGAAAGCTGGCAGCGGTGTAGCCCTGCCAGGCAGGAGAGGGAAGCCTTCGGGCGATTTGCAAGCGGTATCATATATCAGATATTGTGCCGTATGTCGCAATATGGTTCAAGCCCTTACAGTACAATAGGACAGGACGAGGTGACGGTTTATATGAGTCAGAACTATTTTGAGGAGACGCCTGTGCCAAAGGCGTACTTCCACTTCACAATGCCGGTCGTATTCAGCATGGTGCTTTCGCTGGTCTACAACATGGTGGACACCTACTTTATCGCCCAGACAGGGAACACCAATCTGGTTGCGGGTGTCTCGCTGTGCGCCCCTGTTTTCACCTTTATGATCGCGCTGGGGGACATCCTTGGCTTGGGCGGAAGCTCCGTGATTTCCAGGCTGTTTGGGAAGCAGCTGGACGGGGACGGAAAGAGGCTGAGCGTGTTCTGCTTCTACGGCTCCTTCCTGGGTGGAATCGTGGTTGCGGCCGTCCTGCTCCTGCTGCGCCAGCCCCTTTTGCTCCTTTTGGGGGCGGATACGGAGACCCTGTCCTACGCATCCCAATACTACAGCTGTCTGGCCCTGGGCGCACCCTTTATCATTTTCTCCTATGCGCCAAACAATCTTCTGAGAACAGAGGGCTTTTCCAGCGCATCCATGGCCGGAACGGTGTTGGGCTCTGTCATCAACATGGTGCTCGACCCCATTTTCATCTTTTCGCTGGGCATGGGGGCCGCCGGCGCCGCCGTTGCCACCGTGCTGGGGAACCTCTGCGCGGACTTGTTCTTTGTCTGGTTTCTCCTGACGAGGAGCAGGAAGCTGTCCGTGAACCCCGTTGGGTTTCACATTTCCCGTTCTGAGCTCTGCCAGATTTTGGCCATCGGCCTTCCGGCCTCCGTTACCAATTTTATGCAGAGCATCGGAATCGCCCTGACCAACCGGTTCCTGCTGGCTTATGGGAATGACAAGGTGGCTGCAATGGGGATCGTCATGAAAATCAGCATGATTGCGGTGCTGATTCTGGTGGGGTTTGCGTTCGGCATCCAATCCCTGATTGGGTACAGTTATGGCGCGGAGAACTTCGCCCGATTACAGCGCGTTTTAACGTTCAGCTATCGATTTGAGTGCGGGACAGCCGTCCTTCTGGCTGCGGCGCTGTCTCTGCTGGCGCGGCCATTGATGGGCATTTTCGTGACGGACCAGGATATGATTCAAACCGGCATCTCCATGCTGCGTATGCAGCAGGCCGGAATGGTGTTTGTCGCAATCGTCCTTGTGACGACGTGTACCTTCCAATCGGTGGGGAAGCCGTGGTGCGCGTTTTTATTGTCCGTGAGCCGGCAGGGGGTGATTTTTGCCGTTGTCATCAGTGCTGCGTCATGGGTTGCCGGATATGCGGGCATTTTGGCGTCTCAGGCGATTTCTGACCTGCTCACTGCCGGGCTGGCCATCCTTCTGTACCGCCGCTGCCTGCTGCGCGAGCTCAGGGGCGCTCCGGCAGCATGAATCCACCTGTTTGCTTTGACGGTTACGCAAAAAGGCGCTGCCTCCTGTGATTGCTCAGAATCATTTGGAGGCAGCGCCTGATGTAGTTGTATCACTCAGAGGACAGCGTTCGTGTCCGGATGAGGTGTGAGGGGAATATCCCAGGCAGTGTGGTCGGTGTGGAGCAGGTGATGGGCCTTCTCCCCGTTCGGCTCGCCCAGGAAATCGGCGTAAAGCGCCTGAACCTCCGGATTCTCGTGGGAGAACCGCAGGGGATTGCACTCGTCGTAGTGGTACAGGACAGCGCCGCGCTCTCCGGCAAGCTCGCATCCGTCGTGAATCGGCTGGCCGCCGCCGCCCGCGCAGCCGCCCGGGCACGCCATGACCTCGACAAAGTCATAGGAGACCTCGCCTGCCCGCAGGGCGCGAATCATCCTTCTGGTGTTAGCCAGTCCGCTTACAACAGCGGTGCGAATCGTCCTGCCGCCAAGCTCGAAGTTCGCTTCCTTCCAGCCCATGGTGCCGCGGACGGCCTTAAATGCGTCGGCAGGCGGGTTTTCGCCCATCACAATGGCGTAGCAGGTGCGGAGCGCCGCCTCCATCACGCCGCCGGTGGCGCCGAAAATCACGCCGGCCCCCGAACCGGTGCCGAGCGGGGAGTCAAAGCCCTCCTCCTCGAGCTGGCTCACGTCGATTTGATCCGCCTTGATCATCCTGCACAGCTCGCGGGTGGTCAGCACATAGTCCACGTCCTTCACACCGGAGTCGTACATGGTCGGCAGGTCGCACTCCTCCTTCTTGGCAAGGCATGGCATGATGGAAACACAGGTGATGTCCTGCGGCTCGCAGCCGATCTTCTGCGCAAAATAGGTCTTTGCTACTGCGCCGAACATCTGCTGAGGCGACTTGGCGCTTGAAAGGTCGCCGACCATGTCCGGGTACTGGGATTTTAAGAAGCGCACCCATCCCGGGCAGCAGGAGGTGAACATCGGATAGCGATGCTCCTCTCCGTCGTTGAGCCGCGCCAGGAACTCCGTGCCCTCCTCCATGATGGTAAGGTCTGCGGAGAAGTTGGTGTCAAATACATAGTTGAAGCCCAGCCTGCGCAGGGCGGCGGCGAGTCTGCCCTCGGTCGCAAACTCAGGGGAAAGCCCGAACGTTTCGCCCCAGGCTGCCCGCACAGCCGGAGCGACCTGGACGACCGTAATCTTGTCAGGGTCGTTCAGAGCGCCGTCCATATCGGTCAGCTTCGCGGTATCGTCCCGCTCCTGGAGGGCGGCGGTGGGGCAGTGGGTGATGCACTGCCCGCAAAGCGAGCAGTCTGCATTCCGTATGACGCGGTTCAGCGAAACGTCAACTCCGGTGTAGGAGCCGGTCCCGGTCACATCCCAGATGTTCAGCCCCTGGATTTTGTCGCAGACCTGGATGCAGCGCATACATTTGATGCACTTGGACGCATCCTTGATGAGGGGGAAGCTCTTGTCCCAATCGCGGTAGGTCGGCTCGATTTTGTAGGTGTCCTGTACGAAGTTCAGGGAATTTGCAATCTTTTGCAGCTGACACGTCCCGCTGCGCACGCAGGATGGGCAGTTGGTGTGGTGCTGCGACATGATCAGCTCAACGTTCGTCTTCCGCGCCTCGCGCACCTTGGCGGTGTTGGTGTAAACCTCCATCCCCTCGGTGACAGCGTTGTTGCAGGAGGTGACCAGGTGGTCAATCCCCTTGATCTCCACAATGCAGACACGGCAGGCGGCGATCTCATTGATTCCCTTGAGGTAGCAGAGGGTCGGCACAGGACATCCTGCGAGCCTGGTCGCGTCCAGGATGGTGGTGCCCTCCGGGACCTCGATGCTGCGATTGTTTATCTTTAAGCTTACCATTCCGTTGTCCTGCCCCCTTTGAAGATCCCGTAGCCGTAGTGGTCGCAGCGCAGGCAGCGGCTTGCCTCCTGGTGCGCTTCCTTGTCGCTCATCGGACACTCGATCAGGTCAAAGTCGCACTTGCGGTCCGCCGCCGGACGCTCCTTCATGTTCACCCGTCCGCAGGGATGGCGGTCCGCTAACGACGGCTGCGGGACTTCCACGTCGGTCGAGATGATATGGTGATAGCCCAGGTAGCTGTCGATGTTTGCCGCCGCGACCTTTCCTGCCGCGATTGCGCGAATCACGGTCGCAGGGCCGGTCACGCAGTCGCCGCCGGCAAAGACGCCCGGAGCATTTTCCACCGCAGCCCAGTCCGCCGCCTTGATGACGCCGCGCTGAATGGGAATGCCCATCGTCTCAAAATGCCGCGTCTCGATGCCCTGGCCGATGGCGACGATAATGACCTCGCAGGGGATTCGCTCGTCCTCCAGGCCGGTGCTCGTCGGGGAAGGCCTGCCGCGCTCGATTTTGCCGATCATCTTAGGCGACGCCCAGAGCGCTGTCACGCGGTTATGCCCGTCGGTTTCGATTCGGGACGGCGCGTAAAGCTCCATAATATTTGCGCCCTCTTCCGCGGCGCCCTGAATCTCATCCGGCAAAGCGGTCATATCCTTGATTCTGCGGCGGTAGACGACAGAGACCTTCGATGCGCCGCAGCGAATCGCGGAGCGGGTCACGTCCATTGCGACGTTGCCGCCGCCGATGACGCAGACGCGCTTCCCGCGGAAGTCCGGGATGATGCCGTCGCCGATGCTGCCGAGCATCTCGACAGCCGAGAGCACGCCCTCGGCGTCCTCCCCCTCCAGGCCGATTTTCTTGTCCGTATGGGCGCCGATCGAGATGTAGACGGCGTCGTACTCGTCCCTCAGGGTGTTCATCGAGATTTGGCCTTCGCCGTCACCGATTTTGCTGTTTAACCGAACCTCAACGCCGGTCGAAAGGATGGTATCGATGTCCCGCTGAAGCATGACCCGCGGCAGCCGGTAGTTCGGAATGCCGTAAAGCAGCATTCCGCCCAGCTTGGGACGCTGCTCGAAAACGGTCGCATGGTGCCCCATAAGCTGCAAATCCGAGGCGGCCGAGCCGCCGGTAGGGCCGCCGGCCGTGTTGGCGTTTCGCTTGCCGGTGGAAGGCTCGCACTTCGGCGCAGGAACGACCCCCGCTTTCTCCACAGCGATGCGCTTGAGCCCGCGGATGTTGACAGGCGCGTCGACCATGTTCCTGCGGCAGCGCGCCTCGCACGGATGCTCGCATATAAGCGCGCAGGCGGTGGGGAAGGGGTTGTCCTTCCGGATGAGCTTGACAGCGTCGGCGTATCTGCCCTCCGCCACCAGCGCAACGTAGCCCGGAATGTCGACGCCCGCCGGGCACAGCGCCACGCAGGGCACCGGCTGGTTGATGTGGCACAGGCAGCGCTTGTGGTTGATGTGCTCCATGTAGTCGTCATAGTAGCCGTCAATGCCTTTGAGGACCATGTTCGCCGCTTCAACGCCGATGGCGCAGTCGGCGCTTGTCTTGATGACGTGCGCCGTCCGCTTGATGAGCTGGAGCGTCTCAGGCGTGGCGCGCCCTTTCAGTACGTCGTCCAGCAGGTTCCCAAGCTGCGCCAGGCCGATGCGGCACGGAACGCATTTGCCGCAGGTCTGTGCATGGCACATCTTCAGGAAGGACGCCGTCAGGTCGATGGGGCACAGCCCCGGCGGGCTGGATACGATGCGCCGTTCCATGTCCCGGTAAAGCTCTTCGACAACCGTCTGAGCCTTACTGGTGGTCATAATGGTTAATCTGCTCAAAAATACTCCCCCTTTAGAGTGTAAAGGTTATGGGGTAACAAATCCCAATTATTACGATTTTATCATATTCGACCGCGATAGTCAATCTCCAATGGCTGTCCGCGGCGGATTTTCGTCCAATTCCTTGCCTTTTCGATGGATTGCACCACGGTTAGAATTAGCTAACTACAGCGCAAAAGACCACGCCGGCAGCCAATTTCATGTTGCTCCGCTTCAACGAAAAACCGCCTGAGATGCATCGCAGAATCCACGCTGCGCATCTCAGGCGGTCAATTTATGTCGAAAACGGTCTTATAGTACACTCCTTTAGGAGAAGAACCCCGAAAACGCTTGAAAAATCAGTGTTCTCAGCTGCGCTGACCACGATTTTGACCAATGCCGTTGCAGTATCATCGGAAATTTATCCCCGCTTTTTTGGCAGGTTACGGATGAATTGAAAGCACCGATTTTGTTCTCTGTTCCCCCTTGATTTGAAGTAATTTCGGACGAATTACGCAAAATTACGCAAAAAAATTAAGCGGTCAGCGTTCCTGACCACTATTTTGACCACTGGCGTCAGCTTACACGCAAATCTTAAGGAATTCTTAAGAAATGGGAAGCATACGATTCTACAAATTTTCCCGTCAATTATCCAAATTAGAGGTTGACATCCCCGACCCGTTGCAGTAAAATAAGGTCAGTGAAATGGTTCACTATCTGTGTTGTGGCGTATCTGACGCCCAAACGCCGATCTTTTATGAGTGTACTCCAAGAGCAAAACGAAGCAAACCCCCTCAGGTCAGCTGAGTTTTATCCTTAAAAGCCCTTCAAACCACGGAGGTTTTATACGCGAAAGCCCTTCAAACCGCGGAGGTTTCATCGGCGATTCAGTTGAAGCGAGGTGAGCGCAGATGGCACAGGCAGGGAAGCAAAACAGGATAACCCCCGGCAAACGGTTTGGCAAGCTGACCGTGGAAGCGGACACCGGCCTCCGGAAGAACCACTATGCCGTCTGGCGCTGCCGCTGCGACTGCGGGAACGAGGTCAGCGCCAGCACCAAGGAGCTGAAAGACGGAAAGCTCCGCGACTGCGGCTGCACTACCCACGTCGGCCACGGGGCCAACGACCTGACCGGCCAGCGGTTCGGCAAGCTGACGGTGCTGTATCCAACAGAAAAGCGGGCCGACCAGGGCAGCGTGGTCTGGCACGCAGTCTGTGACTGCGGGAAGGAATGCGACGTTTCCGCCCGGCGGCTGGTCCGGGGCAAGGTGCGCTCCTGCGGGTGCCTCTCCCATCCGCCGCGAAAGGATTATGTCGGCAGGCGCTTTGGCCGCTGGACCGTCGTGGAGTATGCCGGAACAGCCAAAGAGCTGGGCCTGACCGGCACCATGAATTACTGGAACTGCCGCTGCGACTGCGGAGCGGTGGGTATCATCGGCCAGACGGAGCTGCAGAACGGCGACTCCCGGAGCTGCGGCTGCCTGCAAAAGGAACACCTGCTGGGGAGCATGAAGCTCGTGGACGGTACCTCCATCGTGCGATTGGAGGCAGGCAGAAATACGATTCGTTCTGACAATGACAGCGGCAAGACCGGCGTGTGCTTCTTCACGCGGGAGCAGAAGTGGGCGGCTTACATTACGCTCCGGAAAAAGAGGTACAAACTGGGCCTATATAAGGATAAGGAAGACGCCGTCCGTGCCCGCACGGCGGCGGAGGAAATGCACGATGACTTTATCGACTGGTATTATCAGGAATACCTTCCGGTGCAGGCGCCGGAGCAGACTGTGAAATGAAGCAAAACGAACGAGAACAACAACGGAATCAGCGCATCCCGGAACCGGCCGGCATCCCCTCGGAGGAGGAGGTAGCCGCCGAACGGGAGCGGCTGCAATATCAGCAGCGGTACCGCCAAACCCTGCGGACGACGATTTACGCCCTGATCGTGGTGGCGGCGGTGGCGGTGCTGATTGCCACCATGTTCCTGCCGGTGCTCCAGGTGTCCGGCTCCAGTATGGAACCGACGCTGGAGGACGGGGACATCATTGTTCTGGTAAAAACCGGAGAGTTTGAGACCGGCGACCTGGTGGGCTTTTACTACCAGAACAAGCTGCTGCTAAAGCGGGTCATCGCCGGGCCGGGGGACATCGTGGATATTGATGAAGAAGGCAACGTCTACGTCAACGATGAGCTGCTGGACGAGCCGTATGTAACGGAGAAGGCTTTGGGGGATACCGATAGAGACTACCCAATACAGGTACCGGAGGACAGATACTTTGTGATGGGCGACAACCGAGCCACCTCCATCGACTCCCGGAGTACCGCCATCGGTTACATTGAGACAGACCAAATCGTGGGCAAGGTCATTTTAAGAATCTGGCCGCTGAGCAGCCTGTCCCTGATTCAGTAGCTGGCCCACACATTATATAGTATACAGCTGCGGGAGAGCCGGAGGGCAGAACCTGCGTCTTGTATAAAACCCTGAGACGGTGAAGGAGGAATGAAAAATTATTACCCCATTGGGGCCCCCGCCAAAGCCCAGCATAGCGGGTTTGGTGGGGAAAGGAGGAGCAGTGAAATGACTGAGCCCTGCCGCTTGCGGCGGGGCGAGGGATATGGAGCTTGCTCCGACGCGGGAGACCGTCCCCCGATGCCGTTTCAGGCAAGGCAAATACCCGTACCTATCCACCCACACCAACTCAAATTATGTATGTAAAGGAGTAAAAACATGAGCAAACTGAAAAAATTTGCCGGCATCCTGCTGGCACTGGTCATGTGCTTCGGCCTGACCTGCACTGCGTTCGCGGCTGGTGAAACTATCACCGTCACCAATGCTAACGTAGGTGAAACCTATGAAGCCTATCTGGTTTTCACCGCGACCACCAACGGCACCAACAACACCTATTACATTACCAGCACCAGCCCGTACTTTGAGTACATCGATCCTTCCCAGGCTTCTGACAGCCCCTTCACTCTGGTCGAGACCGGCACCTCCGGCACCTATCAGGTGACCTTCACTAACGGTGAAGCTGCCGCCGCTTACATTGTGAGCATTGGTGCCAAGGGCTCCGCTGTTGTTAGTGTCAAGGCAACATCAGAGACTGCTGTTCTGACTGTGAATCAGGCTGGTTACTACTTCGTGACCACCACTACCGGTTCTGCTGTCAGCACCGACGCTACCACCGGCAACGTGGATATCACTGATAAGAACAGCGAGCCTACCGTTGACAAGGAAGAAACCACCGACGGCACCGCTGGCATCGGCGATAAGGTCGAGTACAAGGCTACCATCGCCGCCGCTGAGGACGTCACCGCTCTGGTCTATCACGATACCATGTCTAATGGCCTGACCTTCAACAACGATGTCGCTATCGACGGCATGACTGTCAATGAAGATTACACCGTTTCCACTTCTTGCTCTGACGGTTGCACCTTCGAGGTCACCTTCACCGCCACTGGCCTGGCTAAGATTACTTCTGCCACCCAGAAAGTCGTTATCACCTACTCCGCCACCGTCAACGCTAATGCCGTCACCGTGGATGCTCTGACCAACGAAGCCACGCTGTCCTATGGCGACAATGGTACTTCTGCGGAAAGTAAGACCAGCACTTACACCTACGATATCAGCATCTTCAAGTACACCGGCACTGACACCCCTCTGGCTGACGCTAAGTTCCAGCTCTCCAAGACCGAGAACGGCACTACTTACTATGCTGTTATTGACAATAAAGGCGTACTGTCCAGCTGGACCAACGACAGCAGTGCTGCCACCACTCTGGTTTCCGGCACTGACGGCAAGATTTCTGTTGACGGCCTGGACGCTGGCACCTACACCCTGACCGAGACTGAGGCCCCCGCCGGTTACAACCAGCTGACCTCTGCCATCACTGTTGTCATCGCTGATGATGACAAGGACGGTACCGCTACCGTTACCTATACTTATAACGGTACAGAAAGCAATGGCGAGATTAAGGTTCTGAACAACGCTGGTTCCGTCCTGCCTGGCACCGGCGGCATCGGCACCACCATCTTCTATGTGGTCGGCGGCGTGCTGGTCGTTGGCGCGGTCGTCC
>JAJPXL010000056.1 GCA_021205455.1 Clostridiales bacterium
TGAACCGGGCGCTCCGGGACGAGGACGGGCAGATGTATGACATCATCGCCGGGGATTTCCTGGTGGTGGGGCTGACCGAGGATGATTTCGGTTCCCTGACCCCGGAGCAGATGGAGAAGTTCGAGAAGCAGTTCCACACCCCGGAGGCGTTCGTGAAGATGGGGCGGGGGCTGATCGTACTGCCCATCGATGATGAGACGGTGAAAAGCGCCGCAAAGGACAAAGCGGCGGATGCCGTGAAGCGGACACAGCCCGGTCACGATGCGCTGTGACCCCCATTCTTCCACACGAGGAGGGAGATGATGAGTATTGCAGGAAGAAGTAACGAACAGGACGGTCAATCTGGCGATCAGCACCACCAAACTGACCGCCAGAACCATTATGAAAGGGCTGCGGATGTTCCTGAACCACCATGCCAAGGTGAAGGCAAAAAAAGCGGCAGCGAAGAACGAAGTCCCCCACGGAAAACAGACTGTCGAGGAGCTGATCGGGCAGAATCAGGGGGTTTCCACCATCCCCATTGCTAACACGGAGCTGAAGGGCTTTGAACGTGTGGCGAAAAAGTACGGCGTGGACTTCGCCATTCGGAAGGACGCATCGGTTGACCCTCCCCGGTATACGGTGTTCTTCAAGGCCAGGGATGAGGCGGCGCTGACTGCGGCCTACAAGGAGTATACCGCCCAGGCACTCAGCAAGCAGAAGCGCCCCAGCGTTCGGAAAACGCTGAACAAGCTCATTGACCTGACTGCCGCCACGCCGAAGAAGGTGCGGGAGAAGCACCAGGAGCGTGACCGATGAGCCAGAAAACGAAAAAGCTGATAATTCAGTATCTGCCCTATGTGCTGGTGGGGCTGGTGGCGACCAATCTGGGCGAGGCATGGCGGCTGGCAACGGGCGGCACGGCGGGAGAAAAGATACTCAGCCTGATGTATACCGTCCCCCAGGCGTTCGGCAATCCTCTGCCCAGCCTGCATCCATTTGACTTGCTCATCGGACTGCTTTGCGGCGGAGGGTTGCGGCTGGCGGTGTACCTGAAAGGCAAAAACGCTAAAAAGTACCGCCACAACATGGAGTACGGCTCCGCTCGCTGGGGGACAGCAAAGGACATCGAACCATTCATGGCACCCAAATTTGAGGACAATATCATCCTCACGAAAACCGAACGCCTGATGATGTCCAACCGCCCAAAGAACCCCGCAAATGCCCGGAACAAAAATGTGCTGATCGTCGGTGGTTCCGGCTCCGGCAAAACGAGGTTTTGGTTAAAGCCGAACCTCTTGCAGATGCACAGTAGCTACGTTGTTACAGACCCAAAGGGTAGTATTGTAGTCGAGTGCGGAAATGCCATGTTGAAGTATGGGTATCGCCTAAAGATTTTCAATACGATCAATTTCAAGAAGTCCATGCACTACAATCCCTTCGCCTATATCCACAGCGAGAAGGACATCCTGAAGCTGGTCACGACCCTTATCACGAACACCAAAGGCGACGGCAAGGGCGGCGACCCATTCTGGGAAAAGGCGGAGACCCTGCTGTATACGGCGCTCATCGGGTATATCCACTACGAAGCGCCGGTGGAGGAGCAGAACTTCGCCACCCTCATCGAGTTCATTAACGCTATGGAGGTGCGGGAGGATGATGAGACCTTTGAAAACCCGGTAGACCTGATGTTCAAGGAGTTGAAGAAAAAGAACCCGAATCACTTTGCGGTGCGGCAATACGCCAAATTCAAGTTGAGTGCGGGAAAAACGGCAAAATCGATACTCGTCTCATGCGGCGCTCGTCTTGCCCCCTTCGATATTCAGGAGCTGCGGGAGATTACTGCCTACGACGAGCTGGAGCTGGACACTCTGGGAGACCGGAAGACGGCGCTGTTTCTTATCATGTCAGATACGGACGGCACCTTCAATTTCCTGATCTCCATGATCTATTCCCAGCTTTTCAACCTCTTATGTGAGAAGGCGGATGATGTGTATGGCGGGCGGCTGCCGGTTCACGTTCGGTGCCTGATAGATGAGGCGGCGAACATCGGCCAGATTCCCAATCTGGAGAAGCTGGTGGCGACCATCCGAAGCCGTGAGATTTCCGCCTGCCTCGTGTTGCAGGCCCGGAGCCAGCTCAAGGCCATCTACAAGGACAACGCCGACACCATTATCGGTAACATGGACAGTCAGATATTCCTGGGCGGGTCGGAGCCGACCACACTGAAAGAGCTGAACGCTGCGCTGGGTAAAGAGACGATTGATATGTTCAACACCTCGGACACCCGTGGCAACAGCCCTTCCTACGGCACCAACTATCAAAAAACCGGCCATGAACTTATGAGCCAGGATGAGCTTGCCGTGATGGACGGCGGCAAATGCATCCTCCAGTTGAGGGGTGTCCGCCCGTTCCTCTCAGACAAGTACGACCTGACCCAGCACCCCAACTACAAGTACACGTCCGACGCTGACCCGAAGAACGCCTTTGACATTGAGGCGTTTCTGCACAGAAAGATGAAGCTGCGCCCCACCGATGAATTTGAAGTCATCGATGTGGACGCTGCACAGGAGACCCCGGCGGCCTCCGCAAAATAACAAAAGGGCTTACCGCCCGGAAAGGAGTTTCCTATGGCTGATAATGACCGCACAGCGGCGACGGGTGGCAATGACCGCCCGGAAGTGACCATCAAGTTCGGCAAAGGGCTCGTAGGAGAACCGTTCACCTCAAAATCCGGCAAGCAACTGGTGGAGGTGAGCATCCCCAATCAGTCCCCGAACGATCATCGACCCTGGCAGACCTTCGTGGTCGCCCCCGGTATGATCCACGACAACAAATTCGGCAAAGGCGTCTGGATGAAGCTGCCGGAGGACGGCCAGACCAAGGTTTCCCGCCCCGTCCTGCAGGGGCAGGACGAGACCGGCAAGAACGTCTGGAGCCGGGAAAGCCGGATGGTTCCCAACACGGAACTGAAATCCATGCTGGAGGCATACAAGGAAAAGAGCCGGGATTCCGTGCTTTCCGACCTCTCCAGCAAACAGACAGCGGCTGCGCAGACGGCACCCACAGCGCCCAAACGTGCCGCCCACAGCAAGGACGCCTCCCGATAAGGCACACAGCAACCAGGCCCTCCCCGCCCGTGGATGAACGGGATAGCGGGGAGGGCTTCTTTTTTGCCCAAAAACAGGGCTTTTCACTGAAGGAGGTGGCTTTATGAAGCGGATTCGCAGTCCCACCCCATGACACACAGGAAACAGAAAGCGTATCAAAAAATTAAAATGGAAAGGAGTGGAGACCGGATTTGGGCCTCGAACATCGGGGCTTGCTTTTCTGCTTCCTGTACACAACAACCTACTGAAACAAGTCCGGTTTCCGATTTATGTACTATGGAATTTTTTAACTCTGCTGTCTCTGTCCTCCAGACCCTCGTGGTCGCACTCGGCGCTGGCCTCGGTATCTGGGGCGCTATCAACCTGCTGGAAGGTTACGGCAACGACAACCCCGGTGCCAAGAGCCAGGGAATGAAGCAACTGATGGCCGGTGGTGGTGTCGCCCTCATCGGTATCACCCTCGTGCCTCTGCTCTCCGGCTTGTTCGGCTGATCTGTCACACCGCATCACTGGCGGTCACGGGTGTGGTTCAAGCGCCCGTGGCCGTCTCCGAAAGGAGGTAGTCCTATTTGAACGCAATTCTTGAGCAAATCACTCAGTGGCTGAAAGAGCTGCTGGTGGGTGGCATCATGGATAATCTGACAGGGCTATTTGATTCGGTGAACACACAGGTCGGCTCGATTGCCTCGGATGTGGGGACGACCCCGGCGAACTTTTCGCCGGGAGTCTTCTCCATGATTCAGAACCTATCAGAGTCTGTCATTATGCCGATAGCCGGCATTATCCTCACATTCATCTGTTGCTGGGAGCTGATCCAGATGTTGATAGAACACAACAACCTGGCCAACTTCGAGACGTGGCTCTTCTTCAAATGGATTTTTAAGACCTTTGTCGCCGTCATGCTGATCACGAACTGTTTCAATATCACGATGGCGGTATTTGATGTGGCGCAGAGTGTCATCAATTCCAGCGGAAGCCTGATAAGCGCAAGTACCGCTGTGGACGCTGAAATGCTGGAGACGCTGGAGACCACGCTGCTGGAGATGGACCTGGGGCCGCTTTTGGGGCTGTTCTTGCAGTCCTTTATCATCCAGCTCACGATGGCTGCCCTGTCTGTGGTCATCTTTGTCATTGTCTACGGCAGAATGGTGGAGATTTACCTTATGGTCAGCCTTGCGCCTATCCCCTTTGCCACCTTTGGCAACCGGGAGCAGAGCCAGATCGGACAGAATTACCTGCGCTCCCTCATCGCTTTGGGGTTCCAGGGGTTCCTGATCCTGGTGTGTGTGGGTATCTATGCGGTGCTGATTCAGTCCGTGGCCATTTCGGACGATATTATCGCGTCCCTGTGGGGGATCGTCGGCTACACCGTGCTGCTGGTGTTCACCTTATTCAAAACCGGTAGCCTCGCAAAGTCAGTGATGAACGCACACTGACCCTGGAAAGGAGGAAACAATCTGGCTGCTTATGTATCCGTACCCCGTGACCTGACACGGGTAAAATCCAAGGTGTTTTTCAACCTGACCAAACGGCAGCTTGTGTGTTTTGGGGCGGCGGCACTGATCGGAGTGCCGTCTTTTTTCGCCCTGAAAAGCATTGGAAACGCAAGCCTCGCCACCATGGGCATGATCATCATCATGCTGCCTCTGTTTTTGCTCGCTATGTATGAAAAAGACGGGCAGCCGCTGGAGGTGATCGCGCACCATTTCATTCAGGTAACATTCATTCGACCAAAAGTCCGTCCCTATCAGACGGACTGTTATTATGCCGCCCTGATGCGGCAGTACCAAGTGTATAAGGAGGTAGATGCGATTGTCAGCAAAGAGAAAAGCGCCGGAAAGCGCAAAGCTGCCCGCAAATCTGACGCCTAAAGAGCAGAAGCAGATCCGGGCAGTGATCGAACGGAATCAGTCGGATGGCAAGGTTCCGAAGACGGCGCAGCAGTCCATCCCTTTTGAGCGGATGTTCCCGGACGGCATCTGCCGGGTGCGGGGCAACTACTACACCAAGACCATTCAGTTTCAGGACATCAACTATCAGCTGGCCCAGCAGGAAGACCAGAGCGCCATTTTCGAGGAGTGGTGTTCCTTCCTGAACTTCTTCGACAGCTCCATCCACTTCGAGCTGTCCTTTATGAACATGAATACCGATGCGGAGAGCTTTGAAAAGAGTATCCGTATCCCGTACCAGAGGGACGGCTTCGATGATGTCCGGGCAGAGTACAGTCAGATGCTGAAATCCCAGTTGGAGAAGGGCAACAACGGCCTGACCAAGACCAAGTACCTGACCTTCGGCATTGAGGCGGAGACCATGCGGCAGGCCAAGCCCCGGCTTGACCATGTGGAGACCGACATCCTGAACAACTTCCACCGGCTGGGCGTTGGTGCGAAAGCACTGAACGGAAAGGAACGTCTGGCATTGATACACGATATGTTCCACATGGGCGACACGGACAAGTTCCATTTTGACTGGAAGTGGCTCCCGGAATCCGGGCTGTCCGTCAAGGACTTCATCGCGCCTACGTCCTTCTCCTTCAAGAGCAGGACATTCACGATGGGAAACCTCTATGGAGCCATGTCCTATCTGGCGATTACCGCCTCGGACATTAGTGACCGGCTGCTGAAGGACTTCCTGGACGTGGACAGCAGCCAGGTGGTGACGATGCACATCCAGTCTGTTGACCAGAACAAAGCCATCAAGACGGTGAAGCGCACTATCACGGAGCTGGACAGGAGCAAGATCGAGGAGCAGAAAAAGGCTGTTCGCAGCGGATATGACATGGATATAATTCCGAGCGACCTCGCCACCTACGGCAAGGACGCCAAGGCACTGCTGAAAGAATTGCAGAGCCAGAATGAGCGGATGTTTATGGTGACGTTTCTCATCCTGTCTACTGGGCGCACGTTCCGGGAGCTGGAGACTAACGTGTTCCGGATTTCCTCTCTGGCGCAGAAGCACAACTGCAACCTGCGGCGGCTGGATTTCCAGCAGGAGCAGGGTCTCATGAGCTGCCTGCCGCTGGCGGATAATCAGATCAACATTCAGCGGGGGCTGACCACCAGCTCCACCGCCATTTTCATCCCGTTCACCACTCAGGAGCTGTTTCAGGAAAGCCCGTCCGCCCTTTATTATGGGCTGAACGCTCTCTCCAACAACCTGATCATGGTGGACAGGCTGAAGCTGAAGAACCCCAATGGCCTGATCCTCGGCACCCCCGGTGCCGGTAAGTCCTTCGCCGCAAAACGGGAGATTGCCAATGCGTTCCTGGCGACGGACGATGACATCATCGTCTGCGACCCAGAGGCAGAGTATGCGGCACTGGTGCAGCGGCTCAACGGCCAGGTTATTAAAATCAGCCCGTCCAGTAAGCAGTATATCAATCCGATGGACATCAACAGTAACTACTCCGAGGAGGACAACCCCATCGCCCTCAAGAGTGACTTCGTTTTGTCGCTCTGTGAGCTGATCGTGGGCGGCAAGGAGGGCTTGCAGCCCATTGAAAAGACGGTCATTGACCGCTGTGTTCACCAAATCTACCAGAAGTATTTCGAGAACCCGGTGCCGGAGAATATGCCGCTGCTGGAGGACTTGTATCACGCCCTGCTGGAGCAGGAGGAAAAGGAAGCCCGTCATGTGGCGACTGCCCTCGAAATCTATGTGAAAGGCTCCCTGAACCTGTTCAATCACCGCACCAACGTGGACATCCAGAACCGGTTTGTCTGCTACGACATCAAGGAGCTGGGCAAGCAGCTCAAGAAAATCGGGATGCTGGTGGTACAGGATCAGGTCTGGGGCAGGGTTACGGCCAACCGCAGCGCAGGCAAGACCACCCGCTATTATATGGATGAGTTCCACCTGCTTCTGAAAGAGGAGCAGACTGCGGCGTACAGTGTGGAGATTTGGAAGCGGTTCAGAAAGTGGGGCGGTGTTCCTACTGGAATTACGCAGAACGTGAAGGATTTGCTCTCCAGCCGTGAAGTTGAGAATATTTTTGAAAATTCCGACTTCATCATCATGCTGAACCAGGCCAGCGGAGACCGGCAGATTCTTGCCAAACAGTTGGGCATTTCTCCCCATCAGCTCTCCTATGTCACGCAGTCCGGCGAAGGTGAGGGCCTGCTGTTCTATGGGAACGTGATTTTACCCTTCGTAGACCACTTCCCCCAGGATACAGAGCTGTACCGTATTATGACCACCAAACTTTCCGAAGTGTCTGCTGCATCTGTTGGAGGCGGTGGCGGGAAGGAGGCGTAAATGGCTGAAAAACCTGTGCGCCTCCGCTTCACTGAGGACGATTTGGCAGACAAAAAGGTGGCAAAAGCCGCCTCCAAAGCGGGAAAAGCGGCGGATAAAGCGGAAAAAGCCAACGCCAGGCTCCCGACAAAGCGCAAGCTGCGCCGGGAGCCTGCCAATGCTGGCAGCAAGAAGTCGAAGCTGCGGAGGGAATCTACCGTCGCAGCAAAAAGCAGAGAAAAGCTGCGGTTCGGCAAGCTGAAAATCGAGGAGGTGGAGGCCCCCAAACCCAAGGCCAGGGGAAAACACGCCGTTGCAAAAGTGCCGCTGGATTCCGTCTCCGGTACTGCCCATAAGCAAATCAGCCGGTATGAGGATGATAATGTGGGCGTACAGGCAGCGCACCAGTCCGAGGAGGCTGTGGAGGGTGCCGCCCATGTGACCGAGCAGGCGGTCTATTCCAACAAACTGAGAAAGTATGAAAAGGCGGAAAAGCTGGTTCGGAAATCGGATAATGCCAACGTGGAGGCCCTGTATCAGAAGTTTCTGAAAGAAAACCCGGATGCAGCCTCCAATCCACTCTCCCGGTGGATGCAGAAACAGCAGATCAAGAAGGAGTATGCGGCGGCACGGGCGGCAGCGCAGACCGGCAAGACCACTACTTCCGCAGCAGGAACTGCCAAAACGGTGGAATCCGCCAGAGAAAAGGGCGAATCGGTGCTGGCGACGATAAAAGGTTTCTTCACCAAGAACAGCAGCGGCGTAAAGGTCGCCCTGATCCTGTGCCTGGTGGTGGTTCTGCTTGTCACCCAGCTCCAGTCCTGTTCTATGCTGGCGGGCGGTATGCTCACCTCGGTGACAGCCACATCCTGGCCGGCGGAGGACATCGAGATCACCAAGGCGGATGCCTACTACACCAAGCTGGAGGCGCAGCTACAGAAAAAGATCAACAACATGGAATCCACCCACTCCAACTGTGACGAGTTCAATTACAGTATCGGGGAAATAGGCCATGATTCCACAGCACTCATCAGCTACCTGTGTGCCAAATACGGGGATTTCACCTTTAACGAAGTCAAGTCAGAATTGGACACCATCTTTGCGCTCCAGTATGACCTGGATGTGGAGACTGCCAACGAGACCCGGACAGTGACAAAGACCGTGCAGGCCGGTGAGTATATCGGTGAGGTCGTCACCAGCGGCTACTGCAACTGCTCTATCTGCTGCGGCAAATGGGCAGGCGGGACAACGGCTTCCGGTGTGTACCCCACGGCCAATCACACGATAGCGGTGGACGCAACCAATCCCATCGTCCCCATTGGGACGCAAATCATTATGAACGGCGTTCTCTACACAGTGGAGGACACCGGCAACTTTGCTCAGTACGGTGTGGACTTCGATGTTTACTATGACAGCCATTCGGCGGCTCTGGCTCACGGGCATCAGACCTGGCAAGCCTACTATGCAGGTGGCGACGGGGAATCCATCGAAGTGACTACCACGGAAACCGTGAAGGTCTGCTATGTGACCCTGACTGTCACCGACTTTGAGAGTGTCCTTACCAGCCGTTTGGATGAGGAGCAGACCGAGATGTACGACATCTACCAGGAGACCAAGGGCAACCGGGTCATTTTCGGCACTCCTCTGGACTTCAACTGGCACCTGTATATCACCGGCGAGTATGGCTACCGGTGCAGCGGCACCAGCGTGGTCTCCTCTGACTGTCTGGATGTGACTGTTCCCACCGGAACAGAGGTGCTTTCTGTCATGGATGGCACCGTGAAATCGGTATCCGGCGGCACCGTTGCTCTGAAAAATGACAGCGGTTATATCATCAAGCTGGGCGGACTGAAAAATGTCAGCGTGTCCACAGGCGAGGAAGTGACCAACGGGCAGACCATCGGCAAGGTGGGCAGTTCCGGGGTGCTGACCATCTCCTTCACCTACAACGGAACGAGTTTCAACCCCTACTTCTATCTGGATGTGGGAGAAGGAAGCCTGTTCGGTGATGTGGATGTGGGAGATGCCACCGGCAAGGCGGCGCTGCTGATCGCCAAGGCGTATCAGTATCTGGGTGTTCCCTATGTGTGGGGCGGCTACAGCCCAAGCGGGTTCGACTGCTCCGGCTTCGTGTCCTACTGTATCAACAACTGCGGAGCCGGTTGGAACGTGGGGCGGCTGACCGCCAACGGTCTGCTGGGTATCTGCACAAAGGTATCTTCGTCGGAGGCGCAGCCGGGAGACCTGATCTTCTTCCAGGGAACCTATTCCACCAGCGGCGCAAGCCATGTGGGTATCTACCTGGGGAACGGTCAGATGATCCACTGCGGCAATCCCTGTCAGGTCAGTAGCATCAACACATCGTACTGGCAGCAGCATTTCTATTGTTTTGCAAGACTTCCCGGAATGTAATACCGAGAGCTTTGCAGTTAGATTGGAGGTTATTATGAGCGCAAAACTGAACAAGATCGGTGCGGACCTGGAGAAGGCCCGTGCCAAATGGAAGGAATGGGAGACCAAAACGAAAGAGCTGGAGGCCCGCTACCGTGAGCAGGAAAACACGGAGATCTGCGATATTACCCACTCCTACAACCTGACCCCTGACCAGCTTGCCGAGCTGCTCCGTATGGTGAAGGAGACCATGCCGGAGACTCCCAAGGCACTGGAGACCACGAAATCTTTCGATTATGAGGAGGAAGAAGCACATGAGAACTAAAATCATTTCTGTTATGACCGCCCTGCTGCTCTGCGTGGGGATGTTCTCCACCACGGCATTTGCCGTTGTGCAGGGCGATGTCAATGCGGAGGAGACCACGGAGGCAGGAGTCACCACAGACACCGTTGTGTCCGATGAGGAGGCAACCGACAATGATTCGGAGCCGACTCTGGAAGTGATCGTCTCCGAGGACGGCACCACCACCTACACCTACGGCGACTGGTCGTGGACAGTGGACAGCGAGAATGAAACCGAGGAGGAAGAAAGCATTACGCTGACCGGCACAGTGGTGGGCATCACCAGCTATCTGAACCTGCGCTCCGGCGCTGGTATGGATTACAGCGTGATCGGCAAGCTGACCAACGGAACCGAGGTGGAGGTCATCGGCGAGGAAAACGGATGGTATCAGGTGACGGTGGACGGCCAGACAGGGTATGTTTACAGCGAGTATCTGGAGGTCACTGAGGAAACCGCAGAGGAAACTGAGGACAGCGAACTGGACAGTCTGGATGAGACGCTCTTGTTGATGATGTTCAGCCTGCTGACCCAGAGCAGCACCAACACTGATGATACTTCCCTGGCACTGACCCCGGACGGCAATCTGAGCCTGATCGACGATATTGATACCGCCACAGATGAGGATACTGGCAAGCAGTTCATCACGGTGGTTACAAAGAGCGGTAACTACTTCTATATCATCATCGACAGGGATGATGAGGGTGAGGAGACCGTTCACTTTCTGAACCAGGTAGACGAGGCCGACCTGCTGGCTCTGATGGATGAGGAGGACGTGGGAGAATATGAAGCGTCCATCTCCGGCACCGATACAGGTACCGAGAGCAGCACAGACGAAACTGATACCAGCGCAGTCACTGATGAAGAAGCGGGGACATCTGAGACCGACAACACCGAGGCCACAGAGGACGATACCGAAAGCAGTGGCATGAATGTCCTGCCCGTCATTCTGATTGTGGTGGTTC
>JAJPXL010000004.1 GCA_021205455.1 Clostridiales bacterium
AACTTAAGGTTTGTACTCCTACTGCTGGGGGTCACATCATTTGACAACGCAGACTTTTTAAAAGAAAAAATAAAAAGGCACCTTGACGGAATCAGTCTTTTCTTGGTATGATAACAGGGAGGGCGCGTTTTTGGGGAAAGCGCGCTGCGTTGCCGACCGGACAGTTCGCGGTTGGAGAAATCAAAGTTGGAAATTGGAAAACAGGGGGAATCGGCTTTGGCAAAGCAGGAGGAGCGGCATATTGATACGATTGACGATATTGCAAGGGAGCTGGGGGTCAGCAAGACCACCGTTTCCCGGGCAATCTCAGGAAAGGGGCGGCTGAGTACTGCGACCAGGGCGAAGGTGCTGGCCTACATTGAAGCCCACAACTATCGGCCCAACGCGGTGGCCAAGAGCCTGGCCAAGAGCAAGACCTACAACCTGGGGCTGGTGCTGCCGGTGGAGCTGATGGAGGGGGAGACCGCCTTCTCCCAGGCGTGTATGAGCGGCATCTGCGAGGAGGCCTCCGCCAGGGATTACGATGTGGTGCTCTCCATGGTCAGCGACCAGGATACGGTGCAGATGGAGCGGCTCATCAACAAGCGGAAGGTGGACGGGCTGATCGTCAGCCGCAGCACCGTGGCCTCTCCCGTGGTCGACCTGCTGAAGGCCCGGGAATTTCCCTTCATCACGGTGGGGTATACGCCCGATTTGACGCTGCTGACGGTGGATAATGAGAACCGCAAGGCCTGCCAGGATATCACCCGTCAGCTGCTGGACAGAGGCAAGCGCCGCCTGATGCTGCTGGGCGGCGAGGAAAACCACTATATCACCCAGGAGCGGCGCATGGGCTTTGAGGAGGCCCACCGCCAGGCGGGCGTCCCCCTGAGCCAGGCGCAGATGTTCCACGAGATCAAGGATATCGAAACGACCCGGCAGGCGGTGGACGCCGCCCTGGAGCAGGGGGCGGACTGCCTGGTCTGTATGGACGACTTCATCTGTTACCTGGCGCTGATCCTCCTGCGGGAGCGGCAGGTGTCGATTCCGGAGGATGTCAGCATCGTCAGCTTTTATGACAGCAGGCGGTTGGAGTACAATACACCCCCCATCGCCAGCCTCTGGTTCGACGCCAAGGCGCTGGGCAAGCGGGCCTGCCAGATGCTGCTGGCCCAGCTGGCCGGGGAAGACCCGCAGAGCGAAGTCCTGCCCGGCTATGAAATCAGATGGCGGGGCTCCGTGCGCTGAGGGACGGGAGAGCCCGGAACTGAAATTGGAACTGTAGATGGACAAAGATTGCCCATCTACAGTTTTTTTCGCCATTATTGGAAGAAAGAAGGGAAAATGAGGAAAAAGGAAGTTGAAAAGTGGAGAAAAATAGAATGGTAAAAATGACGGAAAAAGGCACCAATAAATTGTTTAAAATGGCGAATTGACAAACCGAGGAAGAAAGAGTATACTGATTACGGTGAGCAACCGATTGCGCAAAAAGAACAATTTGTGCATAAGAAGTTGCGGCAAGTACGTATTATTAGGAGGTACAAGCAATGAAGAAACTGTTAGCCCTGATCCTCGCCATGTCCATGGCGCTGTCCCTGGTTGCCTGCGGCAGCTCGTCTGACGATACGGGCGATTCCGGCTCCGGCGACGCATCCAGCTCCACCGGCGACGCATCCGAAGGCAGCGCGACCGAGAGCGAGGGCGATGCATCCGAAGCGGAAGCGCCCGCCACAGGCGATGCTGCCAGCGGCGAAACCATCACCCTCACCGTCTGGGGCGCTGAAGAAGACCAGACCCTGCTGGCCGAGCTGGTGGAAGGCTTCAAGGAAACCTACTCTGACTACACCTTTGACATCCAGATCGGCGTGGAGTCCGAGTCCACCGCCAAGGACACCGTCCTCACCGACATCGAGGCCGCCGCTGATGTGTTCGCCTTCGCGGACGACCAGCTGGTTTCCCTGGTGAACGCCGGCGCCCTCCAGTCTATCGACGAAATGGACGCCGCCCTCCAGAACTACGCCGGCAAGAGCGTGGCTGACGTCGAGGCTGCCAACAGCGCCGGCTCCGTCACCGCTGCCACCGCTAACGACACCCTGTATGCCTTCCCCATGGGCGGCGGCAACAACTATTTCCTGTACTATGACTCCTCCGTCCTGAGCGAAGAGGACGTCGCCTCCTGGGACAGCCTGCTGGCTGCCGCTTCTGAGGCTGGCAAGCAGGTGGGCATGACCCTGGCCTCCGGCTGGTACAACGCCTCCTTCTTCCTGGGCGCCGGCTTCACCACTACCCTGAACGATGACGGCACCACCAACATCGACTGGAACGGCACCTCCTCCCTGGGCTACACCGGCGTGGACGTGGTCAAGGGCATCCTGAGCATCACCGGCAACTCCGCCTTCATGGCCATCGCTGACGGCGACATCTCCAACCAGATCGCCTCCGGCAGCCTGTGCGCCGCCGTCTCCGGCACCTGGGACGCTGAGGCCGCTCAGGCCGCGTTCGGCGACGGCTGTGCCGCCACCAAGCTGCCCACCTTCACCGTCGCCGGCGATCAGGTTCAGCAGGGCTGCTACTCCGGCTTCAAGCTGATTGGCGTCAACGCCTACTCTGAGAACGTGGGCTGGGCCACCCTGCTGGCTGAGTACCTGACCAACGAGGAGGCTCAGGTCGCCCGCTTCGAGGCTCGTCAGCTGGCTCCCACCAATCTGAACGCTGCTGCTGATGACGCGGTCTCCGAGAACGTCGCCATCGCCGCTTCTGCGGAGCAGGATGTGTACGGTGTCGTCCAGACTGTCGGCGACAAGTTCTGGGATCCCACTGCCACCTTCGGCGAGATTCTGGCTCAGAACCAGCTGTCTGCTGACGATGACGACGCCATCCAGGCCGCTCTGGACGAGCTGGTGTCCGGCGTCACCGCTGCCATCGAGTAATCCTCCCGCAGTTGGCCAGTCATTGGACATAGCATGACCCACGGCCCGTATGCACAGCCGTGCATACGGGCCGTTTTCACTTTAAGGTGAGAGAATTTTGGAAAGTAAACGATAAGGAGGCAGAGTATGAACAAGCTCAAATCCGGCCTCGGTTCTGTCGGGCAGTTCTTTGCGGACTTCGGCCACGCTGTGGCGGACGGCGATATTTTCGTCAAGCTCTCACTGGTCTGGTTCGGCGCCGGTTATCTCGGTCGGAAGCAGTACATCAAATCGATCATCATGACCCTCTATGAAGCGGCCATCATTGTCTACACCGTGTTGGTAGGTATCCCCTACATCTCCGACTTCGGCACCCTGGGCACCGTGCAGCAGGAATCTGTGTTCAACCCGGTGACCATGAAGAACGAGTTTAACGACTATGACAACTCTTTCACCATCCTGCTCTTCTCCGTGATCACCCTGGTGGTTTGGGCGTTCGCTCTGTACACCTGGATTTACAACGTGAAGAACGTTTACCGCCTTCAGAAAGAGGCGGAGCGCGGCAAGCACATCAACAACTTCCGTGAAGACCTGAACGACTACATCAACCAGAAGTTCTACGTCACCCTGCTGGCGCTGCCGGTTGCCGGTGTCGTGCTGTTCGTTGTAGTCCCGCTGTTCGTCATGATCTTCGTGGCCTTCACCAACTATGACCAGAACCATATGCCCCCCAGCGCCCTGTTTGACTGGGTCGGCATTAAGAACTTCGTCAGCCTGTTCGGCGGCGGCGGCCTAACCGAGACCTTCGGCTATGCCTTCGTCCGGGTCCTGGGCTGGACGCTGGTCTGGGCCTTCTTCGCCACCCTGACCACCTACTTCGGCGGCATCCTGATGTCCCTCCTGATCAACGGCAAGGACATCAGGGGCAAGGCCGTGTGGCGCGTCCTGTTTATGATTACCATCGCCGTCCCCCAGTTCGTGTCCCTGCTGCTGGTGCGGAATTTCTTCGCGGACAACGGCATTATGAACACCATCCTGGCAAACATCGGACTGACCGGGTTCCTGCAGGATATAGGCGTGATTTCCAACAGCTATATACCGTTTCTGACGGCTCCCGGCTGGGCCCACGTGATGATCATCATCATCAACATCTGGATCGGCGTGCCCTATCAGATGCTGATTGCCAACGGCGTGCTGATGAACATCCCCTCGGAGCAGCTGGAGAGTGCCTCCATCGACGGCGCCAACAGCTGGCAGACCTTCCGGAGCATCACCATGCCCTATGTGTTCAGCGTGACCGGCCCCGCACTGGTGACAGACTTCGTCAAGAATATCAACAACTTCAACGTCATTTACCTGTTGACTGCGGACTTCTACACCACCACCAATCAGGCCATGGCGAACTCCCAGGCAAAGGAGACCGACCTGCTGGTGACCTGGCTGTTCACATTGACTCAGGACTACTATAACTACAAGATGGCGGCAACGATCGGCATCATCATCTTTATCATCTGCGCGCTGTTCACGTTGATCGTCTTCAACAGGGTTGTAGCCCGTACTGGAGAGGGGGACTTTGCGTCATGAAAAGAAAAACTGTCAGGGTGATTTTAAAGCACCTGTTTTTGGCCCTGCTGGTGCTGATTTGGCTGGTTCCCATCATCTGGCTGGTGGTCACCTCCTTCAGCGCCTACAATGGCCGGAATACGACCACCTTCTTCCCCACGGAGTGGAGCATTACCCAATATGTCAAGCTGCTCACCGGCGCGGACACCGTGGCGAACTTCCCGGCCTGGTTCATGAACACGCTGGTGATTGCCGTCGCCAACTGCGTCATTTCCAGCATCTTCGTGCTGATGGTGGCCTACGCCTTCGCGTGCATGGACTTCCGCGGCAGTAAGGGCCTGCAGAACCTGTCCGTTATCGTCAACCTGTTCCCCGGCGTCCTGTCCATGATTGCGGTCTACTTCGTCCTAAAGGCGTTGGGGCTGACCAACAGTCATCTGGGGTTGATACTGGTGTACTCAGGAGGGTCCGGCCTGGGCTACCTGATCGCCAAGGGCTTCTTTGGGACGGTGCCAAAGGCCCTGCAGGAGGCAGCCAAGCTGGACGGGGCCAGCGAAGCCCGGTGCTTCTTCCAGGTGGTGCTGCCCATGAGCCGCCCCATCATCGTCTACACCATCATCAACTCCTTCCTGGTGCCCTGGATGGACTTCGTCTATGCGAAGATGATCCTGAACGCAGGCGTTTCCTCCCAGTGGACGGTGGCTATCGGCCTGTACAATATGCTGGATAAGAGCCTGATCAACTCCTACTTCGGTCAGTTCTGCGCCGGCGGCGTACTGGTGTCCATCCCCATCTCCATTCTGTATATCATCATGCAGAAGTTCTATGTGGAGGGCGTCACCGGCGGCGCAGTCAAGGGCTGAGCCTGACCCATCTGAACAAGTTCATTTTCATCCCTTTGCCGGCAGGCGGAGTAAAACCCGCTTGTCGGCAAGTCTTGAGAAGAATGTGAAAGGACACTGATTACGATGGAGCAATTTGTCATCAACATTATCCACCGCCCCGAAATGGTGCCGGAATACGCGGAGAAGGTCACGGGCCAGGGCAAGGCGGAGGACCTGGGCCGCAAGGCGCTGCTGACGGAGAGCTTGGACATCTTCAAGACCCAGCAGGAGTGCGCCCACAAGAACGGCCTGAAAACCACCATCCAGATGACCTACGCCAGCCTGTTTAACGACGAGGCGGTGGCCCTTGCCAAGGAGCACCACGCCAGGTACGGGGATGAGATCGGCCTGACCCTGCTGGGCCTGCCCTGTGAGCAGTTCCGGGAGAAGTACAAGACCAAGGACTTCTGCATCTGGATGTTCTCCATGGAGGACAAGAAGGCCATCGTCCGGGACGTGTTTGAGAAGTTCTATGACCGGTTCGGCTTTTACCCCGAGTCCACCGGCTCCTACTACATGGATGCGGAGCTGATCAACTTTATCAAGGAAGCATACCCCTCCGTCAAGTGTGCGGTTGCCACCTGCTGGGAGGAGGGCCCCAAGGCCTACCACACCTGCAACAACAGCTGGTACACCTTCATGGACGGCGGCCCCTGGGCCCCCTGGATCCCCTCCAAGCAGAACACCCACGCCCCCGCCGCCAATGCGGAGGAGGACTCCGGCATCGTCGCCATTCCCCACCTGAGCCGGGACCTGCTGGCCTGCTATGACGGCAACGGATCCAACTTCGGCACCCACCCCCAGAACGTGCTGCGGGGCATGATTTACGACACGGACACCTGGGAGTATCCCTACCTCTACAATTTAATCGACCAGTATCGCTCCCTGGCGAAGTATAACAACGGCTACGCCTACAATATGATGTTCGTCGGCCCCGGCTGGATGAACAAGATGGGCCGCTGGGAGTCCCCCTACGAGCTGCTGCTGAAGTCCTACGAGGACGGCTGCGCCTACTACGGCCAGCTGAAAAAAGAGGGCAAGCTGATGGACATGACCATGAGCGAGTTCGCGGACTACTACCGGGAAAAGAAGCACTACACCGAGCCGGAGTGCGCCCTGTGGCGGGACATCCTCTACGGCAGCAAGAAGCAGCTCTTCTGGTACTGCGACCCCTACCTTCGGGCCTGCGTCAACATGGATCAGGGCGGGGCTATCGTGGACCTGCGGCCCTATGTGGCCAAGCTGAACTGGCCGGTGGGCATCGGCACCCCCCACATCCAGGACGCCAGCTACCCCTTCCTGATTCAGGAGAAGTATCGGGCGGGCTACTTCACCCACTACGCCGGGGAGGGCACGGTGCGCAGCGCCAAGCTGTCCTGCGGCGGGGAAGAGGTGGATCTCTGCCTGTGCCGGACGAAGGCCCACTTCTCCCAGGAGGGCGGGGACCGCATCCTGACCCTGGACCCGGTGGAGGTGGTGTTCGCCGACGTGACGGTGAAGCTGCAAACGGTCATCACCTTCCCGGAGGGGAAGAGCTGCATCAAGATAGAGCGCCGCATCCTGGAGATGAGCGACCCCAACGCGGACGTGCGTATCAACGAGTATATGGTGGGCTGCTATGGCACCACAGAGTACCCGGAGGATATGTCCTCCCTGACGCTGCGGGTGGAAGCCGGGGCGGACAGCGCCCTCATCCCCTACGAGTACCGCTGCCGGGAGGCTGCCGCCGACGGCGCGGAGCGTGTGAGCTGCACCCTGCCCCCCATTGATACGGTGGTGTCCATGACCTGCCAGGGGCGGGAGAAGTCCGGTTACGTCAAGGAGGGCTATGCGTTCAGCCCCATGTTTACCCTGGGTTATACCGGTAAATTGCAGGAGAAGGAGGTCTTTACCACATGGCTCAATCTGGAAAAGGCAGACTGAATTACCGCTGCCCCTCCTGCTTCATGCGGGATCTGGACATTGATATGTTCTATGACAGCGACCGGCAGGAATACTATTGCATCCGCTGCCAGTATGTTGGTACAGAGGAGGACGTGCTGGAAAAGAACCAGCTGGCCCGCTTCCGGTACCGCAGCATGATGAAGCGGATTGTGGACTTCGAGGACTTCAGCGACTGACAGTTTCCCCATCGGACCGGCGGGGCGCTCCCCTTTCCGTCCGGTGGGGATTTTCAAACGGAACAGAAATGAGGAATCAGTTTGGACGCATGGATCAAAGGCATGGACCTCTCCACCCTGCTGGAGGTGGAGGAGTGCGGCGGGCAGTTTTTTGACCACGGTGTGCCCGGCGATGCGATGGAGATTTTAAAGCGCTATGGCATGAACATGGTGCGCCTGCGGCTCTGGAACGACCCCTACAGCGAGGCGGGGGAGCCCTACGGCGCAGGTACCAACGACCTGCCCCGCACCATGACCCTGGCCCGCAGGGCGAAGGCCCTGGGCCTTGGCTGGCTGCTGGACTTCCACTACAGCGACTTCTGGGCCGACCCCGGCAAGCAGACCATACCCAAAGCCTGGCGGGGCCTGGATGAGGCGGGGCTGGCGGACGCCGTCTATACCTACACCCGGGACGTGCTGCGCACCCTGGACGAGGCGGGGCTGACGCCGGATATGGTGGCGGTGGGAAACGAGCTGACCAACGGCCTGCTCTGGCCCTATGGCAAAACGCCCAACTTCGAGGTCATCGTCCGCTTCCTGAACGCGGCCATCCGCGCCGTCCGGGAGGTGGACGGGGAGATTCCCGTGATGCTGCACCTGGACAACGGCGGGAACAACGGCCTGTACCGCGCCTGGTTTGACGGCTACCTCGCCCATGGCGGCAGGGACTTCGAGTATATCGGGCTGAGCTATTATCCGTTCTGGCACGGCACGCTGAACGATTTAGAGGCCAATATGAACGATATTGCGCTGCGTTACCGGAAAAATTTAATCTTGACAGAAGTCTCCACAGCGTTTACTATGGAGGAGTATCAGTCGTATGAGCGGCTGCCCGATGAGCGGCGGAAGGGGATGGCGACAAAGCCTGCCCTTGCCGAGCGGGTGCCCTATCCCATGACGGCCGAGGGGCAGGCTGCCTTCCTGCAGGATGTGATGGAGCTGGTTCGTCGGGTGCCGGAGGGCCGGGGCCGGGGCTTCTTCTACTGGGAGCCTGCCTGGCTGCCCGTTCCGGGCAGCGGCTGGGCCAACGACGCCGCCCTCGCCTACACCGGAGAGCAGGGACCTGGCGGCAACGAGTGGGCGAATCAGGCTCTCTTTGATTACGAGGGCCGGGCGCTGCCCGCCCTGGAGACCATTCGGGCGTTTCAGGCGTAAACGGGAACACAGACAGGAGCGACCTATGAGACAGAACTATCGGGATTATCAGGAGCAGGAAGAGCAGGCGGAGTACGACGCCTATGGCCGCAGGAAAAAGAAGCGCCGCCGGCGCTACATCCCCGTTACTGCGGCGAAGATGAAGGTGTTTGGCTGCGTCACCATGCTGTTCTACAGCGCGGGGGTGGCCATCTTTCAAAACGGCCTGCTCCATATGGACAACTACACGACCACGGAGCTCTATGACCTGCTGGCCAACGACGCCAGCATGATGACGCTGGCAGGCTGGGGCGCTGCGTTCCAGATGATTGGCGGGCTGGCGGTGCCTGTCTTTGCCTTCCTGCTGGTAGAGGGCTTCCGGCGCACCAGCAGCTACAGGAACTACTTCCTGACCCTGCTGGCCTTTGCGGTCATCAGCGAGGTACCCTACGACCTGGCGATGAGCGGCACCTTCTGGGACACGTCCAGCCAAAACGCCCTTTTCAGCATGGTGATTTGCCTTGCCATGCTGTACGGCCTGCGCATGATGGGGGAGCGGAAGGGCTTCCAGTACCGGCTGCTGCAGATCATGCTGATAATCGCAGGCGTCCTGTGGTGCGAGCTGCTGAGCCTGGCCTTCGGCCTGTGCGAGGTGCTGCTGGTGGCGGTGTACTACCTCCTGTACGACAAGCGGGGGGTCAAGGTGCTGCTGGGCTGCGCCATCAGCATCATGTACGTCACGGCACCCCTCTCTGGCTACCTCATCTGGGGCTACGACGGGCAGCAGGGCTGGCACAAGAACAAGTATCTGTTTTACATCTTTTATCCTGTTCATTTGCTGATTTTGGGTATAATCGTGTACTTCTTCCTATAAGAAAACCGACAGCGCAGCAGGGCCGGAACGTTCCGGCTCTGCTGCGCTGTTTGATTGTGTGACAGGAAGCGTCAGGACGGCTTTGACTGGGCATTGCCGGAGTCCTGGAGCTGCTTCATGGGGATTTGGCCGGGGCCGGGCAGGCTCATGCGCTTTTTCCGCTCACTGGAATAGGACAGCTTGGCGTGAATGCGCTCCACGTCCTGATTCTCCACCGCCACCCGGTAAGCGTGGAGGTTCTCCTCCAGCCGTTTTAAGACCACGGTCAGTGCCGGCGCGTTCATGGAGAACAGCTCCGTCCACATATCCACGTCCAAGGCCGCCACACGGGTCACATCCCGGAAGCTGCCCCCCTCAAAGCCCCGGCACTGGAACAGCTCCGCATCGTCGCACACCGCCACCGCCACAATGTGCATCAGCTGGCTGGTGTAGGCGATGATGGCGTCGTGCTGCTCCGGGGTGGTGTTGACAATGTCCTTGCAGCCGATGTACTTCGCCAGCCGCTCAATCAGGGCGATATGGGCGCCGGTGCTGGTGGCGCGGGGAGTCATGATGAAGTGGGCGTTCTGGAACAGGGTGGGGAAGGAGTTCTCGATGCCGGAGAACTCCGTGCCCGCCATGGGGTGGCAGCCGATGAAGTCCACCTCAGGGGGCAGCACCTCCGCCGCCTCCATGATGCAGGTCTTGATGCCGCAGACATCGCTGACCAGGCTGCCCGACCGAAACAGAGGGCCGTACTGCTTCAGATAGTCCACAATGATGTGGGGGTCCATGCACAGGAAGGTCAGGTCGGCCTCCGGCAGCGCCTCCTCCGGGGAGAGGGTACCCCGGTCAATGATTTGGTGGGAGAGGGCGTAGTCCAGCGTGGCCTGGCGGCGGGCCACGCCGATGATTTCATATCCCTCGAACCCCTTCAGCGCGCTGGCCAGGGAGCCGCCGATCAGCCCCAGGCCGACAATCACGATTTTCTTGCCCATAGACGCATCCCGCTCCTTTGCTCCGGCCAGGCCGGCCAGGTCGTTTTCCTTACTTTAGCACGTTTCCCCCGGTAGGGTCAAGCCTTTTCCGGGGGAAAGCACGGAAATCAAGTTTTCGATCAAGCGTACCAAAGAAACCTCTCAGTCAGCTTCGCTGACAGCTCCGCCGTCAAGCGGCAGTTCCGCTGCGTTCCCGACCCTTTTAGAGCAATGTCATCAATTTAAAAAGCAATCTATCCTAGGTTGAAGGGAATAACGCAGCCGTACAGTCAGATTTCACCGACCAAAGGGCAACAAAATTGCCGCCCATCCCGCCGGAGGCGTA
>JAJPXL010000013.1 GCA_021205455.1 Clostridiales bacterium
CTCCTGGCGGGCCCTATTTCTTGCTCCGCCGAGAAATGGGGGAAAGAGGGCGGCTCAAGGGGGGAGCTTCGGGGCCTCGCTCCTCCCTAAGAACCCTCCCCCTATCCCACTGGAGGCTTCGCCTTGTCCCTCAATCAGGTGGTCTATCCCGTTAGAGACGATGTAACTTGATAAGCACCAAAACTGCCGCCCATGGCGGCTGGGAACGAATGCCGCCTCATCCCTTGCCGTCAAGCGGCATTTCCGCTTTGCTCCCTACGCCTGCGGCGGGATGGGCGACAATTTTGTTGTCGTTTGGTTGTGGGCCTCTGATTTTCTATTGAGAATAGGTTGCTATCTCTGGTAAAACAGTAGGGGCGCACAGAGTGCGCCCTCCCTAGCTGCTTCTTAGATGAAGTCTTTAAATTGATGACGCCGTCTTAACAGGGCTAGTTGCCGACAAACGAAACACAGCGGTGAAACCTTTGGTTTTACCGCTGTGTTTTATGTTTTCTCAGTCTTCCTGCTCCTCATCAGCCGCTTCCCCGTTTTTGCGCATTCGCTGAATGAGGAAGACCAGCGCCGCTGCGCACGCCGTCCCCACCAGCATCATGGTGCTCAGCCCGCAAATCAGCACCGCCAGGATCTGCACAAAGTATCCGGGGAGAAACTGCGCCGCCATACTCAGGACGATCAGCGCCACCAGGCAAATCGGAATCCATTTGCTCCGCTTCCCGCTCCGCAGCATGATCCACAGGCCCAGGGCGAAGAACAGCACGTCTACGGCGATGACCGGGACGGACATCCCCTGCCCAAACCATTCTGTAAAAATGTCAAACATACCGGATCACCACCTGGAAGTTCTTTTTATTAGGATAGCATACTTTTGCAAAGAAAGCAAGCGCCTACATGAACTTTCCGAAAGGTGGATGAAAATCCGTTTACAGCACGCCGCTGGCGTGGCGGCACACATGGCAGCAAAGGTTCACACAACAGGGCATCTGCGCGATGTGAGTGGGGTGAGGGATGATGCTGACGGCCAGCGCCGTCACGTTGCCCCCCAGCCCCTGAGGGCCGATGCCCAGCCGGTTCACCCGCTCCAGGATGCGCCTCTCCATCTCCGCGTAGTAGGGGTCGCTGTTTGCCTCGTTCAGCGGGCGCAGCAGGGCGCGCTTGGCCAGGATGCCCGCCATCTCCGCGTTGCCGCCCAGCCCGACGCCCACCACCACCGGGGGACAGGGGTTGGAGCCGGCGTCGGACACCGCCTGAACGATGGCGTCCTCCACCTGCTGCTGGGTGCAGGAGGGCTTCAGCATTTGCAGGGAGGTCATATTCTCGCTGCCCGCCCCCTTGGGGGCCACGGTGATGCTGCACCGGTCGCCCTCCACCAGACGGAGGTGGAGAATGGCCGGGGTGTTGTCCTCCGTGTTCACCCGGCGGAGGGGGTCGGAGACGGTGCTCTTCCGCAGGAAACCCTTGGTGTAGCCCTGGGCCACCCCTTCGTTCACCGCGTCGCTGAGGAGGCCGCCGGTCACATGGCAGTCCTGCCCCAGGTCCACAAAGACGATGGCCATGCCGGTGTCCTGGCAGATGGGCAGGCGGCGCTCCCCGGCGAAGGTGAAGTTCTCCACGATGTCCCCCAGGATGCCCTGGCCCACCGGGGAGGTCTCCACCTGGCAGGCGGCGCAAATCCGCTCCCGCACATCATTGGGGAGGTTACAGTTCGCCTCGATGCACAGGTCCCGCACCAGCCGGACGATGTCCGTATATAAAATCTCTCTCATAAGACACACTCCTTGCCTTACAGCTTCACCGGGACGGGCTGCCGCTGCACATAATAGGTCACATACCGGAAGCCGCAGCTGCGCAGCAGGTCATAGGCCCGCCGGATGCCCAGCCCCACATGGTCCCGATGGTGGGCGTCCGCCCCCACCGTCACCAGCTCGCCGCCAGCCTCCCGCCAAGCCAGCAGCAGGGCGCGGTAGTCCTCCAGGTCGTCCCGGCCCCGGTTGGTGTTCACCTCCAGCGCCTTGCCCCCCTCCGCGTTGCAGCGGAGCAGGGCGCGGCACGCCTCCCGGTAGTCCGAGAGGCCGACGGCCACCCCGTCCCTGTCCCGGATGTACCGCAGCGGGTAGGGGACATGGCCCAGGGTGTCATAGTTCCCCCAGCGGGCCAGGGCCAGCATGGAGGCAAAGTAATCGTCCAGGCAGGGGCGGGCCAGCTCCGGCTGCGCCCGGAAATCCACATAGTAGAAGTCCTGCCCCGCCATGGCCAGGGAAGCGTTGTGAATGGAGCCGATCACAAAATCCAGCCCCGGCTCCGCCAAAGCCCGCTCCGCCGCGGCAAAGTCCGCCGGGGCGTTGCCCAACTCCAGCCCGTATAAAAGCCGGAATTGACTTCCCTTTGGAATCGCCTCCAGCGCCTCCCGGTGGGCCCGGCGGGCGGGCAGCCAGTCGTAGGTGGGGCAGAGCTGGTTCTTCTCATTGATGATGTCGTAATGGTCGGTGAGGCAAATCACGTCCAGGCCGAAGGCCATGGACGCCTCCGCCATCTCCCGGCGGCTGCTCTTCCCGTCAAAGGAGACGGTGGAGTGCATATGAGTGTCCAAAAGAAGCATGAGGGTCACTCCTTTTTCAATCTGACCTGTTAAAAAACTCTAAAACTGGTACTGGAAACAAGGTCAGCTATCTGCTATGATACCATCATGCAAGGGGCAGGCAGGCCGCTGCCCCCTTGCCGAACTTTTATTTCTCAGAGAGGATAAGCGATATGAAAACGAGCAACAAAGTATACCGCATTGCGCTGGTGGGTCTGTTCGCGGCGCTGAGCTATGTGGTCTTTACCTTCCTGCAAATCAAAATCACCCTGCCGGGGGGCGACGCCACCTCTATCCACCTGGGCAACGCCGTGGTGGTGCTGGGCGCGCTCATCCTGGGCGGGCCGTTGGGCGGTCTGGCTGGGGCCATCGGCATGAGCATTGGCGACCTGTTCGACCCGGTATATATCACCCTGGTGCCCAAGACCTTCGTGCTGAAGCTGTGCATCGGCCTGATCACCGGCCTGGTGGCCCACAGGCTGGGGAACATCAACCGGCAGACCGACCAAAAGAAGGTGTTCGTCTGGACGCTGGCCGCCGCCATCGCGGGGCTGCTGTTCAACTGCGTCTTTGACCCGCTGGTGGGCTACTACTACAAGCTGCTGATACTGGGCAAGCCCGCGGCGGAGCTGACCCTGGCCTGGAACATCGCCTCCACCAGCATCAACGCGGTGCTGTCCACCGTGGTATCGGTGGCGGTATACCTGGTGCTGCGCCCGGCGCTGGCCAAGGCGGGTATTATGAAACGGATTTGGGGCGACAACTATACCGCCTGACAAAATCATCGCATAACACAGGAAAAGAGGGCAGCGGCACGCTGTCCTCTTTTCAAAGTGCTGCAACATCCAAGTCGAAAATAGGAAAGCAATGCGAAGAATTAGAAAAGCACTCCGCAGGAGTTTTGTTGCGTCAGCAACAAAATAAAATGGAATCCGTGCTTTTAGCCGGGCGTGTACCGGCAAAAGCACACAGGGAGGCGCCGACTGTGCGCAGCAGGGTTCCCGCCGAACGCACTTCGTTGCGTTCGGCAGGGAGAGGAGACGCAGTGGAGCGACTGCGCTTTCGCACTTGCGCAAAAGCAAAGGATACGGAACCTGCGGCGACGAAGTGCGGCGAGGCGCCGCATTTCGACCCAAATGCGTGCATTTGGGTCGAGATAAAAGAGGGCAGCGGCACGCTGTCCTCTTTTATTGTACCGTGTTACGGCCCAGTTGTCAAAACAGTTTTTTCTTTTTCGCCTTGCCGCTGGACTTTCCCTGCATGGCGTCGTCAAAAGCCCGCAGGGCGTCCTTCTGGGCAGGGGTCAGATTGGTGGGCACCTGCACGTTGACGGTGACGTACTGGTCGCCCCGTCCGGTGCGCTGGAGCCGGGGGATGCCCTTGCCCCGCAGCCGGAAGGTGGTGCCGGTCTGGGTGCCGGCGGGCAAGTCGTACTTCACATTGCCGTCGATGGTGGGAATCTCAATGCTGGCCCCCAGGGTGGCGTCCACGAAGCTGACGGGGGCGTTGTACAGCACGTCGGACCCGTCCCGCTCGAAGAAGGCGTGGGGCTGGACGTTGACATGAATCAGCAGGTCGCCAGCGGGGCCGCCGTTGCGCCCGGCGTTGCCCTGACCGCGGCGGGAGATGGCCTGCCCGTCGTCAATACCGGCGGGAATCTTCACGGTGATTCTCTTGCGCTTGCGCACCATGCCCTTGCCCTTGCAGGACTGGCAGGGGGTATGGATGATCCTGCCCGTGCCGCCGCACTGGTTGCAGGGCTGGGTGGAGGACATGACGCCGAAGGCGGTCCTCCGCTGGACGTTCACCACGCCCTGGCCGTGGCAGGTGGGGCAGGTCTCCGGCGAGGTGCCAGGTGCGCAGCCGCTGCCGCCGCAGACGTCGCAGGGCTGCACCGGGGTGACCTCCACCTCCTTGTCGCAGCCGAAGGCGGCCTCCTCAAAGGTCAGGTCCACCTGCACCCGCAGGTCGCTGCCCTGCTGGGGGGCGTTGGGTCGGGGCTGGCCGCCAAAGCCGCCGAAGCCACCGCCGCCGCCAAAGATGGTGGAGAAGATGTCGCCCATGTCGCCAAAGCCGTCGAACCCCGCGCCGCCGCCGGCGCCGGCCCCGTAGCTGGGATCCACTCCGGCGAAGCCGAACTGGTCATAGCGGGCCTTCTTCTCCTCATCGGAGAGGACCTCGTAGGCCTCGCCCACCTCCTTGAAGTGGGCCTCTGCATCCTTATCGCCGGGGTTCATATCGGGGTGGTATTTCTTGGCCAGCTTCCGGTACGCCCGCTTGATTTCATCCTGGCTGGCGCTCTTGCTGACCCCTAATACCTCATAATAATCGCGTTTTTCTTCTGCCATTGCTACTCACTTCACTCCATACTGGATGGGCTTCCGGGAGGTGGGCGTTCCCCCGTAAACCCCACAGATGGGACGGGGGCTTCCGCCCCGCCCCATAATTGCCGGTTACTCTGTTTGATTGGGATTATTTATCGTCATCCACGACCTCGTAGTCGGCATCCTGATAGTCCTGGTCATTGCCGCCGCCCTGGTTGGGGTCCTGGTAGCTCTGATAGCCTGCGCCGCCCTGAGCGCCGCCGTCCTGGGGCGCCTGCTGCTGATACAGCTTGGCGGAGACATCGTAGAAGGTCTTGGTCAGCTCATCCACGGCGGTCTTGATGGCCTCGGTGTCGGTGCCCTTCAGGGCATCCTGGAGCTTGCTCTTGCCATTCTCGATGGAGGACTTGTCAGCGGCGTCCAGCTTGTCGCCATTCTCGCTGAGGAACTGCTCGGCCTGGTAGACCATCTGGTCGCCCTGGTTCCGGGTGTCGATATCCTCCTTGCGCTTGGCGTCTTCGGCGGCGTACTGCTCCGCCTCGCGGACGGCCTTATCGATGTCCTCCTTGGACAGGTTGGAGGAGGCGGTGATGGTGATGTGCTGTTCACGGCCGGTGCCCTTATCCTGGGCGGAGACGTTCACGATGCCGTTGGCGTCGATGTCGAAGGTGACCTCGATCTGAGGCACGCCGCGGCGGGCCGGGGCGATGCCGTCCAGCTGGAACTTGCCCAGGGTCTTGTTGTCCCGGGCGAATTCACGCTCGCCCTGGAGGACGTGGACCTCCACGGAGGGCTGATTGTCCGCGGCGGTGGAGAACACCTGGCTCTTCTTCACGGGGATGGTAGTGTTCCGGTCAATCAGCTTGGTGAACACGCCGCCCAGGGTCTCAATGCCCAGGGACAGGGGGGTGACATCCAGCAACAGCATACCCTTGACGTCGCCGCCCAGCACGCCGCCCTGAATGGCGGCGCCCACGGCCACGCACTCGTCGGGGTTGATGCCCTTGAAGCCGTCCTTGCCGGTGATCTTCTTCACGGCCTCCTGGACAGCGGGGATACGGGAGGAGCCACCCACCAGCAGCACCTTGTTCAGGTCAGAGGGTTTCAAGTCCGCATCGCTCAGCGCCTGACGGACGGGGCCCATGGTGGCCTGCACCAGATGGTTGGTCAGCTCATTGAACTTGGCCCGGGTCAGGGTCACGTCCAGGTGCTTGGGGCCGGTGGCGTCGGCGGTGATATAGGGCAGGTTGATGTTGGAGGTAGTGACGCCGGACAGCTCGATCTTGGCCTTCTCGGCGGCCTCCTTCAGCCGCTGCATGGCCACCTTGTCGCCGGTCAGGTCGATGCCGTTCTCACGCTTGAACTCGGAAGCCAGATAGTCCATGATGCACTTGTCGAAGTCGTCGCCGCCCAGATGGGTGTTGCCGGAGGTGGCCAGCACCTCGATGACGCCCTCGTCGATGTCCAGGATGGAGACATCGAAGGTGCCGCCGCCCAGGTCGTAGACCAGGACCTTCTGGGCCTCTTCCTTATCCACGCCATAGGCCAGAGCTGCGGCGGTGGGCTCGTTGATGATACGCTTCACATCCAGGCCGGCGATCTTGCCGGCGTCCTTGGTGGCCTGACGCTGGGCGTCGTTGAAGTAGGCGGGGACGGTGATGACCGCCTCGCTGACCGTCTCACCCAGATAGGCCTCGGCGTCCGCCTTCAGCTTTTGCAGGATCATGGCGGAGATCTCCTGAGGGGTGTAGCGCTTGGAGTCAATGCTCACCTTGTACTCCTCGCCCATGTGACGCTTGATGGAAGAGATGGTGCGGTCAGGGTTGGTGATGGCCTGACGCTTTGCCACCTGGCCCACCATACGCTCTCCGTCCTTGGAGAAGGCCACGACGGAGGGGGTGGTGCGGTTGCCTTCCGCGTTTGCAATGACGACCGGTTCGCCGCCTTCCATGACAGCGACGCAGGAATTGGTAGTACCAAGGTCAATACCGATGATTTTAGACATAACAGTGTTCCTCCTAAATTATATGTGAGATGTTTATTGACGTAGTTGATATCACACTGCGCTGTGCGCAGAACGTGAACGGTTTAGTTTGCCACCTGTACCATGGCGAAGCGGATGACTTTGTCTCCCATCACGAAGCCAGTCTGGAAGCACTGGGAGACCACGTTTTCTCCCAGCTTTTCGTCCTCAATGTGCATGACCGCGTTGTGATACTTGGGGTCAAAGGTCTGCCCCACCGCGTCGATGGGCTTGATGTCCAGGCTTTCCAGCACCTGTTTCAGCTGGTTCATGGTCATCTCTATGCCTTTCAAAAAGGCTTCGTCCTGACAGCCCTGGGTCAGCGCCCGCTCCAGGTTGTCATAGACGGGCAGGAATTTCAGTGCCGCGTCTGCCTTGGCGCTGGAATAGGCGTCCGACTTCTCCTTAGCGCTGCGGCGGCGGAAGTTGTCGTACTCCGCCCGGAGATAGAGGTACTCCTTTTCCTTGTCGGCCAGCGCCTTCTGCGCCGCCTCCAGCGGGTCCGGCTCGGCGGGGGCCGCCGCTTCGGGCTTGGCGTCCTTCGCCGGCTCCTGCTCTGGCTCCTTGGCCGCGTCCTTCGCCGGCTCCTGCTGGGGCTGCTGGGCTGCGGCCTCCTGCTCCGCTGCGGCGGCGTTCTCCTCCGCCTCGACGGGTTCCGTTTTCTTAGTCTCGGCTTCCATACGATTCCTCCTGGCTTGCGAGAAAAATGGGTTAGTTCTTTTTTTCTTCTTCTGTTTCGGCATGATCACTACCTGTTGGCGGGTTCAGCGCCTGTTGCGGTTGGCTGCCAGGCAGCTGCGCCGACCCGGTGAACAGCCGGGATAGGTTGTCGGCCAAATAGTTCAGCTTGGCAGTCACCTGTGCGTAATCCATTCTGGTGGGGCCCACCACGCCGATGACGCCCTTCATTCCATCGCCGATGTCGTAGCTGGCCAGGACAACGCTGGTGTCCTTCAGCTCCTCGGCCACGTTTTCCGGGCCGATGAGCACCTTGGTCTTGGAGCCTGGGTCCTTGCCGGGCATGGGCAGGTCATTGAACCGGTTCTCATCATTCATATAGTCCAGCAGCTTCTGGGCCTTGTCCATATCCTGGAACTCCTGATGGGCCAGCAAATGATTCTCCCCGGCGGTGTGAACGTTGGACTGCCTGCATCCCTCCAGCACATCCATGGCGAAGCTGACCACCAGCGAGATCAGGCCATAGCTGCTGCCCGCCGCCTTTCGGGCCTTTTCCATCAGGTCGGGGCTGAACTCCTCCAGGGTCTTGCCCACAAAGGAGGTGTTCAGCAGGGCGTTCAGCAGCTGCAGCTGGGGCTCGGTCAGCTCCGTGGGCAGGTGGAACAGCTTGTTGCGCACCACATTGGTGTTGGTCATAGCCACGCAGATGAAGGAGTTCTGATCCACCATCAGCAGGTCGTACCGGTTGATGACCACCGTGCTCCGCCCGGCCGAAAGGGAGAAGGCCGGGTAATTGGTGAACTGACTGACCAGCCGCCCCGCCTGATCCAGCACCTGATCCAGCTCCTGCATTTTCAGGTTCAGCGCGGAGTTGATGCGCTCCGTCTCCTGAAGGGAGAGCTTATGCTCCTCCATCAGCTCGTTGACGTAGATGCGGTAGCCCTTGGGGGAGGGGATGCGTCCGGCGGAGGTGTGGGGCTGCTCCAGGTAGCCCATCTTCTCCAGCGCCGCCATTTCGTTACGGACAGTGGCGGAGGAACATTCCAGGTGGGCCAGGTTCATAATGGTCTTGGACCCTACCGGTTCGGCGGTTTCAATATAGTTTTCCACCACGGCGCGTAAAATACGCCGCCGCCGCTCTGTCAGTTCCATCTGCTCACCTCGCTTCTTTTAGCACTCTTGTCTCTCAAGTGCTAAACTTAATATAGCACGCACCGTCTCAATTGTCAATAGGAGAAAATAAAAATTGTTTGTGAACAAACCGTGAGCATTTTTTGACGGAAAGAAATGACAGCCGGCCGCCAGGACTGCTAATTATCGCACCCTCTGCGCCGCCTGAGAAAAAATATTCTTCCATTTGTTCACAAAATGATGTAGACTTTCGCTGATTTTCCGGCTACAATAAAAATACGAAACTGGATTTGGAGGAGTTCCCCTTGAAGAAATTATCCACAGCGGTCAGCCGCTTTTGCTATAGCCATCCCAATTTTGGCATCCCCAACCTGATGCTGTATATCGTCATCGGCAACGTCATCGTCTATGTGCTGGACCTGCTGTCCGGCTATACCTTTTCCCCCATGCTGGAATTTATCCCTGCCTACCTGACCCAGGGGCAGGTTTGGCGGCTGGTGACCTTCCTGTTCGTGCCGGATAATTCCAACGTCCTCTTCCTGGCCATCTCGCTGTACTTCTACTATTGGATCGGCTCCTCCCTGGAGCGCACCTGGGGCACCGCCCGGTTCACCATGTTCTACCTGACCGGCCTGGTGGCCTCCATCCTGGTGGGGCTGGTCAGCTGCTTCATCTACGGCTTCGGCTACCCGGGCAGCGTCACCACCGCCTACTATATCAACCTGTCCCTGTTCCTGTCCTTCGCCACGCTGTACCCCGACGCCCAGGTGATGCTGCTCTTCATCATACCGGTGAAAATCAAATGGCTGGCCTATCTGGACGGGGTGCTGCTGCTGGTGGGCGTGATTCAGTACATCGCCGCAGGGATGTACGTCATGGCGCTGCTGCCGATTCTGGCCCTGGCCAACTACTTCCTCTACTTTGGGGACGATTTGATTGCCGCCCTGCGGGGCACCGCCTCCCGGGCGGCCTACCGCTCAAAGCGCCGCTCCCCCGGCACGCGGAACACCAGCCGGAGCCGGAGCAACACCATCAACATGAAGAAGGCCGCCAAGGATATGCAGCAGAGCCAGGGCTATATTCACAAGTGCTGCGTCTGCGGCAAAACGGATACGGACTACCCGGATATGGAGTTCCGGTACTGCTCCAAATGCGCCGGGTACCGGTGCTACTGCATGGATCACATCAATAACCATGTGCATATCTCTGAGGAATGAAACAGGCAGCCCCACGCAGATGCGTGGGGCTGCTTTTTGGTTCCCTGCGCGCCCTGTCCTTTATAGGAGCAGCTGAACTGGACTGTTCCACAAAATTTTCAGATAAATATTGTTATTCCATCGTACCAAGCTCCATTCTGCGAAAGCAGAACGCCTGACAGCTGTTCCAGACTGCCAGGCGCTCCAGAGCGTTCCTGTGATTGCTCGATGAAAGCAAGTGCTATAAGATTAAATATGCGCAATTTCTACACAGAAATTTTTCTCTCATGAGTGGTTTCGGCTTTAGGTTGTTGGGAACTGGCAGACAAGGGCTCCTCAATCTATACCGGTTGTTGCAGAAGTTTGCGGGAAACTGTTACAGAACTATAAAATCTGAAAAAA
>JAJPXL010000133.1 GCA_021205455.1 Clostridiales bacterium
AAGTGGTTCCGCAGAGAACAGACGATGTAACTTGATACGCACCAAAGCTGCCGCCTATGGCGGCTGGGGACGATTGCCACCCGTTCCGCTGGGGCGGAACGTGGCGGCAATTTTGGTTATTATTTGGTCGTTGAAATCTGGCTGTGAGGGTACGTTATTACTCCTAGAGCCTAAAACGTCGGTTCATTCTTTATTTTTCATCAGGGGCTAAACCCTTACAGTACAGACAGATGTTATCCATCGTTGGATGATAGAATTGCCGCCCATCCCGCCGTAGGCAAGGGATGAGGCGGCAATCCTGACCAGCCGCCGGGGGCGGCAGTCTCACCAGTGGGAAGTCACATCGTCTCTGACGGGATAGACCACTTGCAGACTGGACAGCGCGAAGCCCAGTGGGATAGGAGGGGGTTTCTTAAGGGGGAGCGAGGCCCCGAAGCTCCCCCTTGAGCCGCCTTCTTTCCCCCATTTCTTGGCGGGACAAGAAATGGGGCCCGCCGGGAGGGCAAAGCCGTATTTCCTTGAAATAACTTTATCTAAGGAAACCAGGCCCGCCGGGAAGGCAAACATGGTAATTCCTTCAAAGAACCATGCCTTAGGAACCCACCCCTCCGCCTACCCTTTCAGGGGCGGCGCGAGAAATGGGGCCCGCCGGGAGGGCAAACGCGGCAGTTCCTTCCAGGAACCCTGCCTAAGGAGCCAACCGGCGCGCCTCCCTTTTCCCGCGTCAGCCTTCCTTATAAAGGAACCCCGCCTGCTCCAGCGCCTGACACACCCGCTGGTAGGCCGCCTCATCCGGGCAGCGGAGGGTGTGAAGGTGGATGCCGTCAGTCAGCTCGCTGAGGGCATGGGCTCGCTCTGCCTCCAGCCGGGCGGCGAACTGCTGCACGTCATATCGGGAATAGAGCTGGAGCTGCCCCACCAGCTGCCCGTAGACGGGGTGTTCCACCACCACGTCCAGCACGGCGCAGCCCTGGTCAACACACAGGTTCAGCTCCTCCACCATGTCCTCCGCCCGATGGTTGCAGGCCACCTGCCGGGTGACGCCGCCCCCTGCCGCCGCACGGGACAGCACATAGCCCCGCGGGGTGGCGGCGATGTCCGCTCCGGCGGCCCGGAGCAGGGCCACGTCTCCCACGATGATCTGGCGGCTGACGCCGTACTGCCGGGCCAGGGTGGACGCGCTGACGGGGGCGGTTTCCTGCTGCAGGGTGGATAGGATAGCGGCGCGGCGCTGTTCGGAACGCATGGTGGAACCTCCTTGTTTGAAAAATGGTAGAATCTGGTTGTGCGTAGTGGCGAGTGGCCGTTACCGCTCCCGCCGGTAAAAATCCAGCACATAAGGCGCGCCGTCCCTGGGGTCGGCGCGTTCCTCGCTGTGGGTGTAGCGGAAGCCGCAGGACAGCTGTAGCCGGCGGGAGGCCACGTTTTCCCTCCGGCAGGAGCAGATCAGGGCGGTCCCTCCCAGCCGGTCAAAGCAGCAGGCGGTCAGCGCCTCCAGCGCCTCCCTGCCGTAGCCCCGCCGCCAGCAGTCCGGGGACAGGGCCAGCCCCGTGTCCTCATACACACCGGGGGACAGGGGCGTGATACCCGCAAAGCCGATGGCCTTCCCCGTGGCCTTTTCACAGATCGTCCAGGCCAGATGGGCCTGCTGATAGGCGATGGTGCGGCTCATGCGGCGCCGGGCCTCCTCCCAGGTGGCGGTGGGCTGCCACAGCATATACCGGGCCGCCTCCGGGCGGCTCCACAGGCCCAGGTACAGATGCTCCGTGTCCTCCAGGACGGCCTTGCGCAGCAGCAGGCGGGGCGTTTCCAGCGCCTGGGGGTCGGCGTCCCTCACAGCTGCCCCGCTCGCACCAAGGCGGCGGTTTTCAGAATGGCGATCTGGGTCTTGCCGTCCCGAATCTGGTCGGCCAGCACCATCCGCTCCGCCTCCCACAGGTCCAGCTTTTCCACCTCCAGGAACTCGTCCGGGTCCAGGTGCTGGTCCCCGGCGGGCTCCGTCACCCGGCAGGCCCAGATATAAATCTTCTCATCATCATAGCCCACGGTGGGATAGGTGACCCCCAGGGAAACGTAGCGGTCGGCGTGGGTGCCCGTCTCCTCCCGCTGCTCCCGCTTCATGGCCTCGAAGGGGTCCTCCCCCCGCTCCAGCTTTCCGGCGGGGATCTCCAGCAGCACCTCCCCAAAGGCGTAGCGGAACTGGCGCACCAGCAGCAGCTCGTTTTGCCGGGTCAGGGCAGCCACGCAGGCCCCGCCGCCGTGGGTGACGATCTCCCGCTGAGCGGTGTCGCCGTTGGGCAGGCGGACGTCGTCCACAAACAGGTGGACAACGTGGCCGTCAAAGATTTGGGTGCGGCGCAAAAAGGTCTCTTTCATATCCATAGGGCAACGCTCCTTTTATTCATCATAGGTGTGGTTGGCCAGGCGGCGGGTGATGACGTTGGATGTGCGGTGCAGCACCTGATACAGGGACTGCCACATGGCGGGGTACTCCCGCTTCAGGCTCTCGTCCGTGATGGGGAAGGACAGCTCCTGCTCCCGCAGCTCCTTTACCAGGGCGCTGCTCTCCGCCATGGCCTGGAGGGCGGTGACGGTGGCCGCGCCGTCCTGGTAGTGGTTCTCCGGCAGGGTAAAGAGGCTGTCGGAGTTGGTCTTGTCAATGGTGCGCAGGTCCCGGAACAGGGCGTAAATCTGGCTGCCAAAGGCGTTGGACACCGCCAGAATCAGCTCCCGGCAGCCCAGCCGCCCCAGCAGGCCGTACAGGACGGTGATGGAGTTGACGATGAGCTTCTTGTTCAGCTGGGCCATGACGCTGCCCCGCAGGGCGTTGTCCTTGTGGAGGCTGACATCGTACAGCTCCTCCGCATCCACAATAGAGCCTTCCCGGTCGAAGGTGCGGCCCAGCAGATAGTCGGCGGAGACGTGGTAATAGTCGCAGGCCCGCACCACAAAGGCCAGCCCCGGCTCCCGGACGCCCTTCTCATAGTGGGAGAGCAGGGCCTGGCTGATGCCCAGAGCGGCGGCGGCGGTGCGCTGGCTGACCCCCTTCTCCTTCCGCAGGGCGGACAGGGTGCGGGGAAAATCGCTGCAAGGTTCTGCGCGCATAAATGACACCTCTTTTTAACAGTTGGTATTATTCTACCATAGGCAATACGATTTGTAAAGGGGCGGCGGGGCGGCTCATGCCAGCTCCGCCACCAGGAAGGCGTAGCCCTCCAGCCCCACCCGGTCCTCCCAGAAGGCGATGGCTCCGCCGTTGGTCAGCAGGACCTGGCGGATGGGGGCCGGGAGGGCCATCTCCTGAGGCTCCAGCTGGAAGTTGCCCGCCACCAGGACAGTCCTCCCTCCGTTCCGGCGCAGATAGGCCATCAGGTTGCCCTGCTCCGGCAGATAGGGGGTCAGGCTGCCATGGGCCAGCACCTCCACATAGGCGGCGTCCCTCCGCAGGGCAATGAGCTTCCGGTAGAAGTGAAAGACAGAGTCCGCCTGCGCCCGCTCCTGCGCCAGGTTCAGCCGGGTGTAGTTGGGGTTCACCCGCATCCAGGGGGTGCCCGTGGTGAACCCGGCGTTGGGGGAAGCGTCCCACTGGAACGGGGTGCGGGCATTGTCCCTGCTCCACAGGGCGCAGACGGCCAGCGCTTCCTCCTCTGAGCGGCCCGCCGCCAGCGCCAGGGCATAGTTTTGGGCGGCGGAGACATCGTTCAGCTCCGCAATGGAATGGAACGGAACGTTCTCCATCCCCAGCTCCTGCCCCTGATAGAGGAAGGGCAGCCCCCGCAGGAAAAAGCTCAGCCCGCCCAGCAGCTTCTTGGCCCGCTCGTACTGCGCCGGGGACATGGCGGCCCGGTCTGCGGCGGGGATGTATCGGGAGACGCCCCTGGGCTCGTCGTGATTCTCAATGATGTTGGCGGGGAAGGCCACCCCGGCGGTGGCCGCCTGATGGGCAAAGCAGCAGCGCTTATAGTCCTCCGGGGTGATGCGGGTGTAGGTGTGCCATCCCTCCGCCGTCTGGCCGAACAGCTCGCTGCTGAAGTCGAACAGGGTGGAGAAGTACCCGTCCTCCCCCTCAAATTCCGGCAGCCGCTCCGGCGGAATCCCGAACACCTCCGCCGCGGTAAAGGCGTTGTAAGGGCGGAGCGCCTCCGCCTTCATTTCCCTCAGAAAGGCGCCAATGCCGGTGGCCTGGGTCTGAACGCTGGCTACGCTGCACAGGCCGTCCTCCCGGTCGGCGGGGAAATCCCGCCAGGGCAGCGGCTTCCTGATGTTGATGATAGCGTCCACCCGGAATCCGGCCAGCCCCTTGTCCAGCCACCACCGCATCATTTTGTAAATTTCCTGCCGCAGCTGCGGGTTTTCCCAGTTCAGGTCCGGCTGCTTCCTGTGGAAGGTGTGAAAGTACACCCTGTCCGGGTGGCCGGGCAGCACGTCCCAGCAGGGGCCGCCAAAGGTGCTGCGCCAGTTGCAGGGCAGGTGGGTCCCGTCGTAGGGCTCGATGTAAAAGAAGTTCCCATAGGGGCCGTCCGGGTCGGCGCAGGCTTTTCGGAACCACTCATGCTCATCCGAGCAGTGGTTCACCACCAGGTCCATCAGAACGCCCATGCCCCGCTTCCTGCCCTCAGCAATCAGGGCCTCCAGCTCCTCCATGGTGCCGAACCGGGGGTCGATGCCGTAGTAGTCGGAAATATCATAGCCCTGATCGGCCAGGGGAGAGCAGTAAATCGGGGAAAGCCATAGAATGTCGACCCCCAGCTCCTGAAGGTAGTCTAATCTGGCGAGGACACCCTGCAAATCGCCAATGCCATCGCCGTTGGCGTCGTAAAAGCTCTTTGGGTAGATTTGATAGGCCACCTTCTCGTGCCACCATTTGCGTTCCATGAGAGAGCCTCCTTCCCCTTGCGCGCTTTTCTGGATTATACCATAAGCCGGAGGAAAAGAGAAGTGGACAGGATGCAAAACCATGGGCGGCAGGGCTGCGGCCAATGCTTGTGAAAGGTGCTGAACTCGCTGCATACAAAGAGGACTGCTGCAAACCGTTTTTGAAACGGTCGAAACGGCAAAGGATTATGACGGGATGCTGCGCCAGCGGTTCAGAGGCAACCCGCACCGCAGCGCCGGGCCTGATGCAGCAATACAGAGAGCAAAAGCATCCCGCCCGGCAGAGGCCAGGCGGGATGCTGATGGAACTTGGACTTGCCTGGACGGAGTTCGCGCCTTAATCCGCATCCATGGGCTTATCGTGGTACTCCGCGTACAGCTCCGGCAGGAAGGTGGAGAGGTGCTGCTGCTCCACGGTGTTGTGAATCTGCACGTCCCGCAGATACTGCTCGCAGAGCATGAAGTCCGGCGTCTCCGGGTCCCGCACGAACTTCCCGTTCTCCGCCTTGTAGCCGATCCACTCGCGGGACAGCGTCTCCACGCCGCCCAGGGGGCAGGGACGGGTCACGGACAGCACCAGATGGGAGCCGGGGCAGTCGAAGGACTCCCAGCAGGAGGTGATGCCGATATGGGCGTCCACCAGGGCCTGATACTTGTCCTCCGGGAAGCCGTAATCCCGCACGTCGAAGTTGTGACGGATGGAGCGGATGGCCTCGCTGCCGCGCCCCATATCCAGCGTTTCCAGGGTGTAAATGCCCTTCTTGAAGTCGCCGTCCACCAGGCCGTGGTCGATGTGGTCCACCTGGTTCCACAGCTTATAACGGATATTGCCCACGCCCTCCGGCAGGTGCTTGGAGTGGATGTTCAGCCACTTGACGTACCACATCCGCATCTCCGGGGTGACGCTGTCGGACAGGACGGAGTAGTTGGCGATGTACCCGCTGCCGTCCGGCATCATGCAGTAGCCATACTCCACCTTGTCATAGCCCTCCGGCCGGAGCAGGTCGAAGCACCGGTCCAGGGGCAGGGCGTCTTCTGGGGACATGGCCCCCAGGTCCAGCAACTGGCTGTACAGGGGGTTCGGCCCGTGCAGGGGGTAATTGTAATAGTATTTTGCCACGGGGAGTTTGTTCTCGGCCTCGGTCAATTCGGGAATCTGATATACCATAAATGAGTCCTTCCTTTCGTATCGTCCGGGGCCTGAGAGCCTGCCCCGGCGTTCAGGGTGATTCTGTGCAGCACGCCTGCTGCTCCATCTGTCTCTATCATAAACCGGAACGGTTCGTAAGTCCAACACAAAAAATCTTATGATATACAGGAAAAAACCTGTGTGTGGCGGCTGCACATGAAAAAAGCCGCGCAGCCCAGGCTGCACGGCTTTTTGGAACTCTGTGGATAATCGCTTATTCTGCAACGTAAGGCAGCAGGGCGATCTGACGGGCACGCTTAATGGCCACAGTCAGCTGGCGCTGATGCATTGCGCAGGTGCCGGTGGTGCGGCGGGGGAGAATCTTGCCCCGCTCGGAGATATACCGATGCAGCTTGGCAGTATCCTTATAATCGATCTGCTGGACCTTGTCCACGCAGAATGCGCAGACCTTTCTGCGCTTACGGCCGCGAGGGCCACGCTCAAAAGCCATAGTAGGAACCTCCTTCTTTGAGTATCGGATGATACATCCGGTTAGAACGGCAGTTCGCCGTCATCATCGTTCAGCTCCGCAAACTCGTTTGCGGGGGCAGCCGTCTGGGGCGCGTAAGAGCTGGGGGCGGCGGTTGCGCCGTAGCCGCCGGACTGGCCATAGCCGCCGGAGGGCTGATTGTAGCCGCCGGAGGACTGATTATCGCGCCGGGAGTCACAGAAGTTGATATTGTCTGTTACCACCTCGGTGACATAGCGGCGGTTGCCGTCCCGGTCGGTGTAGTCCCGCACCTGGAGCTGGCCTTCCACCAGGATCATACGCCCCTTGGTGAAATACTTTGCCACGAACTCCGCGCTCTGCCGCCAGGAGACGATGTTGATAAAATCGGCCTGGGTCTGCCGGTTGCCGTTGGCGTCCCGGGTAGCGTAGTTGCGGTCCACCGCGATGCGGTAGGTGGCGACGGCGATATTGTTCTGCGTATGCCGCAGCTCAGGGTCTGCCACCAGACGGCCCTGAAGAATGACTCTGTTCAACATCTCAGACGCCCCTTACTCCGCCTGCTCCACCACCATGGAACGAATGATACCATCGGTGATGTTGTAGTTACGGGTCAGCTCAGCGGGGAAGCTGGGCGCGGATGTGAAGGTCATGAGAACATAGTAGCCCTCGGTCTTGTGATCGATGGGATAGGCCAAACGCCGCTTACCCCATTCATTCACTTCGCCCAGGGTCCCGTTCTGCTCCACCAGAGTCCGGAACTTGGAGACCAGCGCGGCAATCGCGTCGTCCCCCAGGCTTGCGTCAATGATGAAGAGGGATTCGTACTTACCAGAAACCTTTGCCATGTGATTGCACCTCCTTATGGACAAATGGCTTTCGCACGCAGCGAAAGCAAGAAAGGAATTGTAGTATGCGGAAAATCGCATACTACAACAGTATACTGCATTTTTGGAAAAAGTCAAGGATTTTTTCAGGATTATTCCGATTTTTCCGGGTTGTCCCAGTAAATCTTCCGCTGCCGCTCGTTCAGCCCCTCGATGAAGCTCTGCTTGCAGGCCAGGAAGTCCTGGAGGTCCATCAGGACGTGATAGAGGATGGCGCGGCTCTCAAACTCCTCCCGGCTCCGGGGCAGCGGCTCCTCCTTCATCTCCAGGAAGATTTGGTCCAGCCGCTCCATCTGCCTGCTGGGCAGGTTATGCTCCTGGGCGTAGGCCGCTGTGTAAAGGATGAACGCCCGCACCGTCTCCGCCTGGTCGGGGATGCTCCGCACCTGCCGCAGCTCCGTGTGGAGGTTGCGGAGGATGTTGCACTGCTTGATGCGCATGGAGAAGTAGTTGATATAGTATTGAGGGTGGGACTGGAAGGTGTTGTCCTGATAGCGGTAGGCTTCACTCAGGTAGAAGTGGAGGGTCTTGTCCAGCTCCGTCAAATCGTCCCACACCTCGTAGCGCTGTTCCGCCGGGGTCAAATAGCCTGCCAGCTCCCGCAGAACCCGCTGCATTCCGTTGTCCGTCTCTGTGATGCCCTCCACCAGCCGGCTATGGAAGTGCTTTGTCCCGTTGTACAGGTTCAGCACGATGGCGCAGACGATGCCGATGAAAATCAGCAGGAACTCGTTCAGGATAAACGCCGGGCTGTAGTCCCCACTGGTCAGCAGGTGCATACCGATGATGGCGTTGACGGAGATGGTGGACTTCCACCCCAGCAGATGGCAGGCGAACACCATGAAGAACAGGAACACCCCGTAGGTGATCCAGATGTTCCACTCCCCTCCGGACACCAGGGAAACCACCCATGCCAGCGCCACCGAGACGAAGAAGGCCAGGATGCGGTTGACAGACAGCTTAATCGTCTCCCACTTGGTAGAGACCGCCGTCAGCAGGGCCACCGTACCGGCGGAGGTGACGTTGTCCAGCTGCAAAAGCTCGGCAATCAGAATGGCGACAGCGCTGCCGACGGCGATTTTCATCGCGCCGGCCAGGTAGCGGGTGAGCTGAAGTTTCCTGTTCATGAGGGGCTCCTTTCATCGGGGGGATGGGGCAGGCGCGCCGGATTTTTCCAGCATGGCAGCGCCTTTTTTGCACAAAGTAAGGGTACAAAACCCGCCGCCGGGCGGCGGGACGCTAAATCAGGAGGAAGTTCCTATGAAACGAAGAAGATGGGGTGTTCTATTGTTCCTGTTGGCGCTGTGCAGCGCCCTGGGGGCGGTCACGCCCCGCGCCTGGGCGGCGGAGGAAATCGCCTCCGGCCCGGAGGTGCAGGCGAAGGCCGCCCTGCTGATGGAGCGGGAGACGGGCACAGTGCTCTATGCCCTCTGCGAGACGGAGGAGCTGGAGCCTGCCTCCGTCACCAAGGTGATGACCATGCTGCTGGTGGCCGAGGCCGTGGATGAGGGCCGCATCCGGCTGGAGGACACCGTCACCGTCAGCGCCTACGCCGCCTCCATGGGCGGCAGCCAGGTCTACCTGGAGGAGGGGGAGCAGATGACGGTGGACGACCTGCTGAAAGCGGTGGCCGTGGCCTCCGGCAACGATGCGGCGGTGGCCCTGGCGGAGTACGTCTCCGGCAGCGAGGGGGCTTTTGTGGACGCCATGAACCGCCGGGCCGGGGAGCTGGGGATGAATCACACCCACTTTGCCAACTGCAACGGCCTTCCCGCAGAGGGCCATTACAGCTGCGCCTATGACATCGCCCTGATGAGCCGGGCGCTGCTGGAGCATGATCTGATTCGGGACTATACTTCTATCTGGATGGACAGCCTGCGGGACGGCGCCTTCGGCCTGGCCAATACGAATAAGCTGCTGCGCACCTACCCCGGGGCCACCGGGCTGAAAACCGGCTCCACCGACGCCGCAGGCTACTGCATCTCCGCCTCCGCCATGCAGGGGGAGATGGAGCTGATTGCGGTGGTGCTGGGCAGCGCCACCAGCGCAGAGCGGTTTGACACCGCGAAGAATCTGCTGAACTACGGCTTCGCCGGGTGGACGCTGGCGGACGCCGCCCCCCAGGAGCCCATCCCCGCCGTGCCGGTGAAGCTGGGCAAGGCGGACACGGTGGCGGTTTGCCCCGACGGCTCCCTCCGTATCCTGGTGGAAAAAGGGCAGGAGAACACCGTCACCACCGACTATGTGCTGGAGGAATCGGTCACCGCCCCGGTGGAGGCGGGCGAGACCCTGGGCCAGCTCACCGTCTATGTGGACGGGGAGGCGGTGACCCGGCTGCCTCTGCTGGCCTGCGACGGGGTGGAGCGCAAGGGCTTTGGGGACATCTTCGGCGACCTGTGGCGGAAGATGGCCATGCAGCCGTAAACAGACCGGGGCGGTTCCCGTTGGAATCGCCCCGCCTGTTTGCTTTTTATGTTCAAATTCAGGGGCCGGCCGCGTGGGGTGAGGCGGTTCTCCACAGGCGGCAGCTTGAGGGGTGGCACTCCTTATTTAAGGGACGACCTTCCAGGAACCCCTCCACCGCTTCGCGGTTCCCCTCTGCCGTCAAGCGGCATTTCCGCTTTGCTCCCTACCCTGAAAGGCAATGACATCAACTTAAAGATGCAAACTATCCTGGGTTGAGGGGAATAGCGTACTCTTACAGTCAGATTTCCACGACCAAAGGGCAACAAAATTGCACGTTCCGCCCGCCATCGGCAGGGCGGAACGGCAATCGTACCCAGCCGCCATGGGCGGCAGGCTCACCAGTTAGAAGTTACATCGTCTCTATTGGGATAGACCACCTGATTGAGGGACAAGGCGAAGCCGCCAGCGGGATAGGGGGAGGGTTCTTAGG
>JAJPXL010000164.1 GCA_021205455.1 Clostridiales bacterium
CCCGATGCAGCTTTGTCTATCCTTTTGGGCTAATTTTAAATGCTGTTACCCTGGCTTCCTGTTGCTTTTTGGTTGCATTCGCGCTAAAATAAGGATAACATGGGGAGTGGTCAAGCCCCGCAGCCGATTTGAGCGAAAAGGAGCAGCTTATGCGCATTTTGATTGTGGAAGATGAAAAACGCCTGGCCCAGACGCTGGGGGATCTGATGGAGGCCCATCACTTTACCGCCGACCTCTGCCATAACGGGGAGGAGGGGCTGGATAACGCCATGTCCGGCATTTACGACGCCATCATCCTGGATGTCATGCTGCCGGGGATGGACGGCTTCACCGTGGTGCAGCGGCTGCGGCAGGCGGGGAATCGCACCCCGGTGCTGATGCTCACCGCCCGGACGGAGGTCACGGATCGGGTGTCCGGCCTGGACTGCGGCGCGGATTACTACCTGACCAAGCCCTTTGACTCCGATGAGCTGATGGCCTGCATTCGGGCCATCACCCGCCGCAAGGCCGACGGCAGCGACAGCAACGTCATCACCTACGGCGACCTGCGGCTGGAGCTGAGCTCCTGCCTGCTGGTGTGCGGGGAGCGGTCCGTGCGCCTGAGCCGGAAGGAATTTGAAATCATGGGCAAGCTGATGTCCAACGGCGACTGGGTGGTGACCAAGGAATCCCTGCTCCTGTCCGTCTGGGGCTATGAGTCCAACGCCGAGGACAACAACGTGGAGGTTTACATCTCCTTCCTGCGGAAGAAGCTGGCCCATTTGAAGAGCAACGTCTCCATCAAAACCCTGCGGATGCTGGGGTACCATCTGGAAGTAAAGTCATGAGCGTGATTCGGAAGCTGCGGTGGAAGTTCGTGCTGATCAATATGCTAATCGTCACGGCGATGCTGGTGTTTATCAGTATGTTTTTCATCGTCTCTGTCTCTGACAGCCTGCGGGAGGACAGCATGGACCTCTTGAATCAGGTCATCCTGCAGGATAGTATACCCATGTTTACCATCGGCAAGGAACAGGACCAGGAGGGCTTCGACCGGTTCTTCGGCAATGACAACAGCGTCTCCCTGCCCTACTTCACCGTGTCCGTCCTGAACACGGGGCAGGTCTTCATCGTCGCCAATCAATATTACGACCTGGACGAGGACACCATTGAGGAAGTGGTCAACCTGTGCCTGGAGCAGGAGGAGCCCAGCGGCGTCCTGCGGGATTACAGCCTCCGCTATCTCCGTTCTTCCACCGCCTCCGGCTGGCAGCTGGCCTTTGCCGACATCAGCCAGGAGGAGAGCACCATCCGCAGCGTGGTGCAGAACACCATGCTCATGTCTCTGGCCGCCTTCGCCGCCTTCTTCGTCATCAGCATCCTGCTGGCCCGGTGGGCGGTGCGGCCGGTGGAGCAAAGCTGGCAGCAGCAGCGGCAGTTTGTGGCCGACGCCAGCCATGAGTTAAAGACGCCCCTGACGGTGGTGCTGTCCAGCGCCGACATGATGGAGAAGCACAGCGCCGCCATGACGGACAAGGAGCAGCGCTGGCTGGAGAACATCCAGGCCAGCTCCCTCCAGATGAAGGAGCTGGTGGAGGAGCTGCTGGTGCTGGCCCGCAGCGACGCCAACGAGGCCAGGGCCAACCCCCATACGCTGCTGAATCTCAGCGACCTGGTGGAGGACACCCTGCTCCAGTTTGAAGCGGCCCTCTTTGAGAGCGGCCACCTGCTGGAGGCGGAGCTGACACCCGACCTGTACGTCTCCGGCGACCGGGGCAAGCTGAAGCGGCTGCTGGAGATCCTGCTGGACAACGCCCGAAAGTACGCCGCCCAGGGCAGTGATGTGCAGGTGTTCCTTGCCCCGGAGGGGGCCAAGCGGCTCCGCCTGGAGGTGCGCAATCAGGGGGAGCTCATCCCGCCGAACCAGCTGGAGCGGATTTTTGAGCGCTTTTACCGGGCGGACCAGGCCCGCGCCAGCGAGGGTTTCGGCCTGGGGCTGCCCATCGCCCGCACCATCGCCCAGGAGCATGGCGGCAAGATCTGGGCCGCTTCCAACGATGAGGAGGGCACCCGCTTCTTCGTCAGCCTGCCCCGGGCCAAGGCCCCGGCGGCGGAGCGGGAAACGTAGCAGGTATCGCTGCCGCCGGTGGAGGGGTGGTTTTCCTTAGATTAAGGATACCGGAAGGAAATAGCGCGTTTGCCCTTGCCAGGGCATGGCCTGACTACCGCGTTATAATTTTTCGCATATCCTCCTCGGTCAGTGAGCCTTGCCAGCATAGCTGGCTGCGGTTTTCGGCTAAAAATATGCCGCTGGCATATTTTCTTAACGCCGCAAACTCGCTCCGCCGAGAAAAGTAGCAAAAGAGGGCGGCTCAGGGGGGAGCTTCGGGGCTCCCCCGTTATCAAGAACTTTAAGGCGCTACCTACACTTATAAGTGGCTTCGCCAGCAAGCTGGCTCAGGATTTTGCTAAAAATATGCCCCCGGCATATTTTTTACGCAAAATCCGCCTAAGAACCCTCCTTCTATCCCACTGTGGGCTTCGCCTTGTCTCTCAATCAAGAGGTCTATCCCGTTAGAGACTGACAAAATCGAAGCCCAGCGAAGCGGGTTCGATTTTGAGAGGAGGCGTTGCGGAGCGAACGAGCATTCGGCTTACAGACGGATGCGAGCGATACGGAGCTAACGCCGACGAGGTGAGACTGCCGCCTATGGCGGCTGGCAGGGATTGCCGCTCACGTCCCTCGCCTTACGGCGGGACGGGCGTCAATTTTGTTCTCCTTCGGTCGCTGAAATCTGACTGTACGGCTGCGTTATTCTCCTTAACCCAGGATAGATTGCAGTTTAAGCTGATGACAGTGCCTTTCAAGGGAGGCAGAATGTTGTCATAATCACGCCCCTACCGGGGCCTAGGGGAAACCCCGCAATCCCTACCCCCACCACAACGCATACCCTACAAAGAAATGAGGACAGATGATATGGCCCAGCCAAACGATACCCTGCAAGCCCTTTCCCTGCCCATTGTGGCCACGGAGAGCGCGCTGCAGGTGGAACTTGTCTCGCCCGCACCGGGGGAGCCCCTCCGCCTGACCCTTCGCCGCATCGGCGGAGCCTTCCCGGAGGGCGGGGCGTACTACCTCCGCCTGTCCAACCAGGGGGAGACGGCCCACTGGTATGCCCCCGCGTCGGTGGAGGGGAACCGGCTCACCGCCGATTTGACCGGCGTCGCGGCCCTGTACGCCCGGCAGGAGGAACCCATTCAGCTGACCCTGTCCTTTGCCTGCACCAGGGGGAAGGGCCTGGTCATCTGCCCTCTGTGGGGGGGACAGTTCCGCCCTGTGCTGGATAAGGGCAGCAGCTGCCCCTACCTGATGGACAACCGGGCGCTCTGGGGCGGGCCGGTGGCCGCCTTCCCCCTGGAGGGGGTGGACTATGAGGCGCTGCCCCACTTCGTCCGCGGAAAGCCGCAGGTGAACCTGGTGCTGGACGCCTACCCCCGGAGCCTGCGCTATTGGGACCAGCTCCGCTATGGCATCGACTGGATAGAGCTGCGGGGCGGCCGGTTCCTGATTTCCGCCATTGCGCCGGAGGGCGCAGCCGGGCTGCGGGGCATCTCCATCCACCGGGCCTCTGGCAGCGAGGAGGGGCAGACCGTTTTCCCGGTGCAGACGGGCCGCGCCCTGTTTGTTCAGAAGGAAAACCCCCAGCTCGCCGGCCGGATTTTGGAGCCGTGCTGGGCGGAGGTGCCCCTGCCCGCCCTGCCGTCGGACGGGGAGCCGTGGCGCATCTCCGGCGTGTACGACGGCGGGGACGGGAACGTGTACCACGTCCCCCTGTGCATCGTGGACGAGGGTAGCCATCAGCGCATGGGCGACCTGGCCAACAGCCTGAGCCTGACCCCCGGGCCGCTGTGCTGCGGCCTGCAAATCAGCGGCCTGGGCCTTTTGACCCTGTCCGTCAGCGACCAGCCTCCCTATCTGTGCCAGAACGCCGATGTGGACACCCTGGAGGAGGCGCTGGAGCAGGCGCTGCTCCAGCCGCTGGGCAACCTGTTCCTGCGGGACAGAGGCGGGGAGGACTGGAAGTGGCGCTTCTCCGTGGCCAATCTGCCCCTGGACGGGGATACCGAGCTGATCCTGCAGGCGGTGCGGAAGGACGGCACGCTGCGGTTCCCCGTCGCCGTGGTGGACGGGGAAGGGCCGGACAAGCTGCTGGAGGCGGACTTCTCCGCCCTGCCCGGCCTGGTGGACAACACCCTGCCCACCCAATGGCGGCTGCGGCTGGCCATCCGCCGGGGCCGGGCCTTTGGGGACGTGGGGCTGCGCATCGCCGCCCGAACGGTGCGCCCCGGCATCAACACGGAAGAGAAGTGGCGCAGCAGCTTCTTCACCTGCGGTTCGCCCTTCGGCGCCTGCCAGATGGAAGGCCAGACCTTGGAGGCCCTGGTCTGCTGCCCCCGGAACGGGGACTGCTCCCTGGCCCTGGGGGACCAGATGCGCCGCTACGAGCGGCAAATGAACTGCCGGGCGGAGGTGCACAAGCTCCGGGGCACCCGCCTGAAGCTGCGGGTACAGTGCCCCAACCTGGTGCCGGGGACCTGGGAGTCCTTTGCCCTGGTCTACCGCTATAAGCAGGAGAAGGATCGGCAAGTGTATTTCTTCCCCGCGAAACGTGTGAAGCAGCGGAAGGAGTATACCGAGCTGACGGCGGACTTCGACCTGTCCCAGCTGGAGTTTGCCCCCCTGTACTGGGACATCCGCACCGTGTTCCACGGCCGGGACGGCGTGGCCTATACCGCCCGCATCAATCCCCAGCTGGCAAAGGAGCAGCGCTGGTGCAAGCGCGAGAGCAGCCCCCTGTACCGGCTGGAGGGCGCGGTGCGCCGGGTGGCCGACCGCATCGGCACCCAGCTGGAACGGCTCTTCCACTCCAGCAGCTACCGCCAGGGGGAGGACATGAGCGTCTCCCTGTACAAGACGCTGGACAGGAGCTATGCCCTGGTCTGCCAGGCCTACAGCCCCTACAGCGGTTTCCTGTTCCGGGTAAAGGAGCGCTTTGCCCTGATTCTGAGCAAGGTGTTCCGCCGCCGCCTGGCCCATAAGCACATCTTCCTGTGCTATGAGAAGTACGGCAGCATGGCCCAGGACAACGGCTTCTACTTCTTCCGCCACTGCATGGAGCATGGCATGGAGAAGAAGATGAACCGGAACATCTACTTTATCATTGACAAGGCCCAGCCCGACTACCGGGAGCGGCTGCTGCCCTACAAGGACCATGTCATTCAGTTCATGAGCCTGAAGCATATGGTCTATATCCTGGCGGCCCGTCTGCTGATCTCCAGCGACTCCAAGGCCCACGCCTACGCCTGGCGGGCCAAGGAGAGCATCATCCTCCCCCGCATCAACCACGGGAAGAAGCTGGTGTTCCTCCAGCACGGGGTCATCGCCCTGAAGAAGGTGAACTTCTTCTGGCAAAGCTCCAACTCCGCCGACCTGTTCATCACCTCCAACCGGCGGGAGTACGGCATCATCTGTCAGTACCAGGGCTACCCGCCGGAGAACGTGGTCATCACCGGCCTGGCCCGGTGGGACGTGCTGGAGGACAAGCCCATCCCGGAGAAGCGCATCCTCCTGATGCCCACCTGGCGGAACTGGCTGGAGGAGGTCACGGACGAGGCCTTCGTCGCCAGCGACTACTACAAAAACTATATGTCCCTCATCAACGACCCCCGGCTGGAGGCCCTGCTGGAAAAATACGACCTGTATCTGGACTTCTATATCCACCCCAAGTTCCGGGAGTATATGGCCCAGTTCTCCATCAGCGGGAACCCGCGGGTGCGCATGATTCCCTTCGGCTCCGCGCCGCTGAACCAGCTGATGATGGAATGCCGGATGCTGGTGACGGACTACTCCAGCGTGTGCTGGGACGTGTATTACCAGAAGAAGCCGGTGCTGTTCTATCAGTTCGACGTGGAGCAGTACTGCGAGGTCACAGGCTCCTATATCGACCTGAACACCGAGCTGTTCGGCGACCAGGTGCTGACCCCGGAGGCCCTGCTGGAAAAGCTGGAGGAGTACGCCAAAAGCGGCTTCGCGCTGCCGGAGCGGTACGCTGCCCTGCGGCCCAGTATGTATGAGTATTTGGACAGGAATAACAGCCAGCGCATCTGTGAGGAGATCATGAAGCGGGGCTGGTGACGGACAGAAAGGGCGGGCAACCATGATGCAGCAGAACCGAAAATCAGAGCCGCTGACCCCAGGGGCGCTGCCTGTCCGGACCCTGGGCGGAGAGCATTGGCTGTGGCAGTTTTGCCTCATGGGGCTGTTCCTCAGCGGGGCGGAGACGCTGACCCTGGAGGGGGAGAGCGCCGGACGGCGGCTGGTATTCCCGGTGTGGCTGCTGGCCTGCGGGGAGGCGGGCAGCCAGATGGAGGCGGACTTCTCCTCTGCGGCGGAGAAGGCGGAAAACACCCTCCTGACCCACTGGACGCTGTCCCTGACGGTGCAGGACGGGGCCATGCGCTTCCAAGCCCCTCTGCGGCTGCTCCCGTCCGCGTCCGGCCCCCAGCTTTCCGACCCCCTGTGGGAGGACCGCCGCTTTGCCTACGAGGAGCCTCTGGGCGCCGCCCAGCGGTTCGGGCAGACCCTGGAGGGGCTGATTTGCAGCCCCTCCGGCAGCGACTGCTGCCTGCAAATCGGGAGCCGGCTCCAGCGGTATGAGCGGCAGCTGGTGTGCCAGATGGAGCGGTGCGTTCTCCGGGGGCGGCATCTGCGGCTGCGGGTGCGCTGCCCCGCCCAGGACCTGGGGACGTGGAGCGGCGTGGCCCTGGTCTATCGGTTCCGGCAGGAGAAGGATCGGCTGTGCTACGCCTTCCCCGCCCAGCACACCATTCACCAGGGGGACGAGGTCTGCCTGGAGGTGGAGATCGACCTGAGCCAGCTCCAGCTGAAAGCCCTGTACTGGGACGTGCGCATCACCCTGGACGGGGCGGACGGGGCCTCCTATCTGTTGTGCGCCCGCTGGCAGGAGGACGGCGGCAGCGGGGCAAAGCCCCGCTCCGGCCTGGAAAAACTGCTTTACAGGGTGCGGAAGGCCCTGGACCTGGGCCGGCGGGTGGTGGAGCGGCTGGTGTTCTCCAACACCTACCGGCAGGCGGACGGGCAGGGGGTGTCCCTGTACCGAACGATGGAGCACACCCACGCCCTGGCCTGCCAGCCCTGGAACCCCTACAGCGGCCTGCGCTTCCGTTTGAAGGAGTGGCTGGCCTTCGGCCTGGCGCTGCTGGCCCGTCCGGTGCTGGGGCGCAGGCGCATCATGCTGTGCTATGAGAAGTTCGGCAGCATGGCCCAGGACAACGGCTTTTACTTCTTCCGGCACTGCATGGAGCATGGCATGGAGAAGCAGATGCACCGGCGCATTTACTTCGTCATTGACAAGGCCCAGCCCGACTATCAGGAGCGGCTGCTGCCCTACAAGGACCATGTCATTCAGTTTATGAGCCTGAAGCACATGGTCTACCTGCTGTCGGCATCTCTGCTGGTGTCCAGCGACTCCAAATCCCACGCCTACGCCTGGCGCACCAAGGAGAGCCTCATCCTGCCCTACATCCGGCGGAGGAAGAAGCTGGTGTTTTTGCAGCACGGCGTCATCGCCATGAAGCGGGTGGACTTCTACCGGAAGGGCGGGGCCTACGAGGCCGACCTGTTCGTGTCCTCCAACCGGCGGGAGCATGACATCATCGCCCAATACCTGGACTATCCGCCGGAGGACGTGATCCTCACCGGCCTGGCCCGGTGGGACGTGCTGGAGGACCGTCATCTGCCGGAAAAGCACATCCTCCTGATGCCCACCTGGCGGAACTGGCTGGACGAGGCCCCGGACGAGGTGTTTGTGGAGAGCGACTACTATCAAAACTATATGGCCCTCCTGAACGACCCCCGCCTGGCCGCTCTGCTGACCCAGTACGACCTGTATCTGGACTTCTATATCCACCCCAAGTTCAAGGGGTATATGGCCCGGTTCTCCATCAGCGGCAGTGAGCGGGTGCGGCTGATTCCCTTCGGGGAGGAGCCGCTGAACCGGCTGCTGATGGAGTGCAGGCTGATGGTGACGGATTACTCCAGCGCCAGCTGGGACGTGTACTATCAGAAGAAGCCGGTGCTGTTCTACCAGTTTGACGTGGCGCAGTATAACGAGACTACCGGCGCCTATATCGACTTTGACACCGAGCTGTTCGGCGAGCGGGTGTTCACCCCGGAGGAGCTGCTGGAGGCGCTGAAGCGGTACGCACAGGCGGACTTCGCCCTGCCGGAGCGGTACGCCGCCCTCCACGGGGAGCGCTTCGCTTACCTGGACAAAAACAACAGCCGGCGCGTCTGTGAGGAGATTTTAAAACGCGGCTGGTGAGAACCAGAACAAAAACAGGGCCTCCGCCGTCAGGCGGAGGCCCTGTCTGTGCCGTGTTGAATTAAAATTTCGCCCCGCCGAACTCGCTCAGTTCCAGGTGGCGGGCCTTGTTCTTGTCCAGCGCCCAGTTGACGCTCCACTGGGCGGAGAAGAGGAGCAGCTTCGCCCCGTGGTAGTCCTCCACCAGCTTGATATCCCGGCCGTCGCCGATGATGAGGTCGTCGTCCAGGCTGCCGTCAAACCGGTCAATCCACCGCAGGGTCTCGTAGGGCAGGCTCTCCATCACCAGCTCCACGTTGTACTCGTTTTTCAGCCGGTACTCGAACACGTCGAATTGCAGGGTGCCCACGCAGCCCACAATGACCTCCTCCATGCCGGTGTAGGGGATTTTGAAGATTTGGATGCCGCCCTCCTGGGCAATTTGCTCGGTACCCTTGATGAACTGCTTGCGCTTCAGGGTGTCTTTGGGCCGCACCCGGCGGAAGTGCTCCGGGGCGAAGGTGGGGATGGGGTCGAACCGGAAGCTCTGGCCGGGGGTGCAGAGGGTGTCCCCGATGGAGAACATTCCGGGGTCAAAGACGCCGATGATGTCCCCGGCGTAGGCCTCCTCGATGATTTCCCGCTCCGCCGCCATCAGCTGCTGGGGGCGGGACAGCTTCACCTTCCGGTCCTGCTGCACCAGGTAGACCTCCTTCTCCGCGTCGAACCGGCCGGAGCACACCCGGACGAAGGCGATGCGATCCCGGTGGGCCTTGTTCATGTTGGCCTGGATTTTAAAGACGAAGCCGGAGAAGCGCTCGTCAAAGGCGCTGATGGTCTGCTCCCCCGCCTTCCGGTCCAGGGGCGGGGTGGTCATGCGGAGGAAGTTCTCCAGGAAGGGCTCCACGCCGAAGTTGGTCAGGGCGGAGCCGAAGAACACCGGGGACAGCTTGCCGTGGCGCACCTTGTCCATATCCAGCTCGGCCCCGGCCCCCTCCAGCAGCTCCACTTCCTCCACCAGCTGCTGATACTTGTTTTCGCCAATCAGGTCGGCCAGGGCGGGGTCGTCCAGGTCCACCTCGGTGGCGGTGGCGGCCCTGGCGTTGGTGTTGGAGGTGAAGTGAATGATCTTATGCTCCCGCAGGTCGTAGACGCCCTGAAACTCCTTGCCGCAGCCGATGGGCCAGTTGATGGGGCAGGTCTCCACCCCCAGCTCGTGCTCAATCTCCTCGCACAGCTCGAAGGGGTCCCGGGCCTCCCGGTCCATCTTGTTGATAAAGGTGAAGATGGGGATGTCCCGCATGGCGCAGACCTTGAACAGCTTCCGTGTCTGGGGCTCCACGCCCTTGGCCCCGTCGATGACCATAACGGCGCTGTCCGCCGCCATCAGGGTGCGGTAGGTGTCCTCGGAGAAGTCCTGGTGCCCGGGGGTGTCCAGAATGTTGATGCAGAAGCCCTCGTACTGGAACTGCATGACGGAGGAGGTGACGGAGATGCCCCGCTGCTTCTCGATTTCCATCCAGTCCGAGGTGGCGGCCCGGGCGTTGCGCTTGCCCTTCACCACGCCGGCCTGGTTGATGGCCCCTCCGTAGAGGAGGAACTTCTCCGTCAGGGTGGTCTTGCCGGCGTCGGGGTGGGAGATGATGGCGAAGGTGCGGCGGCGGCTGATTTCTGATTCGTATTGGTTTGACATAAAAACCTCCAAAATAAGGGGATAGTGATAGGATTCCATGAATCAATGTGGGGGTGGCCGTTTCTTAGGGAAAGGGAAAAAAGGAAAAAGGTTTTGCCCTTGCCGGGGCCTGATGCTCCTCAGATGTGGTTCTTTGAAGGAACAACGGCTTGCCCTCCCGGCGGGCCCCATTTCTTGCTCCGCCAAGAAATGGGGGAAAGAAGGCGGCTTAGGGAGGGGCTTCGGGGACTCGCC
>JAJPXL010000067.1 GCA_021205455.1 Clostridiales bacterium
CCTGATACGGGGAGATTCTTAAGAGGGGGGCCACAGGCTCCCCTCTTAAGCCGCCCTCTTTTGCTACTTTTCTCGGCGGAGCGAGAAAAGCAGGCCATGCCCTGGCAAGGGCAAACGCGGTAGTTCCTTCAATGAACCACATCTAAGGAGAGCAACCCCGCCCGGAGGGCAAACGCGGCAGTTCCTTCCAAGAACTTTATCTAGGGAGAAACCAGCCAGACGAAGGCCGCCGCATACAGCAGGCAGCCTCCTGTGACGACGCAGTACGTCCAGGGCGGCTTCCAAATCCGATTTTTCATGTGGGTTCCTCCTTGTTCCGCCCTGTTTCGCGCAAAAAAATGCGCCGCCGGCTCCTGATGCTCCGGCGGCGCGTGTGCTATGTCCTTTGTTTGTCAGCTGTTTTCCGTCTTTTCCAGCAGGGCCACAGCCTGGGCCGCCATGCCGGAGCCGTCCCCGGTGAAGCCCAGATGCTCCTCCGTGGTAGCCTTGACATTGACGCGGCCCTCCGCAATCCCCATGTGCCGGGCCAGTAGCGCCCGCATGGCGGGCAGATAGGGGGCCAGCTTGGGGCGCTGGGCCACAATGGTGGCGTCCACGTTGACCACTTCGTAACCTGCCTCCTCCAGCAGCGCCATCGTCCGGTCCAGCAGCACCACGCTGGAGATATTCTCCAGGGCGGGGTCATTGTCCGGGAAGGCCTTGCCGATGTCCCCCAGTCCGGCCGCCCCCAGCAGGGCGTCCATGATGGCGTGAATCAGCACGTCGGCGTCGGAGTGGCCCAGCAGGCCCTTTTCCCAGGGGATATCCACGCCGCCTAAAATCAGCCTGCGGCCCTCCACCAGCCTATGTACGTCATAGCCCTGGCCGATTCTCAATCCTGTTCCCGCCATTGTAAAATCGCCTCCCCTGTCGCCAAATCCATGGGCGTGGTGATTTTGATATTCTCCCGGCTGCCGGTGGTCAGCGTGACCTTCATGCCCATGGCCTCCACGGCGGAGCAGTCGTCCGTCAGGGGTATCTTTTCCCGAATGGCCCGTTCCAATGCGCCGGTGATGAGTCCGTATTCAAAGACCTGGGGGGTCTGCACCGCGAACAGCGTCTCCCGGTCCGGCGTGCTGTCCACCAGCCCGTCGTGGGCCACCTTGATGGTGTCCACCACAGGGATGGCCGGGGCGGCGGCGTTATTCCGCTCCGCCGCCTGGATGACCTCCTCCAGCAGCTCGCGGCTCACGAAGGGCCGTGCGCCGTCGTGGATGGCCGCCAGGTCCGCCTCCTTGGACACCTCCGCCAGGCCCAGCCGGACGGACTCCGCCCGGGTCTCGCCGCCCTTCACCACCGTCTTCACCTTGTTCAGGCCGTGCTGCCTGACCAGGCCGCTGATGGGGACGATCAAATCCTCCCGGGTGACGACGATGATTTCGTCAATCAGTTCGCAGTCGTTCAGCGCCGACAGCGCCCGGACAATGACCGGAATGCCGCCCAGTTCCGCCAAAACCTTATCCACGCCCTCCATACGGTGGGCGCTGCCCGCCGCAGGCACCACTGCGGCGCAATAGGGCCGTTCCTTGTTCGCCTTGCGTTTCAGCCAGGAAAAAAAGTCTGCCATACGCTCCCCCAACCTTCCGTCTTAATCACGCTGCGTGACACGCAGCACAGTTTCCTGTATTCAGTATACCAGCTTCTCCGGCCTTTGACAAGGCGGATTTTTGCAGGAACGGCAGCCCCCGGCAAACGTGCCAAAAGAGCCAAAAGGGCCAAAAGGGTCAACTGACTAAAATGACTCAAATGACTTAAAAGAACCGCCCTACGAGCTTATCTCGCGGGGCGGCTCTTTACGCAGTCAGTTCAGCCGAGGGGAATCAATCCTCATCGTCATACTCGTCCTCCGCATCGCGCAGGGCGGCGCGGCGGGACAGGGAAACTTTCTTGGTCTCCTCATTGATGTCCGTGATTTTGACCTCCACGGTCTGGCCCTCAGCCAGCTCGTCCTCAGGCTTCTCCACCCGATGGTCGGCAATCTGAGAGATGTGAATCAGGCCGTCCACACCGGGGACGATCTCGGCAAAGGCGCCGAAGCTCATCAGCTTGACGATCTTCACGGTGACGATGTCGCCCACCTTGCAGGTGTCCATGAAGTTCTGCCAGGGGGAGATGGTGCGGTCCTTCACGCCCAGGGAAATCTTCTTCCGCTCCGGGTCATACTTGATGACGTACACATCCAGGGTGTCGCCCACAGAGACCACCTCGGAGGGGTGCTTGATGCGGGACCAGGACAGCTCGGAGATGTGAACCATGCCGTCCACGCCGCCGATGTCCACGAAAGCGCCGTAAGAAGTCAGGCTCTTCACGGTGCCGGTGTAGTGCTTATCCACCTCGATATTGTCCCAAATGGCCTGGGCCTTGGCTGCCCGCTCCTCGGCGGCTACGCTGCGGATGGAGCCCACCACGCGGCGGCGGCCACGGTTGACCTCGGTGATGTGCATACGGGCAGTGGTGCCCACCAGGCTGTCCATCGGCTCGTTGCGGCGCAGGCCGGTCTGGGAAGCGGGTATGAACACGCGGATGCCCTTGACATTGGCCACGACGCCGCCCTTGTTCTGCTCCTTGATATAGCCCTCGACCACCGTCTTGTTGGCCTCGGCCTCCTCAATCATTTCCCAGTTCCGGTTGGCGTCCAGCTTCTTCTTGGACAGGGTAACGATGCCGTCCTGGTCGTTGACCCGCTGGACGACGCACTCCAGCTGGTCTCCGATCTTGACCGCATCTGCCATTTTGACGGAAGGATCATCGGAAAACTCCGTTTCAGAGATATAACCGGTATGCTTGGTACCCAGCTCCACCTGGAGCTCGGTCGGTGTGATATTCACAACGGTACAAGTGACCTTATCCCCTGTATTTAAAGTTTTGATCGACTTCTCCAACATCTCCTTGAAGGATTCTTCGATCTCCATGGTTTCTTCGCTCATTTTGTTTTTGACCTCCTTTATTATCCACCCGGGCGTGGATGCGCCCGCGGTGATACCAACACAAGCCGCGCCGTTCAATAAGTGCTCCGGCAAATCAGCTGCCTGTTCGATCCAAATCACATTATCGCATTCCGCCTCGCAAAGCTCCGCCAGATGCCGGGTGTTGGAGCTTGCATGGTCTCCAATCACAATCATGGCATCGCATTGCTTCGCGAGGCTGACCGCCTCCGCTTGTCTATGGTATGTCGCATTACACATTGTATCAAATATCTCGGCATTTGTACATAGTTTTTTTGCAATTTCCACAGATTTTTTCCAATTTTCTTTTGAGGCAGTGGTTTGGCAAACCAGGGTCAGGGGCAAATCGCAACGATTTTCCCCTTCTTTCAGCCATTTTTCCAACTCTTCGGCGGTTTCCAACACAATCGCGCCGCGGCACCACCCCGCCGTGGCCAGCACTTCGGGATGGGATTTTTTTCCAATAATGACCGGAATCCGGCCTTTTTCCTCCGCTTCACTCACCAAATTGTGGATCCTGGAGACGTTGGGGCAGGTGGCGTCCACCACCGGGACGCCCCGCTCCGCCAGGGCCTGGTACACCGCACGGCTCTCCCCGTGGGAGCGGATCAGCACAGCGCAGCCCTCCGGCACCTCCTCCACCGAGGAGACGCAGCCCATGCCCCGCCGGGCGAACGCCTCTACCACATGGGCGTTGTGAATGATGGGCCCCAGCATGACGCAGGGGGTCCTCGCCTCCACCGTCTGCTCCGCCAGCTCCACCGCCCGGCGGACGCCGTAGCAGAAGCCGGCGGACTTAGCCTGCAGGACGTTCATGGAATCTCGTCCTCCAGCGCATAAATCCTCTGCATCAGCAGCTCCGCCTGCTCCTCATACTCCTGAGGGGTGGCCCGCTTCCCGGCGGGCTTCATGACGAAGGGCTCACCGAACACCATGGTGCTGCGGTGGAACAGCCGCTTCTTCCTGGTGGAGAACACCGGCACCACCGGCACCCCGGTTTTCATGGCCAGCATCACCGCGCCGGTGTGGGCGCTGCCGGACTGGCCCTCCGCCACGCGGGTGCCCTCGGGGAACATCAGCAGCTTGTCCCCGCTTTTCAGCACCTTCATGGCCGTCTTGATGGCGTTCAGGTCGCTGTTGCCCCGGTCCACGCCGAAGGTGCCGATTTTGTTGAACACCCAGCCGATGACCGGAATATCCATCAGCTCCTGCTTGGCCATGATGCGGATAAAATGCTTCTGCCCCGCGGCCAGGCAGACCATGGGGGGGTCGGCGTTGGAGCTGTGGTTGGCACAAATGAGGCAGGCCCCCTCCGGGATGCGGTCCCGGTGAAGCACCTTCACCGGATACAAAATCAGCCGGAAGATGGGGCAGACCAGGTGCCACACCAGTTGGTACCATCTGCGCATCGTCTCCCTGGACTTTGGGGGCACACGCTTCTTGTGCGCCTTTTCTTCTGCCATAGGTTCACATCCTCTCACGAATCGTCCGGAGGAGCAGCTGATAACTCTCCTCCAGGTCATATTCTGTGGTGTCCACCAGCACCGCGTCCTCCGCCTGCCTCAGCGGGGCGATGGCCCGGTGGCTGTCATTCTCGTCCCGCTGCACCACGTCCGCCAGCACCTGGTCATAGGTGATGGGGTCGCCCTTCTCCTGCAGCTCCAGCCAGCGGCGCTTCGCCCTGGCCTCCGGCGCTGCGGTCAGGAACAGCTTGATTTCCGCATCGGGCAGCACCACGGTGCCGATGTCCCGGCCGTCCATGACCAGATCCTTCCGCTTCGCCATATCCCGCTGGAGCTCCAGCAGGAAGGCCCGCACCGCCGGGATGGCGGACACGGCGGAGGTGTACATGGAGATCTGCGGGGTGCGAATCTCCCCGGAGACGTTCTCCCCGTTCAGGATCATCTGCTGGGTCCCGTCCTCGCCGTAAGCCAGGTCGATGTGAATCTCCGGCAGCAGGGCGGTGATGCCCGCCTCGTCTGTGGGGGCGAGGCCCTTTCGGGCGGCGTACAGGCTGACGGTGCGGTAAATCGCGCCGGTGTCCACATATACGAAGCCCAGCTCCTTCGCCAGGCGCTTTGCCATGGTGCTCTTCCCCGCCCCGCTGGGGCCGTCAATGGCAATGGAAATCATGCGCACCCTTCCTCTCTCCTTTTGGCCTGCTCCGCAGCGGCCAGGCCCGCCGCATAGCCGGTGGCCCAGGCCGCCTGCAAATTGAAGCCGCCGGTGTAGCCGTCCACGTCCAGCACCTCTCCGGCGAAGTACAGCCCCTCTGCCCGTTTGGAGGCCATGGTGGTGGGGTTCACCTCGCTGAGCCGGACGCCGCCGGAGGTAACGATGGCGTCCTCCACCGGCCGGGGGCCGCTGATGTCCACCCGGAAGCCCTTCAGCTGCTCCAGCAGCGCACGGCGCTGGGCCCTGGTGATGTCGTGAATCTTCGTCTCCGGCGGGATGCCGGTGCGCTCGATCACCACCGGAATCATCAGCCGGGGCAGCAGGCCGCCCAGGCCGTTTTGCAGGGCGCGGTTCCGGTTCTCCCCAAAGTCCCGGAGTATGCGCTCGTCCAGCGTCTTTTCCTCCAGGGCGGGCTTCATATCTATTATAACAGAAAATTCGTTTTTGTCAAAATCCCGCAGGTGGGCGCTGGCGGAGAGGATCATTGGGCCGGACAGCCCGAAGCGGGTGAACAGCAGCTCGCCAAAGTCCCGGTACACCGCCTTGCCCTTCTGGTTCTTCACCTGAATCGCCACGTTTTTCAGGGCGAGGCCCTGCATTCTGGCGCAGGCGTCTCCCCGCTCCACCAGCGGCACCAGTGAGCCCCGTATCGGCGTGACGGTGTGCCCCGCCTGCCGGGCCAGGCGGTAGCCGTCCCCGGTGGAGCCGGTGCCGGGATAGGAGCAGCCGCCGGTGGCGACGATGACCTGCCCGGCGGAGAGGGCTCCACCCCCTTCCAGCCGGACGCCCGTCACCGCGCCCGCCTCCAGCGTCAGCGATTCCACCCGGCTGTGGACGATGTCCACCCCCAGCCGTTTCGCCTCGAAGAACAGGGCGTCAATGATGTCCGCCGCCCTGTCGGACACCGGGAACACCCGGTTGCCCCGCTCCGTTTTCAGCGGGACGCCCAAACCGGTGAAGAAGCGCTTCGTCTCCTCCGGCGGGAAGCGGTTCATGGCGCTGTACAGGAACTTGCCCCCCTGGGGCAGGTTTTGCAGCGCCTCCTCCGCAGTGCAGTCGTTGGTCACGTTGCAGCGGCCCTTGCCGGTGATATACAGCTTCCGGCCCACCTTCTCATTGCGCTCCGCCAGGGTGACGGAGGCCCCGTGACCGGCGGCCGTGATGGCCGCCATCAGTCCGGCCGCGCCGCCGCCCACTATCAAAATATCGCTCATACCTGCGTTCCCTTCACAAAAGCAGCGGAGTCAAACCGATTGACCCCGCTGTCCTTATGTAGACGGCTGCTGCCCTCACCGGTCTCCGCCCGGCTTTTCGTAGACATCGTACTCGTCCCAGATCTGCTCCAGGCCGCTGAGGGTGGTCTCCAGCTGGTCGTTCCGCTTGGCCCCCACCGCCACCAGCAGGGCGTCCAGCAGGCTCAGCGGCGCCACCAGGGAGTCCACGAAGGAGGCCATGTCGCTCTTGGCCAGGAGGGCGTAGTCCGCCACCGCCACCAGAGGCGACGCCTCGCTGTCCGTGATGGCGATGACCTTGGCCCCCTTGTCCTTGGCGTACTGCATGGCCTTGATGGTGCGCTTGGAGTACCGGGGGAAGGACATCCCGATGAACACATCCCCCTCCCGCACCTTGGCGATCTGCTCGAACACCTCGCTCATGGCGCTGCTGTTCACCTGCACCACATCGTCGAACATGAACCGGAAGTAATAGACCAGGAAGTCCGCCAGCGCCCCCGCCGAGCGGATGCCCAGCACGAAAATGCGGTTGCCTGCGGCCAGGGCGTCCACCGCCTCCTCGAAGCGCTTCCGATCCGTCTCCTCCAGCGTCAGGCGAATCTTTTCAATATCCGACTGCATGACGGAGGAGATGATGTCCTGATTGCCCAGCCTGTCCCGGGAGACCTCGATGCGCTGCACGCTGGTCAGCTTGTTGCGGATCATCTCCTGTAAGCTCTTCTGCATACTGGGGTAGCCGTCAAAGCCCAGCTCCGCCGCGAAGCGGACCACTGTGGACTCGCTGACGTTCACCGTCTTGCCCAGCTTGCTGGCCGTCATGAAGGCCGCCTTGTCGTAGGAATTCAAAATATAATTGGCAATGAGCTTTTGCCCCTTGGAGAAGCTGGACATATTCTCCTGAATCGTGCCTAAAATATTATTCGTCATGTTGGCTGACCGCTCCTTTTTTCAAAATTGCAGTTCGCTGCGCCGCTGCTTCGATATTACAATAGCATTATCATACCGAATTTGAACGGAAATTGCAATTCTTTTTTGCAAGATTTTAAAATTTTCTTGCATTTTGGCCGGTCAGCTGCCCCAGATTGGCCCCGTTTTTCAGCAGTTCCACCTCGTTTTCCTGCAAGTAGCGCCACTGGCCGCTGCCCAGACTGCCCAGGCGCAGCGCACCCTCCCGGACGCGCTTCAGCCGATGCACCCGCAGCCCCGCCGCCGCGCACATTTTACGCACCTGGCGGTTCTTCCCCTGGGTGATGGTGACGGAGAGCAGGCTCGTCCCCCGCTCCGCCGTGGGGCGCACCTCCACGGCGGCGGCGCTGTAACGCACCCCCTCCACGGTCATGGGATGGGTCAGCAGGGGGAGGGCCGCCGCCACGTCTCCGGACACCCGGACCAGATATTCCTTCTCCACCCCATGGCTGGGATGGGTCAGCGCCTGGGCCAGCGCGCCGTCGTTGGTCAGGAGCAGCAGCCCCTCGGAGTTGCAGTCCAGCCGCCCCACCGGGTAGACCCGCGCCGGGCAGCCCGCCACCAGCTGGGCCACCGTGGGCCGCCCCCGCTCGTCGGAGAGGGTGGTCACATAGCCCCGGGGCTTGTTCAGCATCAAATAGACCAGGGCCTGCCCCTCCGGGATGGGGTGGCCGTCCACACAGATCAGGTCCTGCTCCGGGTCGGCCTGGTCGCCGGGCCGGGCCACGGCGCCGTTCACCGTCACCCGCCCCTGGTTCATCAGCTCCTCCGCTCCCCGGCGGGAGCAGACCCCCCGGGCGGACAGGATCTTTTGCAGCCGCTCCTTCATCGGTAGACCACTTTCCCGTAGTACAGGGTGGCGGAGGCGATCTCCTCCCCGTCCAGAAAGTAGGTGACTTTGCCCGCTTCGCTCCCCTCTTTGATGACGCTGGGGACGTTCACCGGGCAGCTGATCTTGCAGCTCAGGCCGCTCTCCTCCCCGTCCAGCAGGGGGTAGGTGACATCCTCCGCCGTCACCAGGGTGGCGGTGGCCCCGTTCCCGGCGAAGGTCAGGGTGGTCACTGTCTCACCGGCGGCGCAGAGGGTTTTGGGGGGGTAGGTGGCAAAGGCCCAGTCGTAGACCGCCATATGGTCGTCAAAGTCATAGGCGTCGTTCAGCGTCACGCAGACCACCCGCTCCCCCGTGTCCGGGTCCCGGGCGCAGGAGACCAGCGTCCGCCCCGCCAGGGTGGTGAAGCCAGTCTTGATGCCGATGCACCGGTCGTCATAGGACAGCAGCTTGTTGTGGTTCTCGATCCAGTAGCCGTCCTCGGTGGTGATGACCCAGGTGCCGCAAATCTCCGCGAACAGCTCGTTCTGGATGGCGTAGGCCCCCAGAATCGCCATGTCGTGGGCGGTGGAATAGTTGTCCTCATCCACCAGGCCGTTGCAGCTGACGAAGTGGCTGCTCGTCATGCCCAGCTCCGCCGCCTTCTCATTCATCAGGTCGGTGAAGGCCTCCTCGCTGCCCGCAATCGTCTCCGCCACCACCACGGCGCAGTCATTGCCGCTACGGAGCAGGCAGCCGTAGAGGGCGCTGAGGAGGGTAATTTCGTCCCCCTCCACCAGGTACAGGGAGCTGCCGCCCACCGAGGCCGCGTAGGCGGAGACGGTGCAGACCTGCTCCAGGTCCTCCTCGCTGCTGGCCTCGATGGCCACCAGGGCGGTCATAATTTTGGTGATGCTGGCGATGGGCCGCTCCTCATCGGCGTTGTTTTCATAGAGGACCCGCCCGCTGTCCACATCGATCACATAGGTGGAGGTGGCAGAGGTGGAAATGGCCGCGGCAGGCGTCCGGCAGACCGTGCAAAGCAGCAGCGCGCACAGCGCCAGGGACAGGACTTTTTTCCATCTCAAAACGACTTCACCTCAACTACATTACTGCGGCTTTTCCTCCGCAGCGTCCGTCGCCTGCTGGGCTTCGGCTTCCGCTGCGGCCTTCTCCGCCTTTTCCGTCTTCCGCTTGTCCACCATACCGGCGACCTTGTCCACCATGTCGGGCACCATGTCGATGACCTTCTCCACCGGGCCGCCGGGGACGGGGGCCACAGGAATCAGCTTCACCGTATCGTTGCGGATGACCAGGAAGCCCACCGGGTCGATGTTGACCCCGGCGCCGGCGCCGCCGCCAAAGGCGTTGTCCTTATCGGCGGGCTGGTTCTTGGTGGCAAAATCGCTGCCGCCGGAGGCAAAGCCGAAGCTGACCTTGGAGATGGGCACAACGGTGATGCCCTCCGCCGTGGTGATGGGGGTGCCGACGATGGTGTTGACGTCCACCATTTCCTTGACCTTTTCCATGGTGATGCCCATGACTTCACTGATCGGATGCTTCTTTTCCATATTATTGACCCTCCTGTTTGGATTTATGTTTCTTTTCCTGCCGGTCGGCAAGATAAATACGAAGGAATTTGATGCCGGCTGCCACGAGGAAGCGGAGCACCCGCCCCAGGGACATGGTGATGGTCAGGCGCACATAGACCAGCGCCTCCGTGGTGGTAAAGTCCACCCAGGCGGTGACCTTCCGCCTGCGAATCCTCAGGTTGTTCTCCAGCAGCGCCGTCACCGCGCCGCCTCCGGCGCAGATCATGCCGTACTGCCTGGCCGCCCCCGCCGGGTCCGGCTGGCCCGCGATGGTGTAGTGGACGTACAATTCGTCAAACCGCAGGACGTTCTTCAAATCGCCCAGGGTCTCCAGCCCGGCGGGAATCATCTTCAAAATCAGCTGAAGGCTGCCGCCCTTCTTTGGCTTTTCGGGCTGCTCCGGCTGCTTCTTTTTCTTCCGGGCGGCCTTCTTTTCCGCTTTGGCTTTGCGTTTTTCCTCCTTGGCTTTGCGCTTTGCTTCGGCTTTTTTCTTCTTCTCTTCGGCCTTTTTCTTCTTCTCCGCATCGGCGGCCTGCTGCTCCGGCGTCTTTTCCGGCCTGGGCAGCACCTTGATGTTGAAGCACAGGACCTTGACCAGGACGGTCAGCCCCTCCGATGAGTACTCCACCGTGCCGCCGAATCGGATAAATCCGATGAGCAGCAGTACGGCCAGCACGATCAGAATGACGAGCAGCGCCTTCATCCTTCCTCACCCTGACCTTCCTGCATCAGCTTCATCCTGGCCGCCGCGTCCTCCATCTCCTTCGTCAGCTTGGCCTCCTCCCCCGTCTCCGGCAGCGGGGGCAGGTCGTCCAGGCTGTCCAGGGAGAAGCAGCGCAAAAACTGCCTAGTGGTGCGGAACAGGGTGGGGCGGCCCGGCACGTTCAGCTTGCCCGCCTCCTCGATCAGCCCCCGCTCCAACAGCTGCTTCACGGTGTAGGTGGAATCCACCCCACGCACCTGTTCCACAAAGCCCCGGGTGGCGGGCTGGAAGTAGGCGATGATGGCCAGCACCTCCAGCGCCGTCTGGCTCAGCTGGGGCGGCTTGCGGGTCTCCATGGCCCGGCGGATAATATCCCCATGCTCCGGGGCGGAGCAGAGCTGATAGGCTCCGTCCAGCTGCAAAAGCCGGATGCCCCGGCGCTCAAACTTGTACCCGTCCGCCAGGCTTTTGGCCGCGCCGTCCAGCGTCACCTTGTCCACATCCAGCAGCTTGCACAGCCGGTCGGCCTCCACCGGCTCACCCGCTGCAAACAGGATGCCCTCTAAAACGGATTCTATCATCTGAACTTCCAAGCTGAGAACACCCTCTTTCTCTTTGAGCGTTTTTTCGTTTTCTAGTAGGAGTCAGCAGACAGCTCCGTCCACTCGTCGTCCAAATCCTCCGCGTGAATCACCGTGACGGTGCAGTTGTCGTCCGTCCCGGCCAGGCGTATCTTTCGGCTCTTGCATAGCTCCAGCACCGCCAGGAAGGTGGCCACCAGCTCGCTGCGGGACCTGCTGCCCAAAAACAGCGCCTTGAACCGGGTCACGCTGAACAGCACCAGTCGGTCCAAGATTTCCTTCGCCTTTTCCGTCACCGGGTAGGGCTCCCGCCCCACGATGCCGCTGAGCATCTCCTGGGCGGGCCGCACCGGCTCCGCCCCCGCCTCATACAGCCGCTTCATGGCGTTCAGCAGGTCCTCCGGCTTATGCTGATAGCGGTAGGTCTTGTCCGGCGCAATGCTCTCCGGCTGCTTGGTGATATAGTTGCGGCCCTGCTCGAACCGGCTCTCCAGCTGGGGCACCACCAGCTGCACCCTGGCGTAGGCCTCGCTGCGCTGCCGGGCCTCCAGGGAGGCGATCAGCTCCTCCATCTCGGACTGGGCCTCCTCGTCATTGATGGAGAGGAGCATCCGCGTCTTGATATACACCAGATGGGAGGCCATGGTGACGAACTCACTGGCCACGTCCAGATCCAGCGCCTTGCGCTGCTCCATCCAGGCGAAGTATTGGTCTAAAATCAGGGAGATTTGGATGTCCTGAATCTCCATCTTATTCTTGCTCAAAAGGCTGAGGATCAAATCCAGCGGCCCGTCAAAATTCTCCAGCTCGGAGCGGGTGTGGACCACCCCCTCCAAATGGTAAACCGGCGTCTCCATCAGCTCACCCCCAGGTAGCTCATCATCCCAAAGGGGAAGCGGGTCAGGGCGCACAGCCCCTTCATGGCCCAGGAAATCATGGCGCTCAGCGGCGTATCCAGCACCCCCAAAAATACCAGGGCGAACAGCAGCAGCATCACATAGCGCTCATAGCGCAGAATCTGGACGTAAACGCGGTCGGGCAGCAGGGAGAACAGAATCTTCGAGCCGTCCAGCGGGGGGATGGGAATCAGGTTGAACATCCCCAGCCCGGTGCTCATCACCGCGATGTACATCAGCAGCAGCATGACGTACACCGCCGCCTGCGAGGTCAGAAAGAAGTGATACACCACGCTGGCCAGCCCCAGCGCCGCCAACGCAATCAGCAGGTTGCACACCGGGCCGGCCAGGGCCGTAATCGCCATGCCCTGCTTCGGGCGGCGGAAGTTGCGCATATTCACCGGCACGGGCTTGGCCCAGCCAAACCCGGCAAAAATCATCAGCAGCAGACCCAGCGGGTCGATATGGGACAGGGGGTTCAGGGTCAGCCGCCCCTGCTGCTGGGCGGTATGGTCCCCCAGGCGCAGGGCGGTATAGCCGTGGGCCAGCTCATGGGGCACGATGCACAGCAGGGCGATGGCCGCCCGCAGCAGATAAACCAGCAGTACGGTCACGTCAAAGTTTGCCAAAAAAGTGGACAACTGCTCCATGTTCCAATCAACACCCCTTTGCAGGGGCATCCCCCTGGCCTTGCAGTGCGCCGTTCCCACGCAGACACGGACTGCACTATTCTTTATTATCCGTCAGATGCGCCGATTTGTCAACGTTTTTTCCGGGAAACTCACAAATCCTGCCATCCCGGGTGGGGCTGAAGGGCCTCCCTGGCGTGGGCCACGAACAGGGCGGGAATCTGCCGGTTCTCTCCCAGGCCCTGGAGTAGCGGCACCACCTCAAAATAGTGCCGCCGAAGCTGGTTGGCCCAGGAGTCCTCGTCCTTCCCCGCCAGGTCGTTGCAGGCGCCGGGCTCCGCCGCCACCATCAGCGGCATCAGGTAGACCCGCCGCACGTTCCAGGTCATGGCCAGCCGATTGAGGACTTCCGGCACGCCGGGATAGCCCTCCAGCGCCCCCACGAGCAGATTCTGATACCCCTTATCCCGGAACACATAGTCCAGGCAGGCATAGGTGGGGTCCATGCGCCGCTCCGTGCCCAGCCCCACCAGCACCAGGGCCTCGCTGTCATCCAGGGCGGGCAGGCCCGCGATCACCGCATCCGCCAGGGCCAGATAGTCGTCAATGGTGGTCAGCAACGGGCGGCCCACGGAGAACCGGGGGAACTGCTTCTGATAGAGCTGCGCCTCCCGGCGCAGGGCCTCCATCTCCTCCCCGTTCTCCAGATAGGTGGGCTGCACCAGCACGTCCTCATATTCTTCCATGCGCAAGGCGGTCAGCGCCTCCACCACGCCGTCCACCGCCACGCCCCGACGTCTGCGCAGCGCCCGGCGGACGTAGCCGGAGGTGAAGGCCCGGCGGAACGTCCGGTCAGGGAAGGCCCTTGCCAGCGCCCGCTCCAGTGCGCCGAGGTCCTTTTCCAGCGCGGCGGCGTCATCCGTGCCGGAGGACACCACCAAAAGTGCCTTTTTCATGGGCGTTTCCCTGCCTTTCTCTGTCTGTTTCCCGCGCTTTTCAGGCGCGCCTGTGGTTGTTCACAGGCTGTTGAAAATTCTGCCGCCTGCCTGTGGGCAAAAGAAAATAGCCACAGTCTCTGTGGCTATTATACCCGAATTTTCCTGCTGTGTAAAGCGGCAGGCGGCCGGTTTATGCGTAAAAGGTGTGATTCCCCAGGACGAACAGCTCCTCCCGGTTCCGGCTGACCCAGCTGGAGGCGGCGATGGCCTCGTTCTCAAAGTACAGCGCCTCCCCCGTCACCTCCGCACCGTCCAGCACCAGCCTGGCGGCCAGGACGCTCTCCTCCGTCGGCTCGTCGTACACGCTGCCGTTGGCCACCGGGGAGAACTGCACCCCGTACAGGGTGTCAAAGATCACGCCGTAGACGGTATCCGGGAACAGCTCGCTGGCCACCCGGTTCATCACCACGTTGCCCACGGCGATCTTCCCGTTCAGGCTCTCCCCCCTGGCCTCGGCGGAGATGATGCGGCTGAGCCAGTACAGCTCCCCCTCCCCGTCCTGTGCGCCGGTGGTGGTCAGGCTCTGGCCCTGCTCCGCCGTCCGGACGGTGATCTTACAGTCCCCCTCCTCCACGGAGGCGGAAAACAGCTCCGCCAGCGGCTCCAGCGGGACGTAGCACTTCCCGTATCGGCTCCGCACCGCTCCGGCGACGCCGCAGAAGTAATAGACCCCGTCGGCAGAGAAGTACTGCTTCCCCACCTGGGCGGTGATGGAGCGGTCGGACAGCCTCACCGTGACCACGTCCCCCCGCTCGCTGACATGGGCCTGTCCGTCGGCTGCCTGACAGAAGCCCTCCAGCTCCACATACACGAGGCCCTCGTCATCCGCCCAGGCATTCACCGCCTGCCGGTTCACCAGCACCGTCAAATCCCCCTTCGCCACAGCCGTCGGGCTGCACAGCCCGAGGCACAGCGCCAGCGCCGCAATCAGCAGCCAGAGCCTTCCCCCGCGTGAGAAACGCATGGCAATCCCCTCCCTGTTACAGTTTGTAACTGGATTGTAACCTCCTTTATCCCCCTTTACAAGCCACAATCGTTCGCAAGTTTCCCGTATATCCCCGTGTTTTTGGAACCTTTTGACGTGCTTCCCCGGGTTTCGCCCCGGTTCGCCGGATTCAGGCGGGCAGGCGCCCCGCCGGGGCGGCTGGAATTTTTCCGGCTTTTCTGAAAAAAGGGGTTGACAATCGGCCGACATTCTGGTATCTTAATCATAGTAAATCCCTAGGAAATAGGGTTTTAAGGCTTCCGCCGCTGCGGTGCGGAGCCGTATTCTTCCCGCCGCGGTGCTGCGGCATAAGGAGGGTCCTATCATGACCGTTCGCTTCCCTGAGGTGCTGCGGCACAACTTCCGCTTCGGGCGAATGTGACCTCTTTCCCCTGCGCCTTGATGCGCAGCGATGTTCTCCCTTTAAATCCTGCCTTACCGACAGGAAAACAAAATTAAAAATGAAAGAGGTACTTTATTATGGCAGCCATTACTGAACAGACGAAACAGTCCTGGAAATTTGAGACGAAGCAGCTCCACATCGGCCAGGAAAGCCCCGACCCCGCCACGGACGCCCGGGCGGTGCCCATTTACCAGACCACCTCCTATGTGTTCCGCAACAGCCAGCACGCCGCCGACCGCTTCGGCCTGGCCGACGCGGGCAACATCTACGGCCGCCTGACCAACTCCACCCAGGGGGTGTTTGAGGACCGGGTGGCGGCCCTGGAGGGCGGCGTGGCCGGTCTGGCCCTGGCCTCCGGCGCGGCGGCCATCACCTACACCATTCAGGCCCTGGCCACCTCCGGCGGGCATATCGTGGCCCAAAAGACCATTTACGGCGGCTCCTACAACCTGCTGGCCCACACCCTGCCCCTCTACGGCGTCACCACCACCTTTGTGGACGCCCACGACCTGGCCCAGGTGGAGGCCGCCATCCAGCCCAACACCCGGGCGATTTACATCGAGACTCTGGGCAACCCCAACTCCGACATCCCCGACATCGACGCCATCGCCGCCATCGCCCACAGCCATGGCCTGCCCCTGGTGATCGACAACACCTTCGGCACCCCCTACCTGATCCGCCCCATCGAGCATGGCGCGGACATCGTGGTGCACTCCGCCACCAAGTTCATCGGCGGCCACGGCACCTCCCTGGGCGGCGTCATTGTGGACGGCGGCACCTTCAACTGGGCCGCCTCCGGCAACTATCCCCAGATCGCCTCCCCCAACCCCTCCTATCACGGGGTCTCCTTCGTCCAGGCCGCAGGCCCCGCCGCCTTCGTCACCTATATTCGGGCCATCCTGCTGCGGGACACCGGCGCCACCATCTCCCCCTTCAACGCCTTCCTGCTGCTGCAGGGGCTGGAGACCCTGTCCCTGCGGGTGGACCGGCACAACGAGAACACCGCCAAAGTCATCGACTACCTGGTGAAGAACCCCCATGTGGAGCACGTCAACCACCCCTCGCTGCCCGACCACCCCGACCACGCCCTGTATGAGAAGTACTTCCCCAACGGCGGCGGCTCCATCTTCACCTTTGAGCTGAAGGGGGACGCCGAGGACGCCAAGGCGTTCATTGACCGGCTCCAGCTGTTCAGCCTGCTGGCCAACGTGGCCGACGTGAAGAGCCTGGTCATTCACCCCGCCTCCACCACTCACAGCCAGATGAGCCCCGAGGAGCTGGAGGACGCGGGCATTCATCCCAATACCGTCCGGCTGTCCATCGGCACGGAGCATATTGACGACATCCTGGCCGACCTGGAGCAGGCGTTCCAGGGCTGAGCTCCATCAGCCCACCCTCAGCACGGGAAACCCTGGAACGCCCCGGAGGGGGTATTCCTTAGATAAGGATACCGGAAGGAAATAAGGCGTTTGCCCTCCCGGAAGGGTGATTCTTCTTAGATGTGGTTCTTTGAAGGAAATACCGTGTTTGCCCTCCCGGCGGGCCCTATTTCTTGTCCCGCCAAGAAATAGGGGAAAGAAGGCGGCTTAGGGGGGAGCTTCGGGGCCTCGCTCCCCCTTAAGAATCCCCCTCCTATCCCGCTGGGCTTCGCGCTGTCCAGTCCATAAGTGGTCTGTTCCAATAGAGACGATGTAACTTGATAACTGGTGAGACTGCCGCCTATGGCGGCTGGCAGGGATTGCCGCCTCATCCCTCGCCTACGGCGGGATGGGCGGCAATTTTATCATCCAGCGATGGATAACATCTGTCTATACCGCAAGGTTTTAGTTCCTGATGGAAAGCAAATGGTGAACCAACGTTTTGGGATTTAGGAGTAACAACGTCCCCTCACAGTCAGATGTCCACGACCAAAGGGCAACAAAATTGCCACCACGTTCCGCTCCAGTGGAACGGGCGGCAATCGTATCCAGCCGCCAAGGGCGGCAGCTTTGGTGCGTATCAAGTCACATCGTCTGTTGCCTGACAGACCACTTGAAAACGAGACAAGGCGCAAGCCGCCAGCGGGATACGGGGAGATTCTTAAGAGGGGGGGCACAGGCCCCCTTCTTGAGCCGCCCTCTTTCCCCCATTTCTCGGCGGCGCGAGAAATGGGGCCCCCGGAGGGAAAGAAACATTGTTCCTTCCTCCATCCTCATCTAAGGAGGTTCCACCTCTCCACCGGCTAACGCCGGTTCCCCTCCACCGTCAAGCGGCTTTTCCGCTGCGCTCCCTATGCCTGCGGCGGGACGGGCGGCAATTTTGTTGCCCTTTGGTCGTGGAAATCTGGCAGTGAGGGTACGCTGGTTCTCCTTAGATGTGGTTCTTTGAAGGAAATACCGCGTTTGCCTGCCGGGAGGGCAAGGAACGCAAGGGCCCCGGAGGACGACGTCGGTACGATGTTGTCCTTTTACCAAAAACACTCTTAATCAACAGAATGATAAGCGGGTAATATCACCAATCGTTTTAAACTGAATTTGTGATGTTTGAAGCACAAAAATACGGCCATGCAAAAGCATTTCTGCTCTCACATGACCGTATTCCCTTTACCTCGCTGAAAGGCCGTCCTCAAAAACTGGCTTGTTTCAGAAAATCCCTAAGGCCAACCCACAAATGGGAGGGTTTTTCTTCTGTATAGGAGTTGATAAACACTATCAGTTACCGCGTGATATAAGAGAAGCTGTCGCCGGACTGCACATAGGAGATAGGAAGGTCACTCCCAATCACCTGGGGCAGCCATTTCGCCATACACTTCATGCCGAGCTCCTCCACGTTGAAGTGCCCCATTTCCAGAATCGCCTTGGGATACCCCGCATAGCAGGCGTCCCGGACATAGGCGCTCATGGTCCAGTCCACGATTTCAAACGGAATCATGACGTCTGCCCGCTCATTCCGGATGCGCTTCATCGCCTCGTTGTCCGGCACGGTACCGTCATTTTTCCATCCCCGGCTGGCCTGCACATGCTCACAGAAAAAGACGCGCTTTACCGTGGCGTTCTGATCCCCTACAACGCGGATGCCGGTCAGGTTCAGCTTCTCCATCAGCTCCGCAGCCAGGGCTTTCACGTTGGTTTCCGGAATCTCATACATCAGCGGCTTCTTTGTGCTGCCTATCACATAGTCCTTCCAGCCCAGCTCGCTCATGATGCCATAAAAAATGCCATCTGCAGAGCCTGCGTCGACGTTGCCGTGAATATGGTCATGGTCCCGCCAGATGACGATGCCATGCTCCTCCAGCAGCCGATGCTTTGCCTCATAGACCGGGTCTCCGGCCAGCCATTGGGTATCGTCCTCATGGTTATAAAAGACCGGTTCATGGCAGATGATAAAGTTTGCAGCGAGGTCGATCGCCTTCTGAATGACCTCCATGGAGGCAAAACAGGTTACAACAATGCCGGTACACTCCTGGTTGGCGTCACCGGCCTTGACGGTGTCGCAGGTGTGGGGGTTCCCGATTTCCGGATGAAATGCGATGAGCTTGTCGATAATCTCCTGAATTTTCATAACGTAGCTCCTTTCCTGTCATATGTTCATGCGTGCTCTTTTCCGGGATGTCATTCTCTCTGCAAGGGTTACAGGGGGAAGCCGTCCAGCGAGGTCATCATCCCGGGCGTATGCTGCACAAAGGTCAGCACCTTGTTCTCGTCCTCGTCGAGGACGATGTTCTCCGCCTGTATGCCGCCATCTGTGAAGTGCAGCGCCACAGGCGTATCCTTTGTATAGGCCGGCCAATCCTGCAAGCCGTCCCCATTTGGATTCCCGCGCCTGGCAAAATTGGCCCAATAGCGCGTCATGCACCAGGATGCCGCATAGTCCGCCTCGGCATACCCGCCTCTGGCGTCCAGCGTGCCAAAGACGTAGGCAATTTCCGAGCTGTGGGGCGTTTTCCCGCCAAAATGCGAGGCGCGGGTGGGCTGCCCGGGCCTCACCGGCTGCGTGCGTTCAAAATAATAGGCATAGAACGGCGCTTTGCGGTTCCAGGTCGCCTGTAAGCGTCCCCACGCCTGATGGGGAGAGATGGCGAAGCCCCGATAATAGGACTCGTTGCCCACCTTCAAAAGCTCCGGCAGCCCCTTTCGGCTGAACATCCAGGAGTCTCCGGAGACGGTGCCGCAGATGATGGGCACATCCGCGTACTGCTGGTTGTGAATGGCGACACCGGGGGCCTCCTTCAGCACAACGCCGTCCAGGAACGGCTGGAAGAATCCCACCTCTTTCCCGGCCAGCAGCGTTTGGGCCGCTTCGGACAGCGCCTCTGAAAGCTCCAAAGCGTCCCGCGTCATCAGGTCCTGCACCGTCCAGCCCAGCTGCGCCAGAATCGCATCGCACATCTGCTGGAACTCCTCCTTGGGGCGCATCAGGTCGGCCTCGTTCAACCCGCCGCCGGATTGGATGATGGCCTTCTGGAACAGCCCCCGGGATAGGGGGCTCGTCAGATGGATTCGGGTGGAGATTCCTCCTGCGGACTGGCCGAAAATAGTCACGTTCTGACTGTTGCCGCCAAAGGCGCCGATGTTCTCCTGCACCCAGCGCAGCGCGGCGATCTGATCTAAAATGCCAACATTTCCCGCGCACCCGCACTGCCGCTCCAGCGCCCGGCTGGAGAAGAAACCCAGCGGCCCGCACCGGTAGTTGATGGTGACCAGGATAACGCCCTGCTCGTTCAGCGCAGCGCCATCAAACTCCGGCTCGGCGCTGCTGCCCGACTGAAAGCCGCCGCCAAAAATCCACACCATCACAGGGAGGCGCTCTGCGCTGCTGGCGGCGGGGGTGAACACATTCAGATACAGGCAGTCCTCTGAAAGCTCCGCCTCGTAGGACAGCCGCTTCGCGTTCTGGATGCAGGCGGGCGGGGCCTCCAGGCACGGGCGCTCTCCCTGCCATGGGTCGACGGGCTGCGGCGCCCGGAAGCGGAGCGCGCCGACGGGCGGCTTTGCAAAGGGGATCCCCCAAAACACCGTCTGCTGCGGGCTGACCGGAGCCCCGACCACGGTTCCGCACGTTGTTTTCGCTTTTATCATTGCCATTGGAAACGCTCCTTTCTTCTTTTCACAGAGAAGCAGGGCAAAGCAGCGGAACCCTCACTTCAAATTGAGGTGCGGTTCCGCTGCTTTTTGATCATCGTTCAGGAACGCTGCGGGCTGCCCCGGTTCGCTCCCCTTACGGCAGCTTCCCCCGGGTCACCTCGGTCAGCACCCCCGGCTCTGTCACCACCACGCGGTTCATGGGCGCTGTGCCCGCACCCCGGAAGGCGGTAATGGCGTAGGCGTACATATCGTTGCTGATGCCCAGCGCCCGGCCCTGGCAGTTCAGGTAGCACTGGCCGCAGCTCTGGCAGTTCTCCGGATAGGCCATCACCGACTTGTGGGCCACCGGGTCGAAGTAGAACACGTCCAGCGGGCAGATGTTCACGCAGTTTTCACAGCCGATGCACTTGTTCAAATCCACTCTGATGACGCTCATGCTCTCCCTCCTTTTCCGCCTTTGCCGCCCCAGCGGGACGCGGGCGCTTCAAAGCCCTTTGCCTCCGGCTCGCCGGGGAAGTAGTACACATACCGCTTCTCGTAGGGCTGCTGCAAATCGCCGGCCCATTCCTCCGGTACCGGCACCTTCTCCGTGGTGAGGGAGCCGTCCGGCTCCTTCCGCTGGGTCAGGAAGCACAGGAAGTGCGCATCATCCCGGTAGGGATAATCCGTCCGATAGGTGTTGCCCCGGCTCTCCTGCCGGGCCAGACCGGCGCGGAGCTTCAGCTCGGCGCTCTGCACCTTATGTTTCACCTCGATGCACAGCCGCAGGTCGTGGCTGGTGCAGGCCGACAGGCGGGGAACGACGTGTTCCTTCATGTACAGCACCTGGACTAGCGCCGCCTGCAGGGTGGCCTCGCTCTTGGCCACGCTGACCCAGTAGGGGGCCATGGTGGCGTGGAGCACGTCTCTGGCCCAGTTGGGGTCAAAGCCCTTCTCCATCCGCAGGGGAGCGGTGATCTCCTCCGTTTTGGCCGCCACCGTCTCCGGGGAGAGGGTGCGGGACGGAACCCCGGCAGCGTAGGCGGCAGCCGCCTTGCCCGCGTGGTCGCCGTCGATGGAGCAGAAGCAGGAGGTGAAGCCCACCCCGCAGGGATAGGCCGCGCCGGAAGGGGAGGTGGCGTGGATGCCGTCCCCTGCCACATAGAGGCCGGGGACGCCGGTAGCGCAGTCCCGCTCCCGCAGTCCGCAGAAGACGCCGGAGGTCAGGTGGCAGCACATACCGGTGGCCGCACCGGCCAGGCCGCTCTCCGCCACAGGGGTGCTCATCTTGCCGGAGCGAACCTCCTCCGGGTCGCTGCCGTAGGTCTGGGAGCCGCCCCGACGGGTGAAGGCCGCCGTGGCCACGTCCTGGGTCTCCGAGCCGTCGGTCTTGGGGACACCGTTCACCGCCTTGCGCACACGCCCCAGCACCATGGCGTTGCCCTTGGTGCCTGCGTAGCTGTCGATGTTCCCAGGCACCACGTCGCCGCCGCAGAGCCAGATGTTCTCCAGATACTGCCAGTGGTTGTCCAGGAAGACGTTGCCGGGGGCGGTGCTGGAGGTGCCGTGGAAGTCCTCAAACTCCTTGCCTGCGATGGGCAAGCCCAGCTCGTAGGCCATGTACTCCCCGTCGAAGGTGTCCCCGCCGGTGGGATAGCCGGTGGGCTTGTAGCTGCCGCCGCCTGTGGCCAGCACCACCGCTTTCGCGCTAACCGCGATGACCTGGCCGCTGGGCACATGGAAGCCCATGACCCCGCTGACCCTGCCGTCCTCCGTCAGGGTGTCCGTCACCATGGTGTGCTCCAGCACGGGGATCTCGTAGCGGTTCAGCACCTCCATCCACTTCTTGTGGCGGTCAAACCGGTCAAAGGTTTCCCGGTAGCCCACAAAGTCCTCCTGCCGGTAGAACTCCCCGGCCTCGGAGGCCTTGGGGTACTGGGCCAGGATGCCCCAGTCCGACAGGCGGTGATAAATGCCCTTGGACTCCTGAATCCAGCACTCGTACCAGCTCAGGTTGCTGAGGTAGTCGCCTCCCACCATCATGGCCTGGCGGAAGGACTCCTCATCGTCGCCCCGCTCCGGGTCGAACCAGCGGAAGCTGCTGGGCCAGGGGGACAGGCCGGAGTAGCCAGGCCGCCCCTTGTCAATGACGAGGACGCTTTGCCCCTGCTCCTTCGCGGACACCGCCGCGTTCAGCCCGGCAAAGCCGCAGCCCACCACGACCACATCCGCGCTGTAGGCCGCGTCATAGGGGCAGGCCACCGCCTGAGGGCGGGGCAGCTCCATGGTGCGGGGAGCGGTTACAGATTGGCTCATTTCCTTTTCACTCCTTTCAAAACAGCTCGCTGTAGCGGGCGTGGGTGGTCACGGCCTGGGTCAGCTGGGGCACCTTCTCCTGGGCGCCGATGACCACGGTCCCCTCCAGGGAGCCGCCGAAGAACCAGTAAGTCTCGTGTCGGTTCCGGAGGCTGTCAGACACCTCCACCGTCTGGTAGGGAACGTCCGGCTTCTTCCCCGGGTCGCCGATGGCGAAAAGGGTGGTGCCGAACCCTTCCAGGCTCAGCCCCAGCAGCTGGTTGGCGTAGGTCAGCTTTTCCCCGGCGGCGTTGGCGCCCGCCACGGTGCCCTGGCCGGAGGCCTCCGCCCACAGCTGATAGTTCATGCCGTCAAACTGGGCGCAGTCGCCGCAGGCGTACACGTCCGCCGCGCTGGTCTCCATCCGCTGGTTGACCACGATGGAGCGCTCCACGGCGATGCCCGCCGCCTTGGCCGCCTGGACGTTGCCCCGGTTGCCGCAGGAGACGATGACGAAGTCCGCCGGGAACACCCGGCCGTCCCCCAGCCGCACGGCGGTGGCGCGCTCTTCGCCCTCTACGGCGGCGATGGACACGCCCTCATAGCAGGCGACCCCCATGGCCGCCATCTGCTCCCGCAGGAGGGCGGCGGATTTGGCGTCCGCCTGACGGCCGATGATCTGGGGAGACGCCTCCAGCACCGTCACCTTCAGGCCGGAGCGCAGCAGCTCGCTGGCCGCTTCCAGCCCCAGCACGCCGCCGCCGATGACCACCGCCTGGGTGGCGTTTTGCATCAGCCCGGCCAGGGCGGCGCTGTCCGCCAGGTGCCGAATGGTCAGCACCCCAGGCTTCTGCCAGCCCTCGAAGGGCGGGATAAAGCACTCCGCACCGGTGGCGATCACCAGCTTGTCATAGGGGATGCAGTCCCTGTCGGCGGTGGTGACGGTCTTTTCCGCCGTGTCCATGGCGGTGACGGTGCAGCCCAGGCGCAGGTCGATGGCCCGCTCCTGATACCATTCCAATGGATGGATGGCGAGTTGCTCCGGCGCTTCCGCCGCGGTTTGAATGTCCTTGGTCAGCATGGGCCGGTTGATAGGCAGCCCCGGCTCTGCGGAGAGCATCAGCACGCTGCCCGTCTCATCCCGGCGGCGGATGGCCTCCGCCGCTGAGACAGCGGCCACGCCGCCGCCCACGATGACGTAGCGGCGGTCGGTGTCCTGGTGGAACAGGGCGTCGTCCTCCTCCACGGGGACGCATTGCTCCAGCCCCACGCCGCACACCGGGCAGGCCCCCAGGGAGGCGTCAAAGATCTCGCCGCAGACCAGGCACTTCACCAGGGTCGGCTTCCGGGGGTTGGGTACCCGCAGCACGCTGCACCCCACGCCGAAGCCGTAGTCCAGGGCGTGCTTGTTGTCCTGCTCTGTGGGCTGACCCTGGACGAAGAAATCCTGCAGCGTCAGGGTGAAGCCCAGGTCGGTCAGCCGCTGGCGGAAGTCCTCCACCAGTTCGCCGGCCGCCGCCCGGTAGAACACCGAGGCCAGCTTGCCCTTGCAGTCCTCCTTCAGCAGGGAGGTGGCCACGTCCCACAGAGCCTTGTCCGCGTTGCCCCAGGCGCCGTCCACCCCGAACAGGATAGCATCCGCCGTGGGCAGAGCGGCCAGCACCTCGTCCCTGCTCTCGGCACTCAGGTCGTAGCAGGTGACTGCGCCGATGCCCGCTTCCGTCAGACCCTGCCGCACCTGGGCGGCCAGGCCGGACAGCAGCTCGCTCCCGGCGTACACGATGGCCACGTTGGGATGGGACATCGCCGTTCCTTCCTCCGTGTAGAGGGCGGTCAGCCGCTCCAGGCCGCAGTCCGCCACCGGCCCCAGGGCGGGGCAGATGCGCTGGATGTCATGGGTCCGGAGGAGGGCCACGGCCTGGGCCAGGCTGTCCTTCCGCTTGCGGCCCAGGAGGTCAGCGTAATACCGCTTCGCCCCCCGGAAATAGTCCGTCGGGTCGGGCAGCTCACTGAGCAGCGGCCGCTCCCCTGTATAGTCCGAGCCAAAGGCGTCCGCCGTGAACAGGGTTTTGCCGGCCTTGTCCACAACGTAGAGGGAGGCGGTAGCGAACTTCTCCGGCACCACCTGGAACAGCAGCTCCCGCTCCCCCAGGCGGAGGGTGCGGCTGGTGCGGATCTCAATGCTTTGGAATCCGGCAGGGAGCCCCTGCCGCAGCCGGAACAGCGTGCCGGTTCCGGCAATGAGGGTCAGGTCGGGGCACTGTTCCAGCAGCAGCTTTGCCCCGGCGAGTTCATCTTCCCCGCCGAAGATCACTGCCCATTTGACTCCGTCCGGTGGCGTCACTGACCGGATGTTTTCCAGCCACTGACGGTGGTGCCGCCGGGGGACGGTGCCCAGCAGCAGGTATCCCGCCCCTGTGTCCAGCAGGTAGGAGCCGTACAGCAGCCCCTGCTCCGTAAAGGAGACCTGCCGGAACACCCGCAGGGACGGGTCTGAGACGCCAATATGCCATAGCGTCTGCGTTTGGTCAATCCGTTCCATGGAACTTCCCCTCTCTGGTTTTCCTATAAGGTGTTCGCGTCATACACCAGCAGGACGCTGCCGCACCGATGCTCCATCATGCGCTTTGTGGCGGCGGCTTTCCGCTTGGCGAAGTGGCTGACGCTGGCCACATCCTGCTCTGTCTTGCCGTCCAGCACCTCGGTGCAGGCCCGGAGCATATCCCTGGGGATGTCGTGGGACACGGGGTCGTTGCCGTGGCCCCAGTACAGCAGAGTGTCCTCCCGGATGGCGTCCATAAAGCGGGCCAGCCCGTCCCGGTAGGCGGTGAGGCCCACCCGCTTCTCCGGCGGAAGGGTCACCAGCGCGGTGCGGGTGCTGAAGGCGTCGCTGACCAGGGCGTAGTTGTTCGCCCGATTCAGCAGGGCGATGGAGCCCTGGGTGTGGCCGGGGATGGCGTACACCTCCAGCGTCCGGTCGCCCAGGTCCACAGTGTCGCCCTGGTCGATGTCCCTGTAGTTTAACCGGTCGGTCATCACAATATGCGTCTCGCAGTAGGCCTTCAGCTCCGGGTCGGCGTTCTCCAGGTGTCCGAACACATCGTCCATCCGCCGCTCGTAGGACAGCGCCACCGGCAGCAGCCCCTCGTCCCGGCGGTTCATGTAGACCTCGTCAAACAGGGCGGCGGCGCCCGCATGGTCGGGGTGGCCGTGGCCAACGACACAGACGATGGGCTTGTCCGTGATGCCTGCCACGAAGGCGGGCAGGGTGTCCGTCACGCCGAAGCCGGTGTCAAACAGCAGTGCCCGCTCCTCCCCCACCACGACGTACATATTGACGCCGGGGGCGTTCTCGGCGGGCCGCTCCGTGATGCGGTACACGCCGGGCAGCAGGTTTTCGCTTTCATATACTTGAAACATCGCCATTACTCCTTTTGCTCACGCAGCTTCTCGCTGTCGTACATGAAGCGCCGCCCGCGGTACAGGAAGGTCTCCATATGGCCGGGGCGCGGCCCCTTGGGCTTGTCGCCGGGTCTGCCGCCGGGCACATCCTCCGGATGGGGATGCTGGCAGTCGTAGATCTTCGGGCCGTCCGTTGCCTGCGGCTTCCCGGGGTGATGGGGGCGGTCCTCCTTCGGCGCAGGAGATGTTTCTCCGGCCAGGATCTTTTCCGCAGCCTCGAAGAAAATGTCCACTTCCTCCCCATCCAGCAGGGAGGGGCCGCTGCAAATGCGGTCGAACTCCCCGCGATGGGCTTCCAGCTTGCCCATGTCCCGATAGAGCTTCTCCACCGTGCCGCTGATCATCTTGCCGCCGGGCATGATCTCGTCCCCGGCGAACAGCAGGCGCTCCTTCCGGTCCAGGAGGGCAATGCCGCCTGGGGTATGGTCGCCCACCTTGAACACCTCCAGCTCACGCCCCTTCAGGTGGATGATGTCGCCATCCTTGACGATTTGCACGCCGTAATCCCGGGGGAAGGTGATGCCGTCAAAGCTGGGGTAGGGTACCGCCGCCTTGTCCACGTCCTCCTCTGCCATATAGACCAGGTCGAAATAGCAGTTGTTGGCGCTGTGGTCAAAGTGGTAATGGGTGTTGATGCACTTGCTGACGGGCTTGTGAATGATGGATTCCAAAAATTCCCGCAGATTGCCCGCGCCGTAGCCCGTGTCAATGGCGATGCCTTCCTCCTCGCCCTCCACCAGGTAGTGATAGTCGCCGGAGCTCATGATCTGCCACGTGCCGGGTGCGATTTGGGTGACCTCATAGTAGGGCTCGTCCATAGGGGTCAGGGTGCCGTCCTTGTGGCGAATCAGAATGTCGTGCTTACAGGAAAAATCAATTGCTTCCTTCATTGCCATCCCCTCACTTGTGCTGCGCCAGCAGCCATGCGCGGGCGGGCTCCAGCTGATAGGTCAGTTCCCAGCCCCGGTTGTGGTGCTCCATTTTGCGGTGGACGGTGCCGTCATCCGGGAAGGCGGTCTCCTCGTCAAAGATCACATAGACCACCTGGGCGTCCGCCGGAGCCACTGCCGCCACTCTGGCGTTGTTGACCTCCCAGCCGTCCCGGAAATTCAGATGGATGCGGTTGACCTTGACCCCGTTCTCCACCAGGCCGTTCGTAATGGCGTTGAAGCTGGGATACTCCTTCAGCCCGCCGGAGCTGAGCCCGAAGAAGAATTTCTTCTGGGTCAGGGCGGTCATCTTCTCCAGATTCCAGTGGGCGGCCACCAGCAGCGAGGCCGCAAAGTAATCGGGGTAACGGATGTTCAGCTCGCAGGATGCCATACAGCCCTGGGACTGGCCGGTGGTGTAAATGCGGTCCGTATCCACATTGTTCTCCGTCACCACCTTATCCAGCAGCTCCTTGATGATCTCCAGCTCAGGGGCGCAGGTGTACTCGTCCGTGGTCAGGTGGATTTCCTTGGGCACCTGCACCGCCAGCACATAGCAGGGGCGCTTGGCCTGTTCCTCCGGCTGCGCCCAAATGGTTGCGCCGATGCCCTGCGCCAGGGCCAGCTTGGCGTCCGAGCCGTTGGGGCCTGCATCCGGAATGAACATCACCAGCGGGTACTTCTTCCCCGGCTCCTGATTCTTAGGGGTATACAGGTTGTAGGGGAAGGGGCCGTACTGACCCTGTACAAAATCGTCAATGACCGGCTCCACCGTCTTGGAGGAGACGAAGCTGCCGCTGCCGGGAAGGTTCACCGTCACCTGCACCGGCAGCAGCTTGGCTGCGGGAGGCATGGGACGCTTTCCAGGGCCGCCAGAGCCGCCGGGTCCACCGGGACCACCAGGACCACCAGGACCACCAGGACCACCGGGTCCACCAGGACCACCAGGACCACCGGGTCCACCAGGGCCGCCAGGGCCAGCGGGAGGGCCTGCGGGATGCTCAAAGGGCGGAATGACAAAGGACGCCTTGTCCTTTTCGGACAGGTTCAGCGTCACCGTGCCGCCCTCCACCTCCCGGGAGAGGATAGTGCGGTCTTTCACAGTGATGCTGTCCACATCGGGCAGCGGGCCGTCGAAGGTGAGGATGGCCTTCGTGATGCGCTCCCCGTCGGGGCGGGATTCGCCTACGGCCGTTATGGTGGGAATTACCGGCGCCGTGTCAGACGGGGCGCACGCCTTCATTGCATTCAGCTCCTCCGCAGCGGCGGCGACCCATTGCTCCGCGCAGCCGGGCATCAGCATGGCGCTGATGGATTCCCAGGTGACGCGGTCATAGGAGGACTGGTCGGGCATATACTTCATGCCGCCGTTCACCATGCTCATGAGCAGGGTGTGCCCGTAGGGGGAGGCTGCTTGCAGCTCCGCCTCGGTCTGAGCGTTGGTCTCCGGCTTTACGGCCACCAGGGCCAGGTCGCCGATGGTGATGATGTCCGCGCTCAGCTCGCTCGTTCCGCCGTCCGGGGTGAAGGTGACCTCTTTGGTGGGCACCATCGGCACCCGCTCCTTGGTGGGGACAGTGACGGAGGTGCTCCCGCGGGCAATGACCGGGGTCTCCTCGGTGCAGACGGTGGCGGAGAGGATGGCGGCAACCGCCTCGGCCATTTCCCTGCCCAGGCGCTCCACCATCTCCAGGCCCTTCTGGACGCCCTGGTCGTACTGACTGACGGTACCGTCGTCGGCCACCACGTCGCCCCAGGCCTGCTCCTTCGGCACCTGGTCGCCCGCCGCGCTCATGACGAACAGGCAGGGCGCGCCGAACTGTTCCTCCAGAATGTTGCAGGCCGCGCCGGGCACATCGCTGGACACCAGGCGGGTGCCCTTGTCCATCTCGGAGTTGTCAATGGCGCAGGGCTTGATGCCGTAGCTGATGAGCATACCGATGGGCGTCCCGTCCAGGCTGTCCACCCGAATGACGCTGGCTGTCTTGTTGGAGAGGCCGTCCCGGTTCAGACCGACCCACCAGCCAAAGGGAGTTTCGATGTCCCGATTGGTGTTGACATCGCAGAAGCCGGTACCCACCCCCAGCTTTGCGGGCTGGAAGCTGGCTGCCGCCTGCTGCGCGGCGTCAGTGGTGGCGGAGAGAATGGTGGCAATAAACTGCTTCCGTTTGCGGGGGCCGTCCGGGTCCATGGGAGGCGGGCCGCCCTTTCCGCCGCCGGGCTTGCCCTTCGGCGGCTTCCCGCCCGGAGGGCCAATGGGAATGGAGGGGTCCCGGGGGGCGTGAGGCGTTGTAATGGCGTGGGTGGCATGGATCCAAATATTTTCCAGCGCGGTTCCCGTCTGGGCGCTGATGACGGCTTTGCACTGCTCAATGGCGTCGTCCGGCACGTTGACCAGCTCCATAGCCGCAATCGCCACACGAACCCCGCAGTCCAGCACCAGCAGCCGCACATGGGGCGCATCGTGTACGCCCTGCAGGCCGTCAGTGGGGAACATATTCGCCGGGAAGTTGAGTACGGCGCTGCCGGCGCCGGCTCTCAGAATAGTTTGGCTCATACTGCGCTTCCTTTCTTCTGAGTTGTTTTCATCGCATCGTGATTCCTGTTCCATCCGTCGATGCGAGTGTCCTGTACCTCGTTCCAAACCGGACTCACTGGTTTGCAGCGGCGGATACGGTTTCCTGGGACAGATCAGGATTCAGCTCCCGCACCCGGCAGCAGGCCACATAATGGTTGGGCAGCACCTCTTCCAGGTGCTGGGGCTGCCTGCACGCCTCCGTGGCGTAGGGGCAGCGGGGCGCAAAGCGGCAGCCCGGCTTCGGGTTGATGGGGCTCATCAGCTCGCCGTGGAGCTGAATGCGCTTCTTGGGCTTATCGATGTCGATGGAGGGGATGGCAGAGAGCAGCGCCTTGCTGTAGGGGTGCAGCGTCTGCCGGAACAGCTCCTTGGCGGGGCTGGTCTCCACCAGCTGACCCAGATACATCACGCTGATGTTGTGGGAAATGTGGTGCACCACGCTCATATCGTGGGTGACGAACATATAGGTCAGCCCGAACTCCTGCTGCAAATCCATCAGCAGGTTGATGATCTGCGCCTGAATGGACACGTCCAGGGCGGACACCGGCTCGTCGCAGACGATGAACTTGGGGTTCATGGCCAGCGCACGGCCAATGCCAACTCTCTGGCGGCGGCCGCCGGACAGCTCGTGGGGGTAGGCCATGCGCAGCCGACCGGAAATGCCCACCATGTCCATGAGCCGACGGATCTGATGGTCCAGGTCGCCCTTTTCGTACTGGCCGGAGATGGTCAGCGTCTCCTTCAGCGTATCCTCCACGGTGTAGCGGGGATTCAGCGTCATGTAGGGGTCCTGGAAGATGATCTGCATATCCTCCCGGAGCTTGGGCAGCTCCTTCTTCGTGGGATAAGTCACATCCTTGCCCTTGTACAGGATTTGACCGGCTGTGGGCTCCTGCAGGTGGATGATGGTGCGGGCCAGGGTGGATTTGCCGCAGCCGGATTCGCCCACGACGCCCATGGTCTGCCCTTCCTCAAAGGACATGGTGATGTCGTCCACCGCGTGGAGCTTGCCCTTGGGGGTGTCAAAGTAACGCTTCAGACCCTTCAGTTCTACCAGGGCGCTCATACTGCCGCCTCCTTTCGATTTGCCGCTCTGACCGCTTCCAGGTTATGGCACTGGCAGCGATGGGTGCCGCCCAGCTCCACCACCGGTACGGGGCCTTCCTTGCAGCATTCTGTGGCGTAGGGGCAGCGGGTGTGGAACTTGCAGCCCGCAGGCAGATCGGACGGCTCCGGCATGATGCCGTCAATGGGCTTCAGACGGGTGCTTTCGCTGTTGATGTCAGGCAGGGCGCCGAACAGGCCGATGGTGTACGGATGGGAGGGGTTTTTGAACACTTCCCGCTTGGAGCCGTACTCCACGATTTCGCCGCCGTACAGCACCGCCACATAGTCGCAGGTCTCGGCCACGATGCCCAGGTTGTGGGTAATCAGCAGCATGGCGGTGTTGCGCTCCCGAATCAGCTCGGTCATCATATCCAGCACCTGGGCCTGGATGGTCACGTCCAGGGCGGTGGTGGGCTCGTCCGCCAGCAGCAGCTCCGGATTGCAGGAGAGGCCGATGGCGACCACAACACGCTGCTGCTGTCCGCCGGAGAACTGGTGGGGATAATCCCGCACACGGTCAGGGGTGATGCCCACGGTTTTCAGCATTTCGATGGCGCGGTCCTCCGCCTCACGCTTGGATAGCTCCGGATTGTGCAGCCGGATGACGGCGGAGACCTGGGTCAGGATGCGCTTTACCGGGTTCAGGGCGGTCATGGGGTCCTGGAACACCATGGAGATCTTATTGCCCCGAATGTGCTCCATCTCCTTCTCCGGTATGGTGGCCAGGTCCTTCCCTTCAAACAGCATTTCGCCGGAGCTGATGCGTGCGCCGCGGTCCGGCAGGATGCCCAGGACGGCCTTTGCAATGGTGGATTTTCCGCAGCCGGACTCGCCCACCAGCGCCAGAGATTCGCCGCGCTTGATTTCAAAGGACACGTTGTTCACCGCGTGGGTGATCTTTTTGCCGGCGGTATACTCCACGGAGAGGTTGCTCACTTTCAGCAAATCTTCGCCGCGGACATGGTGCCCGGCGTTGTCATGGGCACCCTCCGGATGATGCGGATGATAGTTCTTGTCATGAGGGCCGTGTCTTCCGCCCTTCTCATGAGAAAATCGTTCTTCCTTCAACTTTAAGTCCTCCCCTCATTCCTTGAGTCTCGGGTCCATGGCGTCCCGCAGGCCGTCGCCGAAGAAGCTGATCGACATCACCGTCAGGGCGATAAAGATCATGGGTGCGAACAGCATATTGGGATAGTAACGCAGGAAGCTGCGCCCGTCGTTCAGCATGGCACCCCATTCCGGCATAGGCGGCTGAATGCCCAAACCCAGGAAGCTCAGGCCAGCTGCGCCCATGATGGTGCCGCCGATGCCCATGCAGGCCTGGACGATGATGGGCTGGATGGAGTTCGGTATGACGTACTTCATAATGATGCGCGCCTCGGAGACATTGGTGGCCTTGGCGGCCTCCACATACTCCTGATTTCGCACAGTCAAAATCTGTCCACGCAGCATACGGGCGGTGCCCCAGATGCCGCCAAAGGACATGGCGAGGACGGTGTTGAACAGGCCGGTGCCCAGCACGCTGGCAATGCAGATGGTCAGCAGGATGCCGGGGATGCACTGCAAAATGTCAATGAAACGCATGATGACGGAGTCCACCTTGCCGCCGAAGTAACCGGCGATGGAGCCGACGATGATGCCCAGAACGGTGCTGACGATAGAGGAAGCCACGCCCAGGGTCAGGCTCCACCGTCCGCCGTAAATCACACGGCTGAAGATGTCGCGGCCATATTGGTCGGTGCCGAACAGATGCTCCAGGCTGGGGGACAGGTACTTGTTGGACATATCCATGGCCTGATAGTCATAGGGGGCAATCAGGGGCGCGAAGATGGCGGTCAGACAAATCAGCAGAAAGACGATGCCGCCAAACAGCGCCAGCTTGTTCTTCGCCAGCCGCTTCAAAAATTCCCGGAAGGAGGACTGCTTCTTGACGGATTCTTCCTGAACAGTGCCCTGAACGGTTGCGTTCGTATCGGTACTCATGCCTCTGCACTCTCCTTTCTTCCATGTCTTCTGTGGTGACGCCTGCTGCCCTCTTCATACTGTGCCCGGATGCGGGGGTCCACCGCCGCATAAACCAGGTCGATGCCCAGCATAACCAGGCAGAATAGAATGGACAGGAACACGACGCAGCCCAGCACCGCCGGGGTGTCCCGCTTGGAGATGCTGCCCTGGACGTACAGGCCCAGGCCGGGGATGGAGAAGATGGTCTCCAGAATCAGGGTGCCGCCCAGACCGGCCGCGAACTGGGTACCCAGGATGGTGATAATGGGAATCAGCGCGTTGGGCAGAGCGTGGCGGAAATAGACGCTGTTGCGGGAGAAGCCCTGGGCCCTGGCGCTGGTCACATAGTCCGAACGGATGACCTCCAGCATACTGGAGCGCATTTGTCGGGCAATGCCGGAAAAGCCTCCTATCATAATGGATACGCATGGCAATATGTACGATCGGATGCCCTCTGTGGTGCCATAGGCTGGCAGCCAGCCCAGGTTCAGGGCAAAGACCACGATAAGGAACAGTGCAATGCAGAAGTTGGGGATGCAGCTCAGCACGCTGGAGAGGACCAGGACGATTTTATCTGCAATACCGTCCTGATGGACCGCGGCCATAACGCCCAGGGGGATGCCAATCAACGCGCCCACCAGCACGCTGAACACGCAGATGGTGGCAGTATAGGGCATTCGGTTTGCAAGCTCGGTGGTGATGTTGGTGCGATACACCCAGGACTCGCCCAGGTCAAGCTTGATGAACAGCTGATAGAGGTAGTTGCCGAGCTGAACGATATAGGGCTGGTCAATGCCCAGATATTCCCGATAGGCGTCCAGCTCCTCAGTGGAAGCGGAGCTGCCCAGGATCATAACAGCAGGGTCGCCCGGTGTGAAGTACAACAGGGTAAAGACTAGAATCACTACCGCGATAATGATCGGGATTGTGATCAGCAGCCTTCGTATGACATATCTTACCATGAAGAAATCGCTCCTTTCTCCTTTTTGGGAGAAGGGGCAGTGCCTCACGCGCTGCCCCTTCTTTTCGTCATCACGATATGCGCACGCCCGTCGGAATCAGGCGCATCGTTATTTAGTCGTTAAAGGTAGAGGCGTTGGGCATCAGCGCGTACTTGGTGCCCTGCGCTGCGTTGACGTCGCTGCGCACTGCGGTCTGGTTGTCATAAACGCAGAGGGCGTAGGCATAGCAGTTGTCATAGGTGAAGTACTGATCCCAGGCTTCCGCGTTGGCTTCGGAGGGATCGGCCACGATAGCGTTGTACAGGTCGTCCAGGGTGGTGTCCGCAATGAGCATAAGCTGTTCGCCGTTGTCCAGATGGTTGGCTGCATCCTCGGTGGTGAAGGTCTTCAGCACCTGGCTCATGTAGCTGCCGCCGCCGAAGGTCTCCAGACGGAGATCCCACTTCGTAGAGTCGTACCTCTCGGTCTCCAGAACGCTCTCCTCCAGGCAGTTCAGCTCAACATTGATGCCGACAGCAGCCAGCTGGGACTGCATGATCAGGGCGGCGCCGTCGTTGGCGGTGGTGCTGCTGTAGCTCAGGGTCAGAGTCTCGCCGTTATAACCGGACTCCTCCAGCAGCTCAGTGACCTTGTCCAAATCATAGTCGTAGTAATCGCGGCCGGAGCTCCAATCATCGGGTGCGTCATAGAGCCGAGCCTGGAAGCCGGTGACGGCGGTGGCAGGGACGGCCAGGCCATCCGCGATGGCTTCATTGTCCAGCGCGTAGCAAATCGCCTGACGGAGCGCAAGGTCGGCGCAGGGGGAATCGTCGCTGCAGTTGAATATAAAGGCGACAGGTGCGGTCTGGGGCAGGGAGACGGTGGAAATGTCGTCATTGCCCTCAAAGGCGTCGATGTCGGCAATGTCCAGGGAGTCCGCCATGTCAATGGTGCCCATTTCCAGGGCGATGGCGCGGCTGGAGGAGTCCTGAATGATCTGATACTCGATCTCGCCGACGTTCTGTGCGCAGTAGACCCACAGGTCAGCCTGCTCTTCCTCGCTGAGGTCCTTCATCCAGAAGTCCTCATTGGCCTTCAGGATAACGGTGCTGCCGGCGGTGTAGCTCTCTACTACATAGGGACCGGTGCCCACAGGGTCCGTGGTCATGTCACGGGATTCATAGGCTTCCTGGCTGACGATGTAGCAGTTGGTCAGGTTCTTGACCATGTCACCGTCGCCGAATTCCTCGGAGCAGTACCAGGTCAGGGTGTAATCGTCCACGACCTCCAGGTGATCCAGACGGTTGATGGCGCCGGTGTTGCCCAGGCTGATGAAGTACTCAAAGCTGTAGACAATGTCGCTGGCGGTAATATGGTTGCCCAGGCTGTCATACACGTCGTCATGGATGGTCAGGGTGTAGGTCAGGTCGTCCACCTGCTCGAAGCTCTCGCCGATGGCCCACCGCAGGTTGCCCTCGGTATCCTCATAGGCCAGCTTCTGGTAGACCAGGTCCAACAGCGCGACGCCGCTGCCCCACTGGGATCTGGTGAAGGCGTCCAGCGTGCCGCCGTCAGAGGAAAGGCTGACGGTGATTTTGTCCCGCAGATAGTTGCCGTCCAGCACGATGGTATCGCCGTCGGCGTTGGCGCTGGAACCGCTGTCCTCTCCGGTCTCTTCCGCTTCGGCCTCGGCGCTTCCGGAGGCTTCTTCTGCTTCGCTCTCCGTTGCAGAGCCGGCGCTGTCACCGGAGTCAGAGGTGCCGCTGGAAGAGCTGCTGCTTCCGCTGCCGCAGGCACTCAGCAAGCCGAGGCACATAGCCATGGCAAGGATGAGCGAGAGTAGCTTTTTCGTTTTCATGTTTGTGGTCTCCTTTTTCATTTTAGATTTGGGCTGCGCCCTTTTTTCCGCCGCCTGGCCGCCCTGTCGGGCTGCTCAGGTGCATAGTTGCATATTACTATCGTGTTTCACAAAAGTAAACTTTGAAAAAGGGTATTTGCCTCGAAAAACGGACAATTCTTTTATAATGCGAAGCACTTGCCCCGATTTTTGGGGCGCTGCACCCGCCTTTTGAGGGAAATTCCCGCCACTCGGAGCTGTGACAGCGTTTTTTTTGCTCGCCGGAGGGCCGAACTGCGCTTAAAAATACTTTGATTGCCGCATATGGAGGAGTTTTCAGAACGATCTCCGAATCCTTGATTTTTTCCTCCGGCTTGATTTTTGGACAAAAATTTGTCAACTTAGGGCTTTCACTATTGTAAAAACCATGATATAATAATGCAATAAACTTGTCCAATTTTCAAGGCGGCTCACGCCTGCCATTTTCCCACGCCTGATTGGAAGGTGAAACTATGATACAGAAAACGCATCGCTTCCGCGCAGCCCTCTCAGGGAGACGAGGGATCCATCGCGAGATCAGATCCTATTTTATGCTTCTGGTTCTGCCGCTGGTGCTGTGTATTGCGCTTTTTATCGGCATCCGCACGGTCATGCAGCAGCTGATGGAAGAAAATATGAGTCAATTGATGGAGCGGTTTCAGTCAGAGATCGAGGCAGAGCGGTGTGAAACCCTGCTGCTGACGGACGCCCTGGCGGAGACGGATCTGTTCCTGCGGGTGCAAAACGGCGAGGCGCTTTCCACCGTGGATGGGGACGCCTTCGTGCAGCTGCTCTCCGACTATACCGACATGGGCAATGGGACGAGGATCGAGCACCTCTACCTGGTCAGCACCCTCTCCGACCAAATCTATTCCGACACGGGCCGCTTTACCACGGCCTCCCTGTCTGCCATCCTGTCAAAGGTCAGCATCACCCAGGAGGACCTGGACGCCGCAGTGGACGCGCAGCGCATTCAATGGCACCTGCTGACCCAGACCGGATTTGCGCCCTGCTGCGTCATCCCGCTTTCAACGGAAGGCGGGGACAGCTCCGGCGTTCTGATCGTCACGCTGAACATGACGAACTTTCTTGAGGTGTTCACCCGCCTGGACGCTTCCTTCTGCGCCATGTTCAATGAGGACTGCTATATAACATCCCTGCTGACCAATATTCCCTCCGGGTTTGACTGGTACAGCGAGGAGGCGGTCAGCGAGCTGGTAGGGTTTCGCGTCTCCTGCGCCTACCTGGAGGGGGAGTCCTTTACCTACCTGGTGGCGCTGCCTCAGGCAGTGTACTACCGTCCCCTGCAAATAATCGTCATCGGCTTTTGCACCTACGCCGTGCTGTTCCTGGTGGGTGGCTACTGCTATTTATACCACGTGTCCAAGCAGCGGTATCAGCAGATTTCCACCTTAATCGACGCCCTGCCCCAGCGCCCGCCGGAGGATGCGTCCTACGTTGGCATTATGCAGCACGTCCAAACCGCTTTGCTGGACCTCCGGAATCAAAATGAGGATCAAAAGCGCATCAAGCAGGGGGAGCTGCTCCATAATCTGCTGTACGGCCACTATGGCTCCGACCTGCCGGAGCCGCTGCTCAAGTCCCTGTGCGCCAACGGCGCGGAGCGCTACTATGTAGTCTCCTTTTATGTACAGGACATCTCCAACCTGACCCTGGAATCCGCCAAAAAGCCGGACACATTGGCGCTGCTCAGCGTGCTCTTCCAATCCACAATGGAGGGGTTATCTAAGCCGGACGTTTCTGTCCTCTCTTACGGCGATTTTGAAAGCCACACCGCCGTTTTCTGCGCCGCGCTGCCCCATGAAGCATTCAAGGGGCGGGTCATTGAGATCTGCAATAACACCGCCGCCCTCCTGTATCAAAGCTACGGCATCACCGTTCACGCTATGGTCAGCAGTATGGCCTGCGGGGTGTCCTCCCTGCCGAACGCCTTCCAGGAGACGCAGAAGCTGAACCGCTTTGCCCACTCCATTGACAGCACATCGCCCCTGGTAGCCCAGGAGGATTTGTTCGGCGTCAGCGGGAATCTGCTCAGCGGGGACTTCTTCAAGCAGGAGCAGGTCCTCATCAATACGCTGCTCTCCGGTAAATTTGAAGCCGTTCCCTCCATGGTGAACGTGATTTTGGAGGAGCACGTCGCCCCGCTGCGGAAGAACTACGATATAGTCCACAACCGCCTGCAAACCATCGCCAATCTCCTGGCAGAAGGGTTGATTGCGGCACACATCCCCGGTATTGACGCGGTGGCGGCCTCGAACCGCCTTCAGGGGGCAGACTCCATTGCCGCACTGAAGGAGGTCACGCAAATTGTATTCCAGCAGGCCGCTGAACTGGCCGCCAACAGCTCCGAGGAGGATGGAATCATCGCCCGGGCCCTGGATTATATCCAAGCTCATGTTGGAGACCGAAACCTGGATGTGACGGCAGTCTGTGAACACGCAGGCGTCGGCGTAAAGCGGCTGACCCGAATGTTCCAACGGAAATTTGATATGAGCGTGGCGGATTACATGAATCGCTGCCGCATCACCGCCGCGAAAGAGCTGCTGAAAAATCCCAAGCTGACCGTGGCCCAGGTGGCCGACCGGGTTGGTTATAACAGCTCGGACACCCTGGCGCGGAACTTCCGCAAATTCGAGGGCGTCACGCCCACGGAATATCGGAAGCTGCTGTGATGGAAAGTTGTAATTGCGGGTTGCAACAGGTAGGCGAAAAAGAATAACGAAGTCCATTTCGGATACAAAGACCATGTGAAAGCCGATGCAGACAGCAGGTTTATCATCGGTTTTGCGGTGACAAATACCAGCGTCCATGATAGCAGGCTGCTGCCGAAGCTGATAGATGACCGGGATAGAATTCTCTATGCTGACAGTGCCTATACAGGGAAAGCACTCCATGCTTCGCTGCCGGAAGGGCTTGAGATTCGAATCCATGAGAAAGGGCAGTGCAATCATCCATTGACGGATGCGCCGAAAGAGAGCAATCGTCTGAAATCCAAGACCCGCGCCCGCATTGAACACATCTTCGGTTTTATGACCGGTTCCATGCATGGAATTACCTTGCGCTCGATTGGAATGAAACGAGCAAAATTCAATATCGCACTGACGAATCTTGTGTATAATATTGGGGGTTCAGAAGCTCCTGCCTGCCGCTGTGAACTTTTTGGTTTACAGCGGCGATTTTTCGTGCTATGCTATTATCTGTGACTGAATCCTGCGGCGGACTGCCGGCCGCAAATGAAAAAGATTGAGAGGTAGATTCCTATGAAGCTCTTCCAAAAAGTCAACATCACCCTGGCCATCTTCATCGGCCTGGTGCTGGGCATCCTGCTGGGCCTGCTGGTGCCCGGCGATGTGGGGTGGTTCTACAGCATCCTGTCCGTCGTCAGCTCCCTGTACATGAACGCGCTGAACATGATGATTTATCCCCTGGTGTTCTGCTCCATCATCGTGGGCATCCACGGCATCGGCAGCGTCAGCAGGACCGGGAAAATCGGCGGGCTGTCCCTGCTGTTCTTCCTGCTGACCACCGCTGTGGCCAGCGCCCTGGGCCTGGTGCTGCCCCGGCTTCTGAATCTGGGCACCGGCGTCACCATTGAGATGACGGAGAGCACCGTGGAGGCCACCCAGTTCACCAGCCTGCTGGACACGCTGGAGAACCTGATCCCCTCCAACCCCATCGCCTCCTTCGCCGACGGCAATATGCTTCAGGTGCTGGTGTTCGCCCTCATCATCGGCTTCACCATCCTGGCCGTGGGGGAGAAGGGGGAGCCGCTGATGGCCGTCATCACCTCGGTGAACGATGTTTCGCTGAAAATCATCTCTGTGGTGATGTACTTCACCCCGCTGGGCGTCCTCTGCTCCATCGCCACCGTGGTGGAGGCCAACGGCACCGACACCATCCTGTCCCTGGCCACCGTGATGATCGCCCTGTACGTCACCTACTTCCTGTACGCCGTGGTGTTCTACGGCGGGCTGGTGCGGACGCTGGGCAAGTGCTCCATCCGCAAGTTCTTCTCCGCCGTGGCTCCGGCGGCGCTGAACGCCTTCGGCACCTGCTCCTCCTCCGCCACCATCCCCCTGAGCATGAAGTGCATGGAGGAGGAACTGGACTGCCCCAATGAAATCACCTCTCTGGCCATCCCCCTGGGGGCCACGGTGAACATGGACGCCGTGTCCATCGTCATGAGCTTTATGATCACCTTCTTCGCCTCGGCCTGCGGGGTGGAGGTCAGCATCAGCATGATGGTGGTGATCCTGCTGGCCAACGTGCTGCTGAGCATCGGCACCCCCGGCGTCCCCGGCGGGGCCATCGCCTCCTTCGCCGCCCTGTCCGCCATGGCGGGGCTGCCCAGCGGCATCATGGGGGTGTACATCAGCGTGAACACCCTGGCGGACATGGGGGCCACCTGCGTCAACGTGCTGGGCGACCTGGCCTGCTGCCAGGTGCTGAACGCCCAGCTGAACAAGAAGAAGCCTGCAAAGGCAAAATAATCCGCTCACATCAAACCAGAACGCGCCCGCAGGCGGTTGCCTGCGGGCGCGCTTTGTCGCGTTTGTCACTTGAGTTTTTTCTTTTTTAGCTCATGGCGGTACCAGAGGATGCCCGCCGCCAGCTCTGCAATATAGCCAACGAGCCAAATCGTATTGACCGTTGATCTGATGCTGCTGGCCTGGGCGAAGTCCTCCTCCGTGAACACTATCACCTGCCAGTTATCCCCTTCACCGCTGCACGCGATTTGCCAGACATCCGTATTCCGCCACACATACTCCAGCGGAGTACCGTCCGGGCCTGTGAAATTTGCGTAGACGTCATAGTCCGATTCATCGTCTCCAGCGGCCGGTTCGCGCGACGCAAGTTCGTTGCCATCCTCATCATACAGCACGGAACCGGCCTCTGTTATCTCCTCATCGCCGTCCTCCGCCGCTGTCCCCATATAGGTCTGAAAGCTGTCAACGTCAGTGAAAACGGTACCCTCCATCAGATCTCTGTCCGTCACGCCGAGGTTGAATACTACCTGCCCCAGGAGCGTCACCGCCATCACCAGCAGGGTGACTCCCCAAACCTTCCTTCTCGCCTTCCACCGCAGCGCGTCACGAGTCTTTTCCCGCTCTGTCGGCACATAAAACCTGCGCTTTTCCGCCACCTTGGAAATAGCCACGCACAGGATTCCCCATATCAGAGCCGCAATCGCGCCGCCCAGCAGTCCATAGGCCAGCCATGTCGTGCGCAACAGCCCCACATAAGTATGCTCCGTCAGCAGGAACAGCGGGAGCGTAGCGCCAAACAGCACCACTGCTAATCCAACTCCGACCCGCAAAGTGAACAGGACATATCGCTTATAGTCGTTTAGTCCTTCCCCTTCAAATTCCTCTCCTTTCACCTTTCCATAGGCAAGAATGCAGAACGTTGCCTGGCATAGAATCGCCGCCACATAGAACAGGCAGCCCACAAAGAAGCCGATGTAGGCCCGGTTAAAGCCGAAGTTCGCCACCATCGCCCCCAGCAGCCCCGCCAGGCACAGCCCGACAGGCAGCATACTTTGGGCCATCAGTCTGTTTTTTCCCTCCTCCAGGATGTGGGCGATTTGCTTCTCCGTCCGGGCGGAGGGACGGGCCGGCTCAGCCGCCTCCCCGGCAGGGTTGCGCTCCCCCCGGAGCAGCTCGTCCGCCGTCACCCCGAACAGCTCCGCGATCACCGGGATCAGGGTCAGGTCGGGCAGGCTCTCGTCCCGCTCCCAGCGGCTCACCGCTTTATCGGAGACGTTCAGCTTCTCCGCCAGCTCCTTCTGGGTCATGCCGTTGGCCTTGCGGAGAACGGCGATGAATTTTCCTATCGTTTTCGCTTCCACGGTACTTCACTCCTTACACGTTTTGCTGTCCGGGCCCTTTGGACAGTTTTATCCTAGCAAATTCCCGCAAAAAAAGCCACCCCACAGACCGTAAATCACTCTCGCTTTGCGAGAATCGCCGGTTTAGGGGTGGCAAGCGCCTTTATTGGGCCGATTTTCCCGCTTCCCAGGTAGTCTGGGCCAGGCGGTACACCGTCTGATAACTCTCCCCGGTGGCCCGGCACAGGGCGGTCACGCTGTCGTACTCCGGGTAGGCCCGCTCCGACCCGTCCGGCAGGGTGCAGACCTTCACCGCCACCCGGCCCAGGGCCGTCTCCACCTGGGCCATCCTGCGGGGGAGGATGGTCCGCTCCATCTCCACCCGGCGGATGCCGATGGTGGTGGTGTGGAGGAAGATGACCTCCTCCAGCGCCGGACGCTGCTCCTCGGTGCAAATCACGCTGAGCAGGCAGGCCGGGCGGTTCTTCTTCATATAGATGGGCTGGTAGTACACGTCCCGCGCCCCTGCAGAGAGCAGCAGCTCCATGACGAAGCCCAGGTTTTCCCCGGTGATGTCGTCCAGATTCGTCTCCAGCTTCCAGATGGTGTCTCTGCCGTTGGTATCCTGGGGTGTCATGCCGGTTTGCTCCCTTCTGTTTCCGGTTTGTTGCGGCCTGTTACCGCTTGTCATTTTTTCACAGGCTGTGAAAAACTTCCGCCCAGCAGGTCAGCAGCTGCCGGGTGATGCGGGCGGTCAGGCCCCAGATGGTCTCCCCGTCCCAGGGCCAGTACATGGCCTCCTGCCGGAGGCGATAGTCCTTCAGGAAGCGCCGGGCCGCCGGAGGCTGCCCCTCCAAATGCTCCGGGGCCAGGGTGAAGGAGGTACGGCTGGGCGGGTTTGCCAGCAGCCAGTCCACCGGCACGGTGAAGATGCGCCCCACCTCCGCCGGGGAGGGCTGCGCCCTCTCCACCGCCGCCTGGGGCACCACCCCCACCACAGGGTACACCTGCCGCCGGGAGCTGTGCTCCGCCAGGGGCAGCGTTCCCAGCAGGGTGACGGCCTCCGGGGGAATGGCCAGCTCCTCCCAGGTTTCCCGCAGGGCGGCCTCCCGGGGCGTCTCCGCCCCCTCGATGCCTCCGCCGGGGAAGCAGACCTCCCCCGGCTGGCGGCGCAGGGTGGTCGCACGCACCTCGTACAGCAGGGCGCAGCCCTCCTCCGTCTCCACCAGCGGCACCAGCACCGCGGCAGCCTGGGGCCGATCTGCCGCCGGGGCGGCCTGCCGGGCCAGCGCCCCGCGCAGGCGTTCCAGTTCGTTTTTCATGGGATTGCACTCCTTAGACAAGGATACTATAAGGAAATAAAGCGTTTGCCCTCCCGGCGGGCCTGACTACCGC
>JAJPXL010000174.1 GCA_021205455.1 Clostridiales bacterium
TGCCTTTGGTTTTGGCCTCTTTCAGTGGGTTTTACATAACCAGGTTTTCCCCGGTACGCGTCGGGTTCTCCTCCACCGCCCGCAGGGCGACGGCCGCCCCCATGGAGTGCCCATAGAGGAAGATAGGCAGCCCCTCCGCTTTTGGCTGCACCACCTGCCGGAAGAAGAACAGGAAGTCCTCCACATAGTCGTCAAACCGCTCCACATGGGTCAGCTTCAGGTCCTTCACCGGGCGGAAGCTGTGCCCATGGCCCCGGTGCTCCGGCATGGCCACGGCGTAGCCCGCCTGGAGGAAGTACCAGATGGTTTCCTGGTACTTGAGGATGCTTTCGCAGAGGCCGTGGGAAATTACCACCCACCCCCTTGGGGCCTGGGGGCGGTACAGCTCGTAATAAATCGGCTGGGCGGGCCTGGGGCAGACTGTCCCCGCCTGGCGGAGGGCGGAGAGGGCCGGGAGAACGCGGCGCTCCATCTCCGCGTCGTAATTTGCTTCATGTATCAGGGAAAGTTCCATAGGAGGCTCCTTTTATGGGACGGGGTGGGCAGCGGCCCACAGAAAGCAGGCTGCCGCAATCCCTTGCGGCAGCCCGTTTGCGTGTTGCCCTGCGGCTCACACCTGGTTTTTGGCTTTGAACTCCGCCATGGCGGCGGCGTCCGCTTTGCGGTTGGCTTCGATTTGCTCCGCCAACATCATATCCTTCACCTTCATCAGGCGGATGGTGTTGTTGCGTTCGTTCTCGTCCAGCTTCATGGAGATGGACTTGATTTTCTCTTGGCAGTCGGGGATTACCACATATTCCAGGGCGTTCACCCGGCGGCGAGTCTTTTCGATTTCCTCCGCCAGCAGCTGGGTGGCCTTTTCGATTTGGGCCAGCTTCAGCATATCCTCAAAGACGGAGGAAAGGGCGTCCACCGCGTCGTCCAGCTCGCAGCTGGTGGTGGCGAAGCCGTAGGGGTAAATCTCCCCCGCGTCGGCGCTGGCCGTCTCAAAGTGGTACATGGGTACGTTGACGGACATGATATTTTTGTAAGTCATGTCCAGCTCCACACTCTGCTTGGGGTACAGCAGGCTCTGCTCCAGCACCTCGCTGCTCATCAGGGCGGAGGCCACGGTAAAGGAGCCGTGGGCGCGCATCAGCGCGTCCTCCACCTTTTTGCGCAGGGCGCGGTTCTCCCGCACCAGGTCCAGGAACTGCTTCATCAGCTCGTCCCGCTTGTCCTTCAGCAGCTTGTGGCCCCGGGTGGAGGTGGCCAGACGTTTCTTCTGTTTGGTCAGCTCCATGCGGGTGGCATTGACTGTTGCGGAAGGCATAGGCTATCCCTCCTTATTCTGCGCCCTTGCCATGGAGATACTTCTCGATATACTCCGGTTTGATACGCTTCAGTTCGTTCTCCGGCAGGAGCTTCAGCAGCTCCCAGCCCAAATCCAGCGTCTCGAAGATGGAACGGTTCTCGTCCTGGCCCTGGGTGACGTAGCGGCGCTCGAACTCGTCGGCAAACTTCGCGTACTGCAAATCCACCGGGGACAGGGCCGCCTCGCCCAGAATGGCCATCAGCTCCTGGTTCTCCTTGCCGGTGGCGTAGGCGGCGAAGAGCTGGTTCATGGTGCCGGAGTGGTCTTCACGGGTCTTGCCTGCGCCGGTGCCCTTGTCCTTCAGACGGGACAGGGAGGGCATGACGTCGATGGGGGGCAGCACGCCCTTGCGGTACAGCTCCCGGCTCAGGATGATCTGCCCCTCGGTGATATAGCCGGTCAGGTCGGGGATGGGGTGGGTCTTGTCGTCCTCCGGCATGGTCAAGATGGGAATTATGGTGATGGAGCCCTTCTTGCCCATCTGGCGGCCGGCCCGCTCGTACATGGTGGCCAGGTCGGTGTACAGGTAGCCGGGATAGCCCCGGCGGCCGGGGACCTCCTTCTTGGCGGCGGAGACTTCACGGAGGGCTTCGGCGTAGTTGGTGATGTCGGTCAGGATGACCAGGACGTGCATCCCCTTGTCAAAGGCCAGGTACTCCGCGGCGGTCAGCGCCATACGGGGGGTAGAGATACGCTCCACGGCGGGGTCGTTGGCCAGGTTGATAAAGAGGACGGTGCGCTCCAGCGCGCCGGTGCGGGTGAACTCCTGGACGAAGTACTCCGACTCCTCAAAGGTGATGCCGATGGCGGCAAAGACCACGGCGAAGTTGGAGTCGTCATCCAGCACCCTAGCCTGACGGGCGATTTGGGCGGCCAGCTGGTTGTGGGGCAGGCCGGAGCCGGAGAAGATGGGCAGCTTCTGCCCACGGACCAGGGTGTTCAGCCCGTCAATGGCGGAAATGCCGGTCTGAATGAACTCGTCCGGGTAGTCCCGGGCGGCGGGGTTCATGGCCAGGCCGTTGATGTCCCGATGGGCCTCCGCCAGAATCTCCGGGCCGCCGTCGATGGGCTCGCCCATGCCGGAGAAGACCCGGCCCAGCATATCGCCGGACACGCCCAGCTCCAGGGGGTGGCCCAGGAAGCGCACCTTGGTGTCCCGCAGGTTGATGCCGGAGGCGGCCTCGAACAGCTGCACCACGGCGTTGCTGCCGTTGACCTCCAGCACCTTGCCACGGCGGACGGTGCCGTCCGGCAGCTCGATTTCCACCAGTTCGTCATAGGTGACGCCGTCCACACGGGTGACCACCATCAGGGGGCCGTTGATGGACTCTATGGTTTTATATTCCTTAATCATCCGTCATCCTCCTCCCCTCGCTGGGCGATTTCCGCGATCTGCTGGGCCATATCCTCGGCCAGCTTGGCGTAAACGGCCTCGTACTCGTCCACCGGCACGGTCTTGGCCCGGCCGATGCCGTTTCTGGCCTCGATGGTGAACAGGGCGTTCAGGTCGGCTCCCTTGTCCAGGGCGTCGCGGCACAGCCGGTCATAGTCCAGAATGATGCTCAGCATCAGGAACTGGCGGCGGTAGTCGGAGAAGCAGTCAATGTCCACAAAGGCGTTCTGCTGGAGGAAGTCCTCCCGGATGATACGGGCGGTCTCCAGCGTCAGCTGGTCCTTGGCGGAGAGGGAGTCCTTGCCCACCAGCTGAACGATTTCGTTCAGGCTGGCCTCCTCCTGGAGGATAGCCAGGGCCTTGGCCCGGTTCTGGGAGTATTCAGGGCCGAAGTGCTGCTCATACCAGGGCCGCAGGGAGTCCTCATACAGGGAGTAGGAGTTCAGCCAGTTGATGGCGGGGAAGTGACGGCGGTAGGCCAGGGAGGCGTCCAGGGACCAGAACACCTTCACGATGCGCATGGTGCCCTGGCTCACCGGCTCGGACAGGTCGCCGCCGGGCGGGGAGACCGCGCCCACAGCCGTCAGGCTGCCCTTGCGCGCCTCGTCAGAGCCGATGCACTGGACGATGCCCGCCCGCTCGTAGAACTGGGCCAGGCGGCTGGCCAGGTAGGCGGGGTAGCCCTCCTCGCCGGGCATCTCCTCCATACGGCCGGACATCTCACGCAGGGCCTCGGCCCAGCGGGAGGTGGAGTCGGCGATGACGGCCACGTCATAGCCCATATCCCGGAAATACTCCGCGATGGTGATGCCGGTGTAGACGGAGGCCTCACGGGCGGCCACCGGCATATCGGAGGTGTTGGCGATCAGCACGGTGCGCTTCATCAGCGTCTCGCCGGTGCGGGGGTCCACCAGCTCCGGGAACTCCCGCAGCACGTCGGTCATCTCGTTGCCCCGCTCGCCGCAGCCGATATAGACCACGATGTCCACATCCGCCCACTTGGCCAGGGCGTGCTGCACCACGGTCTTGCCGGAGCCGAAGGGGCCGGGGACGGCGGCGGTGCCGCCCTTCGCCACGGGGAACAGGGTGTCAATGACCCGCTGGCCGGACTGGAGGGGGACGTTGGGGGAATACTTCTTGGTGTAGGGGCGGCCCACACGGACGGGCCACTTCTGCATCATGGTCAGCTCCTCGGTGGTGCCGTCGTCATGCTCCAGCACGGCGATGGTGTCGGTGACGGTGAAGGAGCCGGAGCGAATCTCTTTGATGGTGCCGCTGCTCTTCACAGGGACCATGATGTGGTGGAGGACAGAGGCGGTCTCCTGCACGTCGCCCAAAAAGTCGCCGCCGGTGACCCGGTCGCCCACCTTGGCGGTGGCGGTGAAGTCCCACTTCTTGTCCCGGTCCAGGGCGGGCACCTCGATGCCGCGGCGGATGTTGGTGCCGCAGATGGCCATGATGCCCTCCAGGGGCCGCTGGATGCCGTCATAGATATTCTCCAGCAGGCCGGGGCCAAGCTCCACGGACAGCTGGGAGCCGGTGCTCACCACCTCCGCGCCGGGGCCGAGGCCGGAGGTCTCCTCATAGACCTGGATGGAGGCGGAATCGCCCTCCATGGTCAGGATCTCTCCGATGAGCCGCTGCTCACCCACACGCACCACGTCGGACATATTGGCATCCTGCATACCGGTGGCCACCACCAGCGGGCCGGATACCTTTACGATTTTGCCCATTCGTTATTACCTTCTTTCAAAATAAGGGTAGCCGCCTTCCCGCCTGCATCGGGGCAGGGAAGGGCGGACACGTCAGAAAATGTCGGCGCCGACGGCGCGCTCCACGGAGTCGGTGATGTTCTGCATCCCAATGCCGAGGCTGCCCGCCTTGCCGGGGATGAGGATGATGGCCGGCATGACCTCGTCCTTATACTTGGCGATTTCATCGGGCATCTCCGCAGCGTACTGCTCCGTCAGGTAGATGATGGCGGTTTTGCCGTCCCGGGCCAGGTGGTGGAGGGTCTTTCTGGCCTCCTCCACCGTCTCGGCGGAGTAGACCGCCAGCCCCAGGGCCTTGAAGCCCATGACGGACTCCCGATCGCCCAATACCGCGATGTTATACATAGGATTCACGCAGCCTTTCCCGGATGGTATCCGCGCTGAGACCGGCCAGACGTCCGGTCATAATGATGCGAACGGCGGTCAGCTCGTTCTCCTTGGCCACCAGATAGGCCACCACCGGCTGCTCCCCAAAGGGGATATACTTGGAGGCGGCCACATAGCGCACCAGGGCGTTGTCGCAGGCCTTCTCGAAGCCGGTGAGCTCGCCGCCGTGAACGGCGGCCTGGCCCAGCGCCGCCGCCTCCTGGAACAGGCTGTCCCGATAGGCGGCCTCCAGGGAGGCGTCCTCCTCCATGCAGTCCAGCACCCTGTCCACGCTGACGTTGCCGCCCTCAAACAGGATGCCCTCCAGGAAGGAGCGCTTCTTGCCCATCCGCAGCACCCGCACCAGGCTTTTCAGGTTGGCGGCGTCCACCAGCAGGCGGACGTAGCCCTCCAGGAAGTCGGAGCCGGTGGCCTCGGCCATCGCCGTCATCTCCCGAAAGTAGGCCCGGTCCAGCACGCAGTCGCTGCGCTGGGGGTCGTGGGAGGTGGTCAGCAGCTCTCTGGCCTCCCTGGCCGCGTCCAGCAGGGGGGTGCTGTCGCCGTCCGCCTTCCGGTCGGAGGGCTTCAGCTGCTCCGCCAGCTCCGCAGCGGGCACCCTGCCGCAGTCCACCAGCAGCCGGGCGGGGTCCAGGCCCATGGCCTCGCTTTTCAGAATGGTCTTAACATTGTGATAATCGTATTTTACCTTGAACACGTCAATCATGGCGGGGTCAGGGGCGTAGGAATACAGGTCTTCAAAGACCTTCTCCCGCATTTTCACCAGGGCGGCGTTCACCGTGTCCACGTCTACGACGGGCATCTCGGGATAGCCGCATTCCACCAGCACCTTGACCGCTTCCTCGTTGGTCTGAGCGTCCAGCATCCGCTCCATGCGCTCCCTGGTCAGCAGGGTGCGCTCCAGAACGCGGATGCGGGTGGAGAGGAACAGATATTCGGTGTCCTTTAACTTATGAGACATTTCGTTCCTCCTTCACTGATTCGACGGGCCTCGCCCGTCCGGCGTTCAGGAAGGCGTTTCATCAAACAGCACCTTGGCCACCTCGCCGGCGGTCTGGTTCCTGGCCAGACGCACCAGCGTGGGGAAGGCGCAGTTGACCTCCACCCCTCCATCGCTCAGCACCAGGCCGCCCTGGAAGCGCCCCGCCTCCGGGGCGAGGCTCAGCCTGCCCCTGCCGCCCAGCAGCTCGTTGGCTCTGGCCACCACCTGGGGGCCGCACTGGACCCGGGTGGCCTCATCCAGCACCACCTGCTCCGTTCCGCTGCTGCTGGCCTGGGCCGCCAGCTTGGCCAGCAGTTCGGTCATCTCCGCCGGGGGCAGGGACTGGAGCTGCTCCAGGGCCAGCCGAAAGGCTTCGTCCAGCATCTCCTGCCGGGTTTTCAGCAGGAGCTGTTTGGAGCGCATTTCTGCCGCAGAGCAGAGGCGCTCCTCCCGCTCCCTGGCGTCGGCTTCGCCCTTGGCCAGGACTTCGGCGGAAACCTTGTCTGCCTCGGCCTGGTAGCGCTGGGCGGTGGCGTCCGCCTGCTCCTGGGCGCGGGAGAGGATGGCGTTGACCTCCGCCTGGGCGTCGGCGTCAATGCGCTGGGTGATTTTTTCAATACCAGTCATGTCACTTCTCCTTTCAACCGGTGATTCCCGCGCAGGGAAGTTAGCCGGTGATGGAGCTGGTCAGGAACATGATGGTCAGGAAGGAAGCCAGCAGGCACAGGATGGCGTAGAACTCCACCATGACCGTCAGGATGATGCCCTTGGACATTTCCTCGGGGCGCTTGGCAACCAGGGCCACGCCGGAGGCGGCGCAACGGGCCTGGGCGATGGCACTGAAATAGCCGCCGAAAGCCATAGGCATACAGGCCAGCAGATAGCCGATGCCCTGGGGCACGGTCAGGGTCAGCGGGTCGCCTGCCATGACGTTCAGCTGGAGCATGGCCCAGAACCAGATGACCAGGCCGTACAGGCCCTGGGTGCCGGGCAGAATCTGGAGGATCAGGCAGGACGTGAACTTGCTGGGGTCCTCGGTCAGGACGCCCGCAGAGGCTTCGCCCACCATGCCAACGCCCCGGCCGGAGCCGATGCAGCAAATCAGAACAGCAAAGGATGCGCCGAAGATGGCGATTGCAAGACCTAAATTATCCATAGTTAAGTTTCCTCCTCGATAATATCGACAAATTTTGTGTTATAGTGCAGCGGCTTGAAGAAGGTGCCGCCGTCCTTATAGAACTTGCCGTAGTACTCCAGATACTGAAGCCGGGCGGCGTGGACGTAGGTGCCAACCAGGTTGACGCCGATGTTGAAGACGTGGCCAATGAGAAAGATGAGGATAAAGGCGATGATGTTGCCGGGCAGGGCCGCCAGGGTGTTGAACACCATGGCGATGACGCTGGTGGCCAGCATCAGGGCCATCAGACGGGCGTAGGACAGCAGGTCGGACAGCCAGCTGGTGATGTCGTACAGCGAGGAAACGCCGCCGAAAATCTTGCTGAAAATGCCCCGGTTGTGCCTGCCCTGGGTGGCCACCAGGGCCACCACGCCGATAATCAGCCCCACGGCGGAGCCGGTCAGGGCGATCAACCCAATGCCAATGAATAGAATCCACCAGGGCACCACGTCCAGGATGCCCTCCATGGGGTGCCCGTCCCGAGCCTCCATATAGATGTGGATGCACTGACCGCACACCAGCTGCACCGCGCCCAGCACGATGGACAGAATCAGCAGGGTCATGGGGTCGTTGATGGGGTTGACGATGATGCCGTTATTAAAGGCCTGCAGCCAGCCCGGCAGGTTCTCCGATGCGATGCCCAGGAAGGTTTCGCTGAACACCTCGATGGAGTTGCCGAAGAAGCCGCCGGTGAAGATGCCGCAGATGAAGGTGGACAGGCCCAGCCACTGGCCCAGACCAAAGGCGTTGCCCACACCCCCCTTGGGGTGGTAAGTGCGGGTGATGAAGAAGGACACCAGGAAAATCACGATGCCGTATCCCACATCCGCAAACATAAAGCCGAAGAAGAATACATACCAGAAGAACACCACCGGGTTGGGGTCGATGCCGTCATAGGCGGGGGCGGAGTACATCTCCGTCACCATGTTGATGGGCTTCATCCAGTCCGGGTTGTCCAGCTTGGAGGGGGGCATTTCTCCCTCCTCCGGGTCGGTCAGCTCATAGGCCAGGTCGAACTTTTTCAGCTCCCGCTCCAGCTTGTCCTGCTTGGGGGCCTCCACCCAGCCTTCCAGGTAGACGATTTGGCCGTCGGTCAGGCCGTTCTCCTCCGCGGCCTCCTTGGCGGCGTCCTGGTTCAGCCGGTCCTGGAGGAGCTGCAGGTCGGTCCGGCAGGGGCCAAGGGCCACAATACGGGCCTTGGCTGCCTCCTTTTCCTGCTCGATGCGGTCGATCTCCGCTGTCAGGGCCTGGATATTCTCCCGGGCTGTGCCGGTGAACTCCTTGAACCGGATGGAGGAGAAGGTGTGGGGCTTCAGCACCTCCTGGGCGTTGGGCCACTCCGCTTTGTGGCAGATGAGGAGGACGTAGTGGAACTCCTTGTCCTCGCTGACGGTCATCAGCTCCGTCAGCGGGGCACGCTCCGCCAGCTCGCCCCGCACCTCGCCCAGGTCGGTGGCCATGGGGATGGTGCCCAGCAGAAGGGTGGTGGTCTGGGTGCCCTCCTGCTCCAGGGGCAGGTCCAGCGTCTCCCAGGGGGTCAGGCCGGCCCGCTGGGCAGACAGCCGCTCCTGCTGAGTTTCCAGCTGAGTGATGGTGGACACGCTTTCGTTGATCTCCTGCGCGTTTGCCAGAGACGCCTTCGCCTTTTCCACATTGAAGAAGTCCGCCTCTGAGATGGGGCTGCGCTTGACGAAGAGGCCGGTTTTTACCGGGGCATATTTTTTCAGCGTCGCCAGCGCACTGGTCACCGATGCGATGTCCGCCTTGACGGAGCCAAGGCTGCTGGTATCCCTGCTGAGCAGGGCGGCCCAATCCGGGTCGGACAGCAGCTCATCCGGTTCCGTCATCTCCACGCAGCCAACATGAAGCAGGCGGGAGAACAGCTCGTCCCGCTCCTCCGCCATCACAATCAGGCGCAGCCGCTTCATTCTGACAATGGACATCAGGCATTCACCACCCTTTCGACAATCAGTGATGCTGCCTGCTCAAGCCGCTGCTGGGCCTGGGCGCGGAGCTGGTCGCAGGCACCTTCCGCTTCCCGGATGATCTGGTCCGTGCGGACGCCGGCCCACTGCTCAGCCTGAGTCATCAGCTCCGCAACAGCGTCGCCCGCGGCCTGCCTGGCCCGCTGCACCGTGGCCTGCCCAGCCTTCTCCGCGTCGGCTGCCAGCTTCTTCGCTTCCTGCTGCGCCTCGGCCTTGCGCGCCTTCGCCCGCTCTTCCGCTTCCGTCACTTGTTTGACTGCTTCCAGAGACATCGTCTCACCGCCTTTCTGTTCTTTGATTTCGTCATCCCGCTGGGATGAATTGCTTTCGTATCCTTTTTTCGGCAAAGTAATAAGGATACCGCTTCTTTATTTTATCCCAATCTACAGGTATTTGCAAGGATTTCTTTTGTGAAATTTGTGCAAAATAATGGACAAGATTTGTGATATGTCCGAAAAGCGCCTCAGCGCGGGGCGTGGGGCCGGCTGCCGGCGGAGGAGGTGCTTCCGAAGGAGGCGGAGGGGTGGGGTTCCTTAGACGAGGCTCTTGGAAGGAACTGCCGTGGTTGCCCTCCCGGCGGGCCTGTTCTCCTTAGATATGGTTCTTTAAATAGAATACCGTGTTTGCCCTTGCCTGGGCATGGCCTGCTTTTCTCGGCGGGACGAGAAATGGGGCCCGCCGGGAGGGCAAACGTGGTAACTCCTTCAGAGAACCATATCTAAGGAGAGCAACCCCACTGGGAGGGCAAAGCGGTAGTTCCCCCAACCTGCCGGAACTGCAAAGGCGGCGCACCCTCCGCCGGGGTGCGCCGCCGGGACACGGCCTGTGTCCCACATCCGGGCAGAGGGCCGCAAGCCTGACCCTCCGCCCAGTTTCCGGCGGCCCACAGCTTGTCGCTGGGCTGTGGGCGTCAACTCAGGAGGGAGGATGGAGGCGTTCCCGCTGTCCACGTTCAGTATATGCAGGGTTGGACGGGTTATGCCGCCTTTTTTTTGCCAGTCTTTGACTGCAACTTTTTCAATTTTTTGTATGTGCTAAAATGATATGACCCCCCCAAGCCCAGAAAAAAGCAGAGAAGTT
>JAJPXL010000146.1 GCA_021205455.1 Clostridiales bacterium
GCCGGTTGCCTGATACGGGGAGATTCTTAAGAGGGGGGCCACAGGCTCCCCTCTTAAGCCGCCTTCTTTCCCCTATTTTTTGGCGGAGCAAGAAATAGGGCCCCCGGAGGGCAAACACGGTATTTCCTTCAAAGAACCACATCTAAGGAAAACCACCTCGCGGTCAGGCAGCCACCTGTTTCCGTTATCTATCCTTGTCTAAGGAGCACAATCCCTTTAAGCTGCACTGCCATGAATCCATGCGCTATCCCCCTTGCAAAACCGCTGACTTTCGCCTATAATAAGGGAGAGATTGAGATTGAGGAGTGTGCTCCATGACTGAAAACAAAGACGCCATCATGTCACAGAATTTTATCCATGACTTCATTGATGCGGATATTGCGGAAAACGGGCGCTATGCCGGCATGACCGTCCACACCCGGTTCCCACCGGAACCCAACGGCTACCTGCACATCGGCCATGCCAAGGCCATCTATGTGGACTTCGGCACCGCCCAGAAGTACGGCGGCCAGTGCAACCTCCGGATGGACGATACCAACCCCACCAAGGAGGACGTGGAGTATGTGGACGCCATCCAGGAGGACATCAAATGGCTGGGCTACGACTGGGAGGACCGCTTCTACTACGCCTCCGACTACTTTGAGCAGATGTACGGCTACGCCGTGGAGCTGATTCAGAAGGGGCTGGCCTACGTCTGCGAGCTGTCCCCGGAGGAGATGGCCGCAAACCGTGGGGACATCAACACCCCTGCCACCAGTCCCTACCGGGACAGGCCCATTGAAGAGAGCCTGGACCTGTTCGCCCGGATGCGGGCTGGGGAGTTCCCCGACGGGGCCATGACCCTGCGGGCGAAAATCGACCTGGCCTCCGGCAACTTCAATATGCGGGACCCCGCCCTCTACCGCATCAAGCACCAGAGCCATCACCGCACCGGCGACCAGTGGTGCATCTACCCCATGTACGACTTCGCCCACCCCATTGAGGACGCCATCGAGGGCATCACCCACAGCCTCTGCACCCTGGAGTTCGAGGCCCACCGGCCTCTGTACGATTGGGTGATCGCCAACATCTCCGCCCCGGCCAAGCCCCGGCAGATTGAGTTCGCCCGGCTGGGCATCGACCATACGGTGATGTCCAAGCGCAAGCTGCGCGCCCTGGTGGAGCAGGGCTACGTCTCCGGATGGGACGACCCCCGAATGCCCACCATCTGCGGCCTGCGGCGGCGGGGGTATACCCCGGCCGCCATCCGGGCCTTCTCTGAGCAGGTGGGCGTGGCCAAGGCCGACTCCACGGTGGAGTACGCCTTCCTGGAGCACTGCCTCCGGGCCGACTTGGACGACACCGCCCAGCGGGTCATGGCGGTGCTGCATCCGGTGAAGCTGACCATCACCAACTACCCGGAGGACAAGCACGAAACCTTCCCCATCGAGAACCATCCCAAGCACCCGGAGATGGGCAGCCACGAGGTCACCTTCTCCCGGAACCTGTATATTGAGGCGGAGGACTTTCTGGAGGAGAAGGCCCCCAAGTACAAGCGCCTCTTCCCAGACGGGCCGGAGTGCCGGCTGAAGGGCGCGTATCTGATTCGCTGCACCGGCTGCGTCAAGGATGAGGACGGCAACATCACCGAGGTGCTGGCTACCTACGACCCGGATTCCGCCGGGGGCAACCCCGCCGACGGGCGCAAGGTGAAGGGGGCCACCCTGCACTGGGTGGACGCCGCCACCTCCGTGGACGCGGAGGTGCGTCTCTACGAGAACCTGTTCGACGACCCCAACCCGGATGCCGCCGGGAAGGACTTTCTTTCCGCCCTGAACCCCAACAGCCTGACCGTCCTCACCGGCTGCAAGCTGGAGGCGTTCCTGGCGGAAGCCACTGCCCCCGCCTCCTATCAGTTCATGCGGCTGGGCTACTTCTGCGTGGACAGCGGCGACTCCCGCCCCGGTGCGCCGGTCTTTAACCGCAGCGTGTCCCTGAAGGATGGCTACAAGCGCTGAGGGAAGCCCATCAAACGAGAAAAAAGCGTGACCTGCGTGCAGGTCACGCTTTTTGTTTGTGCCAATGGTGTCCCTTTGAGGGCAGTGTCGCCGACTTGAGGGGGTGCGCTCCTCACGCCTCGCCCCTCCCCTTTCAGGGACGGCAAAAGGCATGAGGGGATGCCTGACGAAAAAACGGGCGGCTGCCTGTCGGGGCAGCCGCCTGCTCTCTTTCGAGGATTTTGGGTTCAGAACCGCTCCCCACGCTTCACCTTGAGCCGGTTCATGGCTCTGGCCAGATTCGCCTGGGTCAGCCGGTACTCCTGCATCCCCTTGCGCTGGCGCAGCTCCTCCTGGGCCTGCTCATAGGCGCGGCGGGCGCGGGCCTCGTCGATTTCCTCCGGCCGCTCCGCCGTTTCCACCAGGACCCACACCCGGTCCCCGTTGACGTGGGCAAAGCCGGCGCCTACAGCGCCGATGCGCTGCTGTTGCTCCCCCGGCACCTGGAAGCGAAGCATTCCCGGCTCGATGGCTGTCACCAGCTCGGAATGGCCCGCCAGAACGCCCAGCTCGCCGTCCAGGGCGGGGATGGTCACGCTCTCACAGGGGCCGTTGTAGAACACCCGGTCAGAGGCCAGCACCTCCAGATGAAACTCCGCCGCCATCTTATTTGTACCCCGCTATCGCTGTCATGTCATGGGCTTTCTGGATGGCGTCGTCAATGGTGCCCACGTTGAAGAAGGCGGCCTCCGGATAGGTGTCCATGTCACCGCTGAGGATGGCCTGGAAGCCCCGAATCGTCTCCTTCAGGGGGACGTAGGTGCCCCGTACGCCGGTGAAGTTTTCCGCCACATGGAAGGGCTGGGACAGGAACCGTTGGATTTTCCGGGCGCGGTTCACCGTCAGGCGGTCGTCCTCCCCCAGTTCATCCATGCCCAGGATGGCGATGATGTCCTGCAGCTCCTGATACTTTTGCAGCACGGCCTGCACCTGGCGGGCCGTCTCGTAATGCTCCTCCCCCACGATGTCCGCTTCCAGGATACGGGAGGCGGACTCCAGCGGGTCAACGGCAGGGTAAAGGCCCTGCTCCGCGATTTTCCGGCTTAGCACCGTGGTGGCGTCCAGATGGGCGAAGGTGTTGGCCGGGGCCGGGTCGGTCAGGTCGTCCGCAGGGACGTACACCGCCTGCACCGAGGTGACCGAACCGCTCCGGGTGGAGGCAATGCGCTCCTGCAGCTCGCCCATCTCGTTGGCCAGGGTGGGCTGGTAGCCCACGGCGGAGGGCATCCGCCCCAGCAGGGCGGACACCTCGGAGCCGGCCTGGACGAAGCGGTAGATATTGTCAATGAACAGCAGCACATCCTTATGCTCCACGTCCCGGAAGTACTCCGCCATGGTCAGGCCGGTCTCCGCCACCCGCATACGCACGCCGGGGGCCTCGTTCATCTGGCCAAAGACCAGCGCCGTCTTGGACAGGACGCCGGACTCCTTCATCTCCGTCCACAGGTCGTTGCCCTCGCGGGAACGCTCCCCTACGCCGGTGAAGATGGAGTAGCCGCCGTGCTGGGTGGCGATGTTGTGAATCAGCTCCTGAATCAGCACCGTCTTGCCCACGCCGGCGCCGCCGAACAGGCCGATTTTGCCGCCCTTGGCGTAGGGCGCCAGCAGGTCAATGACCTTGATGCCCGTCTCCAGAATCTCCTGGACGGGGTTCTGGTCGGCAAAGCTGGGGGGGATCCCGGTGGATGCCCCAGCGGGGGGCGTCTGTGACAGGCTCGCCGCCGTCAATGGGCGTCCCCAGCACGTTAAAGAGCCGCCCCAACGAGGCCTCGCCCACCGGCACGGTGATGCAGTCGCCGGTGGCGATGACCTCCTGGTCCCGGTGGAGCCCCTCAGAGCCGGACAGCATGATGCAGCGCACCGTGTTGCCGCCGATATGCTGGGACACCTCCATGACGCAGCGGCTGCCGCCCCGCTCCACCTCCAGGGCCTCTTTCAGCTTCGGGAGGCAGCCTGCCGGGAACTCAACGTCCACCACAGGGCCGGATACCTGAACAATTTTTCCTTGATTCAAGTCTATACTCGCTCCCTTCGTGATACTTGTTTCTGCTTTTGCGCCCTGGCCCCGCCGGCCACCTCGGTGATCTCCTGAGTGATGGCGGCCTGGCGCATCCGGTTATAGCTGACGGACAGCTCCGCCAGCATCTCCTCTGCGTTCCGGTTGGCCGCGTCCATGGCCATCATGCGGGCGTTCTGCTCCGCGCAATAGGAGTCCACCAGCGCGGAATAGATGTACCCCGCAATGATGTCCGGAATCAGGCGGTCCACCAGCTCGCCCAGGCTGGGCATGAACTCGCAGCTCTCGCCGTAGCCGTCCTCGTCCATCTCCACGGGGCGGAAGTAGCCCTTCTCCAGCGGCGCCAGCTTGAAGAAGCGGGGGGCGGTGGTGACGCTGTTTTCCATGTCCGTATAGGCGATGTAAATCTCGTCCAGCGCGCCGGTTCTGTACCGCTCCAGCAGGACGGCGGCGATATGCCGCGCCCGGTCGATGGTGGGGTTCTGGGCGGTGTAGTGGAAGGTCTCCTCAACTTTATATCCGTGGTGCTGGAAGAACTGCCGTCCGCACTCTCCTACCACATACAGCTCCCAGGGGCCTGCCATGGCCTTGATTTGCCGGAGCACCTCTTTTTGGATGTTGTTGTTGTAGGCGCCGGCCAGACCCTTGTCGGCAGTGATGACCAGGTAGCCCCGGCGCATCAGGCCGTCGTCGTTATAGTTGCCGGTACCGAGATAGATGCTATCCACCTCCGGCATATGCCGAATCAGCCGGGACAGGGCGGTTTGCAGCGTGTTGAAGTAGGGCCGGGTTTCGTCCAGGCTCTGCTTCGCCTTGCGCAGCCGGGTGGAGGCAATCAGGTACATAGCGGTGGTGATTTTTTTTGTGTCCTGTACGCTTTTGATACGGGACTTAATTTCCCTCGCGTTTGCCATAGCGTGCCTCCGCTTATGCCTGCGTCCCGATCTGGGACTGGACGAACTCCTTCGCCAGCATGGAGATCTGCTGCCGCAGGGTCGGAGACAGCTCCTTGCTGCGCTCCAGCTCCCGCTGAACCTCCCCATGCTGCGTATGGAACCAGTCCAGCATCTGAGCCTGCATCCCCTTGATGTCCTTTAACGGCACCTCAAGGAAGGCCTGGTTCAGGGCGGCCACCAGGGTGATGACCTGGTCGGCCATGCTCAGCGGATGGTACAGCGGCTGCTTTAAGAGCTCCATCAGCCCTTCGCCGTAGACCAGCTGCCGCTTGGTGGTATCGTCCAGGTCGGAGGAGAACTGGGTAAAGATTTCCATCTCCCGGTACTGGGCCAGGTCGATTCGGATGGAGCCGGTGGCCGTCTTCATGGCCTTGGTCTGGGCCGCGCCGCCCACACGGGACACGGAGAGGCCCACGTTGACGGCAGGCCGCTGCCCCGCAAAGAACAGGTCGGACTCCAGGAAAATCTGTCCGTCCGTGATGGAAATCACGTTGGTGGGAATGTAGGCGGAGACATCTCCAGCCTGCGTCTCGATGATGGGCAGCGCCGTGATGGAGCCGCCGCCGTTCTCCTCCGACATCTGGGCGCTGCGCTCCAGCAGCCGGGAGTGGAGGTAGAACACGTCGCCGGGATAGGCCTCCCGCCCGGGGGAGCGCTCCAGCAGCAGCGACAGGGTACGGTAGGCCACCGCGTGCTTGCTCAGGTCATCGTAGACCATCAGCACGTCCTGCCCGCTGTGCATAAAATACTCGCCGATAGCGGTGCCCGCATAGGGGGCGATATATTGCAGCGGCGCAGAGTCGCTGGCCGTAGCCGCCACCACGATGGAGTAGGACAGGGCGTCGTTCCGCCGCAGGATGTCCACAATGCGGGCGATGGTGGAGGACTTCTGGCCGATGGCCACATAGATGCAAATGACATCCTTCCCCTTCTGGTTCAGGATGGTATCCAGCGCCAGAGAGGTCTTGCCGGTCTGCCGGTCGCCGATGATCAGCTCACGCTGGCCCCGGCCGATGGGGAACATGGAGTCGATGGCCAGGATGCCCGTCTCCAGAGGCCGGTTCACGGACTGACGCTCCACAATGCCCGGCGCGGGGGATTCAATGGGATAGTACCCGTCGGTGAGGATGTCCCCGCCGCCGTCAATGGGCGCGCCCAGGGCGTTCACCACCCGGCCCAGGTAGCCCCGGCCCACGGACACGCCGGCGTTCTTGCCGGTGCGGGCCACCCGGCTGCCCTCGTGGATGTCCCGGTCGTTGCCGAACAGGATTGCGCCGATTTCGTCCCGGCGAATCTCCTGCACCATGCCCTTGGTGCCGGTGTCAAAGAGGATGATTTCACCATAGGCGGCATGGTCGATGCCGCTGATGGTGGCGATGCCGTCCCCCACGGTCTTGACGGTGCCCACCTCGGTGTACTTCGCCGTCAGGTCAAACTGCTCCAGCTGCGTCTTCAGGATGGAAATCAGATTGTCGTTATTGGGGATATAGGCAGTCTCCAGCTTCTCCCGAAGCTGCTTCAGCCGACCCTGGGTGGACCAGTCGAACTCCTCGTCCCCCACCGTCAGCAGGAAGCCGGACCCCAGCGAAGGGTCCTCCTTCAGGGTCAGGTCGATCTCCCCCTGGCGGCAGCGCCGTTGGGCGAAGGCCCGAATCCCCGCCAGCTGGGCTTCGGTTGGTTTCGTCACATAGGTCAGGGTGACGGGGACGCGGCTGCCCGTTTCAGCGGTTTTCTGCGCCATCTAACTCCCCCGCCTTCTGCAAAAACTGGTCATAGAGGGCGCTGTCACCCTCCGCGCCTGCGCCCACCATCGCCTTGGTGGCGGTGTCCAGCACCAGTTCGGTCAATTCCGTCTGGGCCTGGCGCAGGATGGCTTCCCGCTCCTGCTGGGCGTCCTGCTCCGCTTCCTTCACGATGCTGTCCGCCTTCTCCTGGGCGTCGCTGAGGATGCGTTCATACTCCTCCGTGGCCCGCTGCTGGGCGGTGGCCAGAGTCTTGGCCCGTTCGATGGCCACGTTCTGCTGCTCCTCCAGGCGGGCGCGCTCCAGCGCTTCCGCGTTGGTTTTGGCCTTCTCCGCGTCAGCCAGACTTTTCTCCACCAGCTCCTGCCGCTGCTCCAGAATCTTCTGCACCGGCTTGAACAACGTGAAGCGCAGGGCGATAAACAGCACCAGCAGGTTGATTACAGTAAAGATTAAATTATAGTTGACCTCTAGCACAATGGTCCCCGCCTTCCGATCACAGTTGGAGGACGCAGAGCAGAGCGATGACGAAACCGTAGATGGCCGTTGCCTCTGCCAGTGCGCAGCCGATAATCAGCAGCGTCATAATCTTGCTGCTGGCCTCCGGCTGACGGGCCACTGCGTCCACAGCATGAGAGGTTGCGATACCGATGCTAAGCCCTGCGGCTGCACCACACAAAACAGCGATTGCTGCACCAATTGCGAGCATACTAAAAGACTCCTTTCATAATTCAAACGATTCATGAGTGAATGGGTAACTGGGTTATGATAATTCGATTGCTTCTTTGGATGTAACTGCCGATGAAAAGAATGCGAGGCAGCCGGACCGCAGGCCGGCCGGTCAGCGGGCAAACCCGCCGCGTTAGCCTGTCTTGGTCTCCTCCCGCTCCTCCTTGATTTCCCAATGAATCAGGAAGGTCAGCGCCGCCCGTAGGGCGATGATTCCGGCCACGGTCAGAATCTCTGTCCACTCCCGCACAACCACCGTACGGAGGATTTCGCTGCCCAGCTTGAACTCCAGCCCGGTGGCAAAGCCCTGGGCCAGTTTCAAGACCGTTCTGGGGTTCCGGCGAACATAATTGTAAACGCCCTGCGCCCCGGAAACGATAATGATAACCACGCCGACGATTTCAAACAGGATAATCGCGAGCTCTGCGACCTGATCCAAAATGGCTTCCAGAAAAGTGATCAAAGCATCCATATATTCGCCTTCTGTTATTCCCGATTTGCCCCTTGGTTTATGGCCTTTGGCCATCAGGCATGGGACATCTCATCACCTGCTCCGCGTCATTCGATTGCTTCTTTGATATAAATGCTGGTCAGGAATACAAAGACATACGCCTGGAGAATACCGTCGAAAATGTCAAAATACAGGCTGGCCACCATTGGCACCACCGCCGGCACCACTGCTTCGATCAGCTCCATGATGACGAACGCGCCCAACACGTTGCCGAAGAGACGCATACACAACGACAGAGGCCGGGTGATTAAATCCAGCACATTGAACGGAGCAACCACCGGCACCGGCTCAATAAAGCTGTGCAGCCAGCCCTTGGCGCCCCTGGCCCGAATGTTGGCCACCTGTACCAGGACAATGCTCATCACCGCCAGGGCAATGGTGACATTCAAATCCTTGGTCGGCGGCTTGAAGCCGAAAATGCCGATGAGGTTGGCAAACCCGATGTACAGCAGCACCGTAATGAGATAGGGCGTATAGCTGCGGCCCTTTTCCCCAACCATATCGGTGACGATGTCCTCCAGCTTGGTCACGCAGAATTCCACTGCCGCCTGCCGTTTGCTAATGTTCTGCACCTTCAGGTTGCGGGTCAACAGGAAGCTGGCCAGAATCAGCACCGCCATAATGACCCATGTCACCACAGTGGATTCCAGAATGTCAATTCCGCCGATGGAGAAGACGGTTTCACAGTTCAACTCCTCCATGACCTTTTCCGCAATGCTCATACCTTTTTCACTTCCTTTACTATGGTTTTCTGCGCAGTGCGGAGCGCCGCGCAAAGAATAATGTACTCCCTTCGGGACTCCGTTTTTTATTATAGCACGATTCTAGAAAAAGGGTATGGACTTTTTTGTTTTTCTCGATTTTTGTACATTTTTTATTCACTTAAAGATAGAACTATTTTGTAATTACAAGGTACCTAAGTATTTTTCAATAAAACCGCCTTTCCCTGGATGGGCCGTCAGCCCTCCCCGCCCACAAAACGGTAGCCCACGCCCCGCACCGTCTTGATGTAGCGGCTGTGCTCCGGCGTGTCCCCCAGCTTCTGGCGCAGGGTGCGGATGTGAATGTCCAGCGTTCGGGTCTCGGTACCGGCGCTGCTGCCCCAGATCTGCTCCAGCAGCTCCCGCCGGGGCACAGTGCGGCCGGGGCGCTCCATCAGGTAGCGCAGCAGCTCAAACTCCTTGAAGGTCAGCTCCACCGGCGTCCCGTTCACCCGCACCTCATGGCGGCCCGTGTCCACGGTCAACCCCGGGCAGGTGAGGATGGCGGACTCAGGCTCCCTGTGGGTGCGCCGCAGGATGGCCCGCACCCGGGCGCACAGCTCCAGCACGCTGAACGGCTTCGTGATATAGTCATCCGCGCCGGCGTCCAGCCCGGCGATTTTGTCCGCCTCCATGTCTCTGGCGGTCAGCATAATCACCGGTACGTCCCGCAGCAGGGGGTCTGCCCGCATCAGCTTCACCGCGCTGACGCCGTCCAGCCCGTCCATCATTATGTCCATCAGCACCAGGTCAGGCCGGGTCTCCTTCATGGCCTCCAGCGCCGTCACGGCGTCCCGGTATTGGAACGACTGGTAGCTCTGGCTCTCCAGGGCATAGGCCAGCAGCCGCCGGATGCTCTCGTCGTCCTCTACGATAAAAATGCGCTCCTGCATTGGGTACCTCCCGGTTCAGGCAATGTCGTCAGGGTTGGGGGAAGGCTCCCCCGGTGGGGCGGCCCCTGGCCGCCTGGAGTAAGCAGGCGGTTTCTGCGGGCGGCCGAGGGCCGCCCCTACACATACGTTTGCAAAAAGCGGAACCATGTGTCCGTCTGAACAGCATCACAGGGAGTTCCGTCGGTATTTTGTGATGGTTGAACGAAGCAAAGTTTTTAGGGAACCTCTGAACAATTACCGTTTCACAGCTCTACAAATCAATTACAGGGG
>JAJPXL010000172.1 GCA_021205455.1 Clostridiales bacterium
CGCCGGGGCGGCAGGCGGGGGAAGTTTGCAGCATGGGGATGACCTCTTTTCTTTTTTTTGATTCCTTTAAATATTGTATTTTTCAGTCAGCTTGAGGTGTGACTTTTTTACTCCAGTATAACGCTCACTTTCTCCTTCTCCTCCAGCGCGGCCCGCACCGTCTCCGCCGCCTGGTCGAAGGAAACCGTGGCCTGCTCCCCCTTCTCCAGGTTTTTCAGGGTGACGGAGCCGCTGGCGATCTCGTCCTCCCCCAGGAACACGGCGAAGGGGATGCCCAGCTTGGCGGCGTAGGCGATTTTCTGCTTGAACTTCTTCTGCTCGGTGTAGAGCTGGGTGCGGATGCCCGCCCCCCGGAAGCGGGTGGCGAGAGAAATGGCGGCGGACAGGTCCTCCGTCATGGGGATGATGAGCACGTCCGCCGGAGCGGTGTTCACCGCCGGATTCAGCAGCCCCTGGTCCTCCAGCACGAAGAACAGGCGGGTCAATCCGATGGAAATCCCCACGCCGGGGAGTTGTTTATCGGTGTAATATTCCGCTAAGTTATCATACCGCCCGCCGGAACAGACGCTGCCCACCTGGGGATAGTCCAGCAGAGTGGTCTCGTACACGGTGCCGGTGTAGTAGTCCAGCCCACGGGCGATGGTCAGGTCGATGGCGAAGTTCTCCTCCGGCACGCCGAAGGCGGTCAGGTAGCTTGCCACGGTGGACAGCTCCCGGTACCCCTGGTCGAACAGGTCGCTACGGCCCAGGTAGCCCTCCAGGGCGGTCAGCACCTGGGCGTTGCTCCCCTTGATGGAGATGAACCGCAAAATCTCCTCCGCGGCCTTATCGGTGAGGGAGAGGTCGTCCGTCAGGATGGCCTTCACCTTCTCCGGGCCAATTTTGTCCAGCTTGTCCACAGTGCGCATAATATCCTGGCTTTTTTCGGTCAGGCCAAGCATGGCGTAGAAGCCGTTCAAAATCTTCCGGTTATTGACCCGTATCTGGAACCGGCGCAGCCCCAGCCGGGTGAAGGTCTGATAGATGATGGCGGGGATCTCCGCCTCGTTGGCGATGTCCAGCTTGCCGTCCCCGATGATGTCGATGTCCGCCTGGTAGAACTCCCGGAACCGTCCCCGCTGGGGCCGCTCCCCCCGGTAGACCTTGCCGATCTGATACCGGCGGAAGGGGAAGGTCAGCTGGCCGTAGTGCATGGCGACGTATTTCGCCAGGGGCACCGTCAGGTCGAACCGCATGGCGAAGCCGCCGTCCCTGCCGCCCCCCTCGTTGTAGTTGGAGACGGCGTAAATCTGCTTCTCCGTCTCGCCGCCGCCCTTGGCCAGCAGCACCTGGGCGTCCTCCACGATGGGGGTGTCCAACGGGGTGAAGCCGTACAGGGCGTAGGTCTCCCGCAGGATGGCCATGATGCGCTCCATCTGCTGCTGGGGGGCGGGGAGGAGCTCCATAAACCCGGAGAGGGTGCGGGGTTTCTGTTTTGCCATGGTTGATTCCTTCCTTTTTCTCAAAATAGGATATTGTGATGATATGTTCAGTGGTAGAACAGGAAGCCAAAATCTTTCCTTTTCTGTAGGGGCGGCTGCAAACCCCTCCGCCTCCCCTTTCAGGGGCGGCAAGCGGTAATGAAAACTGCTACGCTACTGGCTCCCCTGAAAGGTAGGGAGCGGAGCGGAAATGCCGCTTGACGGCGGAGCTGGCTGGCCGCAAGGCCAGACTGAGGGGTGACGCCGTTGGAAATCCCTACACTTTATCTAAGGAGGAAACGTCAGCCGGGCGCACACTGTGCGCCCCTACTAGAATATGAAAACTAAAGCTTTGCTTTATTCACTCACAACAAAATGCCAACGGAACTGCCTGTGATACTGTTCAGACGGGCAAATTGTTTCTATTTTTGTAATCATCTGTGTAGGGGCGGCCCTTGGCCGTCTCGGGTAAGCAGGTGGTTCCTGCGGGCGGCCAAGGGCCGCCCCTACAAAAAGTGAAGATTAAGACTTCACGTTCTACTACCGGCTGAGGGAAGGTGGTGCAACCTCCCCTTTGTGCGCTGCTCCGCGAGGGAAACTGAGAAAAAACACCGCCCCCATCCCAATCCTTGGGACGGGAGCGGAAACGCTGCCGTGGTGCCACCCAAATTCAGCGCACGATGCAACGTGCGCCCTCATTTCCTTCGCCTTGGCGGGAAGGGGACCGCGCCGGTCTCCCGGCCTGCTCCGCAGGCGTCTTTCCCCCGCCCTGTGCCGCAGCGCCCTTCCAGCCCAGGGGCGCGTCTCTGTCCGGCGGTGCGGGGTACTCATCCTGCTTCTTCGCAGCTGCTATTACGGTTTTCATTATATACCATGCTTCAGGCTTTGTCAATCGGAACTGTTCGCTTTTTCCAGGCAGGGGAGGGGGTACATCATCCCTCTATCTGTAAAGTAAAACAGCTTGTCAAAGCTTGACCTCCGCCGCATTTTTCCACAGGATTTCCAAAAATGTGGAAAAAACGGTACCGGAACGCCTGTCTGTGCTCCGGTACCGGCCTGAAGTTATGAACTTTTCCACCGTTTTTCCCACAGTTGTGGAACAGGGGAGAGGGTCAGGTGTGGCCTGCCGCGCCCCCCGCTGCGAACCAGGCGATCACTTCCCGCACCCCCATGGCCAGCACCAGGAGGGTCAGCAGGGCGAAGACCGCGCCCAGGGCGGCGTCCCGCTGCCAGCCGGGCTGGGGCTCCTCCGGCTCCTGGAAGTCCGGGTCCTCCACATGGCCCACACGGCCGTGGCGGATGATCCACGCCTGATTGAAGAACTGGGCGCTCAGGGCCCCGCAGGCGGGGAAGACGATGATGCCGGTGATGCCCCGTATCAGCGTCATCCGCGCCATCCAGTACAGGACCAGGAGGAAAGCGATCACCACATACACCACGCCCATCATGGCCCAGATACGCTTGCGCTGCATCCGTTACTCCTGGGGCTTGTCCGCCTGCTGGGCTTTCAGCAGGTCGCGAATCTCAATGAGCAGCTCCTCCTGAGTGGGGCCGGCGGGGGCGGGCGCCTCTTCCTCCGGCTTCTTGTCCAGCTTGTTCACCACCCGCACAATCCAGAACACCACGAAGGCGGTAATCAGGAAGGTGATGATGGCATTGATGACTGCGCCGATGCCGAAGGGACCGACGGTGATGCTGGAGAAGTCCATGGTACCCATAATCAGGGCGATGATGGGGGTCAGCAGATTCTCCACGATGGAGGTGACGATGGCGGTGAAGGCGGAGCCTACCACGACGCCTACCGCCATGTCCAGCACGTTGCCGCGCATGATGAAGGTCTTAAATTCCTCGAGCCAGCTTACTTTTTCATTTTTGATACATCCTTTCTTTGTGATACGTTGGTGGGAAGGGAACCGGGGGTCACTCCTGCTTGGGCACGTAGGTGTTTGCCACCTGGAGCTTATCTTTGCCGCCCATATAGGGGCGCAGGGGTTGGGGAATCACCACGCTGCCGTCGGCCTGGAGGTTGTTCTCCAGGAAGGCAATCAGCATGCGGGGAGGCGCGACGCAGGTGTTGTTCAGGGTGTGGGCCAGAACGTTGTTGGTTTTTGTCTTTTTCCGGCCCTTTTTGTCGGTAAACTCCACCGTCTCGGTGTAGCGGATGCCCAGCCGGCGGGCCTGGGCGTCGCCCAGGTTGGAGCAGGAGCAGACCTCAAAATACTTCTGCTGCCGGGGGGACCAGGCTTCGATGTCGCAGCTCTTCACCTTCAAATCCGCCAGGTCGCCGGAGCAGCACTCAAGCTGCCGCACGGGGATGTCCAGGGAGCGGAACAGGTCCACGGAGTTCTGCCACATCTTCTCATACCAGGCCATGGAGTCCTCCGGCTTGCAGATGACGATCATCTCCTGCTTTTCAAACTGGTGGATGCGGTAAACGCCCCGCTCCTCCAGGCCGTGGCTGCCCTTTTCCTTCCGGAAGCAGGGGGAGTAGGAGGTCAGGGGCAGGGGCAGCTGGTCGCCGGGGATGATTTGGCCGCTGAACCGGGCAATCATGGAGTGCTCGCTGGTGCCGATGAGGTAGAGGCTGTTCCTGGGGTCGGTGTTGGTGTTGTCCTCGATTTTGTACATCATGGCGTCCATCTCAGGGAAGGACATGACCCCTTCCACCATTTCGCCCCGAATCATATAGGGGGGAATGACGTAGGTGAAGCCCCGGTCGATCATAAAGTCCCGGGCGTAGGCCAGCACCGCCTCATGGAGCCGGGCGATGTCGCCAATCAGGTAGTAGAACCCGGTGCCGGACACCCGGCGGGCGCTGGTCAGGTCGATGCCGTTGAAGGACTCCATAATGTCCGTGTGGTAGGGGATGGGGAAGTCGGGTACCTTCGGCTCCCCGAACCGCTGCACCTCCACGTTGCAGGAGTCGTCCGGGCCGATGGGGACGCTGGGGTCGATGATGTTGGGGATGACCAGCATGATTTCCCGCACCCTGGCGTTCAGCTCCGCCTCCTTCGCGGACAGGGCCTCCCGCTCCGCCGTCTCCGCCACCACCTGCTCCTGAAGTTTGGCGGCCTCGGCGTCATACTCCGCCGCCTTTTCCGGTTCCTTTTTGGCCTTGCCCTTCAGCATACCGATCTGCTTGGACAGGACGTTCCGGTTCTGCTGGAGGGCCTCCGCCCGCTGCTTGGCGTCCAGCGCCTGGTTGTACAGGTCAATGACCTGGTCCACCAGGGGCAGCTTCTCCTCCTGGAACTTCTTTTTGATATTTTCCTTGACGATATCCGGATTGTCCCGGACAAATTTGATGTCTAGCATACGTTTTTACTCCTCAAAATGGTTTCTTTCTCTCCGGTTTTACTTTTGTGCCGCGGCGGCGGCCCCCTTTTTCCGCTCCTGTCGTGGATTCACATGGCCGCCGATTTGCCCCAGACAGGTGGCCGCCAGGGCCAGGATGATGACCAGGTACCAGCGCCTGTCCTCGTAGTACATGGAGAGGCACATGGCGCTGAGGATGGCCGGCCCCAGCCCCACGTCGAATATCAGCCATGCGATGCCCGCGCCTTTATAGCGCTGCACATAGTCTATCGCGGCGGACACAGGGAGGGCCAGCAGGAGGAGGACCACAACGCCCACTAAAACAGGGGCGAATATGGCCCTCGCCACCCGCCAAAGCCACAGGATGCCGTCGTCGGAGAAGGAAAAGCTCCCTTCCACCGCCCCAAAGCGGGCCAGGGCCGTCTGAACGGTGCTGCCCAGCAGCTGGAGGAGGGGAACCAGCACCAGCATCAGCGCTGCGTTTATCAGCTTCCTGGGCCAGCTGGTCAGAGGCTTCTGCTTCTGGAAAACCCGCAGGGTCAGGGCGGAGGCGGTACACAGGGCGTACAGCAGCAGATAGGCCTCCATCCAGCTGTGCAGCGCCTCTCCGGTGGATGCAGTCATCCCCAGCACGTTGTTGCAGAAGGTGGATGGCCAGTTGTTGGCCAGGATGCTCTCCCACAGGTTTTCAAATCCTTCCGACAGGGTCTCATAATCCATCCAACCTCACCCGCCTTTCCTGGGCAGCTGCTTCATGGCGTCCAGCAGGTCGTTCAGGTCGTCCACGCCGTAGAACTCCAGTTCCAGCTTGCCCTTGCGCTTGCCCTGGGTGATTTTCACCCGGCGGCCCAGCACGTCCGCCAGGTCTTTCGCAGCCAGGGCGGCGTAGTCCACCTCCAGCTCGTCCTTAGGCGGCTCCGGGGGCGGTGCCTTCTCCTGCTGTGCCCGCAGTTTGCCCGCCAGCTGCTCTGCTTCCCGGACGCTGAGGCCCCGCTTGTCAATCTCCTCCGCCAGGCGGTTCTGGGCGGTGGGGTCGCTGACGCTGAGGACAGCCCTGGCGTGACCGGCGGACAGCCTGCCGTCCTCCACCATGGCCTGGAGGTTGTCCGCCAGGCCCAGCAGACGGACGGCGTTTGCCACGGTGCTACGGCTCTTGCCCACCCGGGCGGCCACCTGCTCCTGGGTCATGCCGTACTCCTTCATCAGGGTTTCATAGCCCTGGGCCTCCTCCATGGCGTTCAAATCCTCCCGCTGGAGGTTTTCAATCAGGCCCAGCTCCATGGCCTCCCGGTCGTCGGCCTCCAGCACCAGCACCGGCACCTCCTCCAATCCGGCCTCCCGGGCGGCCCGCCACCGGCGCTCGCCGGAGATGATCTGGTAGTAGCCGGAGGCCATTTGCCGCACGTTGATGGGCTGGAGGATGCCATGCTCCCGGATGGAGTCCGCCAGGTCGCTGAGGCTCTCGCTGTCAAACATCTTTCGAGGCTGGGCGGCGCTGGGCTGCACCTTGGTGATGGGCAGCTTCAGGACGCCTGACTGCTCCGGCTCGGTGCTGCCGTCCCCCAGGAGGGCGTCCAGTCCCCGGCCCCGGGGCTGACCGTCCAGCCCGCGGCCCAGGCCGAAGCTCTCGCTTCGTTTTGTCATTTTTCCACGCTCCTTTCTCTTTTGTCAGAAGTGGTTTTGTTTCGACGGTTTTAATAAAATCTCTTGCGTCAGGTCGGGTTTATTTGTTGCAGCACTTTTGCCCCATCATCCGCTAATGCGGGCCTTCCCTCATCGTCAAGCGGCATTTCTGTGGTGTGCGCTCCCAAAAGGGCAATGTTCCCATTTGAGAGGAATAACGCTTCGATACAGTCAGATGTCCACAACCAAAGGACGATAAAATTGACGCCCGTCCCGCCGCAAGGCGAGGGACGTGGGCGGCAATCCCTCCCAGCCGCCATAGGCGGCAGTCTCACCAGTGTGAAGTCACATCATCTGTTGCCTATTAGACCACCTGATTGAGGGATAAGGCGAAGCCGCCAGTGGGATAGGAGGAGGGTTCTTAGGGGGGAGCGAGGCCCCGAAGCTCCCTCCTAAGCCGCCCTCTTTTGTTACTTTTCTCGGCGGAGCGAGAAAAGTAAGCCATGCCCTGCAAGGGCAAAAACGTTCTTCCTTCATCCCTTGTCTGAGAAGTGTAACCCCTTAAATTGATGATATTGCCCTGAAAGGACGGGGGAGCGCTGCAATATCGATGACGGTGAAGTGCCAACGGAACAAACCCTGCCCCGGTTGGCATTGTCCGTGTTTCACGTGAAACACCCCTGGTTTAGGTTCCTGTTTCATTGTTTCACGTGAAACACAGCGTTATTCCGAAAATCCTCCCTGTTTCACGTGAAACAATCAGGGATTCTGCCGCAGCACCTCGTCCGCCAGCCGACGGTAGGCCTCCGCCCCCTTACTGAACCGGTCATAGGCGATGATGGGCCTGCCGTGGCTGGGGGCCTCAGACAGCCGCACATTCCGGGGAATCACGGTGGCGTACACCTTGCCAGGGAAGTGGTGCTTGACCTCCTCCGCCACCTGGAGGGACAGGTTCGTCCGGCCATCGTACATGGTCAGCAGCACCCCCTCCACGGAGATTTTCCGGTTCAGGCGCTTCTTCACCGCCCGCAGAGTGCCCAGCAGGTCGCTGAGCCCCTCCAGCGCGTAATACTCGCACTGCACCGGAATCAGCACGCTGTCCGCCGCGCACAGGCCGTTCAGGGTCAGCAGCTCCAGGGAAGGGGGGCAGTCAATGAAGACGAAGTCATAGCCCTCTGACACCTGATTCAATGCGTTGTCCAGCAGATGCTCCCGGTCAGGGAGGTCGATCATCTCAATACCCGCGCCGGCCAGGGCCTTGTTGGAGGCCAGCACGTCGCACCACTTCGTCCGGACGATGCCCCGCTGGGGTTCCGCACCGTTGATGAGGATGTCATAGATGTTCACCGGCACGCTGTTCTTATCCACACCGAGGCCGGAGGTGGCGTTGGCCTGGGGGTCAAAGTCGCAGAGCAGCACGCGCTTGCCCTTCTGCGACAGCGCAGCGGAGAGGTTCACCGCCGTGGTGGTCTTACCCACGCCGCCCTTTTGATTTGCAATCACGATTCGTTTCGCCATTTTGCCATATCCTCCGGTGAATATCGGTCTGAATCCATGCGATGATAGCTTTATTATAACAGAAAGCTGTGCTTTTTCAACCTCTGAATGAAAAAAAGATGGGGAATCCGCAGTAAACCGCGGGAAACTGTGGAAAATAATCCTCAGAAACGGGCGTTCCGCCGAACAAAATGCGGGCAGAGAAAAAAAATTTAAAATTTTTCCACAAACCCCTTGACAGCTGTGGAAAGATATGGTACACTGTCATCGTGAGTTAGATAAGCCTAACCTAAAGCAATGCAGGCAGGCTTTTCTCTTTCCGACATAGTTAGTGTATTCTAACTGAAAGGGGCTGACCAAAATGTGTCTGGAGCAATCGCTGGTAAATCACTGTTCGCCTACGCTGGCCGGAATCAAGGTGGCCAGCCTGTACCGCTTCCTGATGGAGGACCGGCAGGAATTTGCCAGGGACTATAAGCGCCTGCGCCGGAAGCTCAGCCGGCAGGGGTTGGAGCTGGTGGTTTTGAAAGGTTGCCGGGACAGCGGCTCCTTCCTGCTGTACGTTTACCGGCCCGCGGAGCTGGAACGGCTGCTGGCGGAGCCGGAGACGGCGGCCTACCTGACCGAACAGGGCTATGACCTGACCCGGGGCCTGCGGGGGACGCTGTGCCAGCTGGTGGCGCGGGTGTGCTTCCAGGAGACCTTCCCCCATGAGATCGGCCTGTTCCTGGGCTATCCCCTGGAGGACGTGCGGGGCTTCGTGGAGCACGAGGGCCGGGATTATACCTACCGCGGCCTGTGGAAGGTGTACGGCGACCCCGCCGCCGCCCAGCGGCGTTTTTCCAGCTATCGCAGCTGTACGGAGGACTACCGGCGGCGCTATGCAGCGGGTACCCCCATCTCAAAGCTGATCGTAGCATAAATCTGAACCGTAATGAAAGGAAGTCTTACCATGAATAAAATCGCAATCGTCTATTGGAGCGGCACCGGCAACACCGAGATCATGGCGAACTGCATCGCCGCCGGGGCGAAGGACGCGGGCGCGGCGGTGGATCTGCTGTCGCCGGGCCAGTTCTCCGCCGCCGATGTGGACAACTATCAGGCCATCGCCTTCGGCTGCCCCGCCATGGGGGCCGAGCAGCTGGACGAGGACGAGTTCGAGCCCATGTTCTCCGCCGTGGAGGGTTCCCTCTCCGGCAAAAAGGTGGCCCTGTTCGGCTCCTACGGCTGGGGCGACGGCCAGTGGATGCGGGACTGGTGCGAGCGCACCGGCGGCGACGGCGCCAACCTCTACGACGAGGAGGGGCTGACGGTCAACGGCACCCCGGACGACGAGGGGGAGGCCGCCTGCCAGGCCCTGGGCCAGGCGCTGGCGGAGTGGTAAAAGCCGCTCCCCGGCAATACTTCCGGTGGAAAGGGCGCGAGGGCCTTTTTGCATCACAGCCTCCATCTTCAGCGCCCTTTTTACATAAATCGGGGGATAACATCAAACAAATCCTTCTTTTTCTCCTTTTCACGCGCCCCTGTGCGGATTGCCTGCCGCACAGGGGCAAACTCTTTGCGGGGAAGGGTGGCGGAGAATCCACTCCGCCGGGGAAGCGGGAGTCTCCTTAGGAGGAGACCTCTAAAGGAACTACTGCGTTCAGCCCTTCTGCGGGGCTGTTCTCCTTAGATATGGTTCTTGGATGGAATACCGCGTTCTGCCCTCCCGCAGGGTTGGCTTTCCTTAGATGACATTCGCTAGAACGGCATTGGTCCGGCCTTCCCCTGCCAGGGAAGCGGGGGCCTACTTTTCTCGCTCCGCCGAGAAAAGTAACAAAAGAGGGCGGCTCAAGGGGGAGCTTCGGGGCCTCGCTCCCCCTTAAGAAACCCCCTCCTATCCCGCTGGGCTTCGCGCTGTCTAGTCCATAAGTGGTCTATTCCATTAGAGACGATGCAACCTGATACCTGGTGAGACTGCCGCCCCCGGCGGCTGGGAACGATTGCCGCCTCATCCCTCGCC
>JAJPXL010000039.1:0-1845 GCA_021205455.1 Clostridiales bacterium
GCCCAGGTAGTCCCCCACCGTGTACAGCGTATCCCGCCAGAACGGGTCGCCCACGGCGAACAGGCTGCCCATCAGGTTGCCGAAGCAGCGGCTGGCGGCGTCCAGGTCCGGACTGTGAATCTCCTCCAGACCGGAGAGGCGGAACAGCGACTGCTCAATGGCCTCGCAGCTATCCGGGCGCTGCTCCTTTACCTTGCAGTAAGCGCGGTAGAGCGCCCCGGCGTAGGTGAGCTTGGACAGCTCCCGGTCATCCTCCCAGTCGTCCAGGCAGTTGTAGTAAGCCAGCACGACGTTCAGGTCGGCGCAGTATTCGGTCCAGCGGCTGGTCCGCCAGAGCTGGGGATGGGCCGGGTGAACCGGGCAGCGATTCTTCCCCGCTTCGATGTCCGGCTCATAGAGGGAGTCCAGCAGCATCACCAGGAAGGTCATGTCATAGGTCAGGCAGAGGCGGCTGACCTGCCCGTGCTGACGCTTCAGCGCCCTGCACAGGCCGCAGTAGCACTCCCGATAGCGGGCGGTTTGCACATCGTCCAGCCGGGACTTGTCTGCAATCAGGTATCCGAACATGGCTCCTCAGCCCTTCTGCCGGAGGTATGGCGGTTGAATGGTTGTGGTATGCAGCATTTGAAAGGCCTCCCATATCATGCCACTTATGTTTAGTATAACGATTTTCTGCAAAATTGCAAGTTTTTTATCCCTGCGCCGGGGCAGAGGATTTATCCGCCCAAAAGTGGCAGGACTGGCAATTTCAATCGCGGAAAAACGCAAAATTATCGGCGAAAAGTTCTAAAATTCGGATTAAAAATACCGTGGGATGCGGCGTAAACTTTTTGTGAATTGTGGAATAAATATGCCCGCTTCGCGCTGCTGCGAACGACGCCCCGGCAGGGGAGGAATCCGCCGCGCAGCGCCGGAAAAGGGAAGCGGCCCCGGACGGCTTGCAATTTCCGGAAAATTTGATACAATAGGATCATAGAACCCGGAAAGGAGCTGCGCATATGGAACGAGTGGCCAAATTGGGAGACCGTCTGCGGGAGCTGATGCAGGAGAAGGGGCTGAACTATGAAAAGCTGGGCGAGCTTCTGGGGATGCGCCCCCAGACCCTGAACCGCTATGTGCTGGGCCAGCGGGAGCCGAAGGCCCGGGTGGCGTCGGAGATGGCGGAGAAGCTGGGGGTGGACGCCCAGTGGCTGCTGGGCTATGACGTGCCCCGCTATCCCGTCCACCAGGCCGACTCCCTGCCCGGGGAGCGGATGCTGCCCATCCTGGGCGTCATCCGGGCGGGCATCCCCACGCTGGCGGAGCAGGAGGTGCTGGGCTACCTGTCGGCGGACGTGCCGGAGGAGGGGGCCTACTTCTATTTGAAGGTCTCCGGGGACAGTATGCAGAACGCCGGCATCCACTCCGGCGACCTGGTGCTGATTCGGCAGCAGACCACGGCGGAGGACGGCCAGATCGTGGCTTGCCTGGTGGACGGAGAGGACGCCACCCTGAAGCGGTTCCGCCGCCAGGAGGGGTGGGTCATCCTCCAGCCGGAGAATCCGGCCTATCCGCCCCGGCTGGTGCCGGAAGGCGACTTCACAAACGGCACAGCCCGCATCGTGGGGGTCGCCATGCGGCTGGTGCGGAATCTGTGAGCATATCCCGTGCCGGCGATGGCTGCGGTGTGCCTGCCCCTCCCGGCGGGGTGATTCTCCTTAGATGTGGTTCTTTGAAGGAAATACCGTGTTTTCCCTCCGGGGGCCCTATTTCTTGCTCCGCCAAGAAAAGTAGCCCCCCGGGGGGGCAAAGCCGGTGGTCCCTTTTAATAAATTATGTATAGCTTGCCCGCCCCCAGCGCGCCGG
>JAJPXL010000039.1:1855-9783 GCA_021205455.1 Clostridiales bacterium
CGCCCCCGCCGGGGGGGGGGGTCTTGCTTGTTTGGGTGTTTTTTTTTCTTCACCTCCGGTCTCGCCCGCGGGGGTGCGTTTTTCTCCCCCCGAGCAATAAATGGGGCCCGCCGGGAGGGCAAGACCGTTGTTCCTTTATCCATCCTTATCTAAGGAGTGCCGCCCCCATCGGCGCAGAAAAAACAATCCACCACACCACACCACACAACGAAAGGAAGCACTATCATGGCAGTGAAAGAACGCAGCGAACAGGAAGAACGCTACCTGTGGAAACTGGAGCACATTTACCCCACGGACGAGGCCTGGCAGGAGGCGCTGGAGCGGCTCAAGACCTATATCCCCCAGGTGCGGAGCTATGAGGGGAAGCTGGGGGAGAGCGGGGAGACCCTGCTGGCCTACCTGCGCCTGGACGACGAGATCAGCGCCCAGGTCGTCGATGTGATGGAATACGCCATGCTCCGGGGGGACAGCGACACCCGGGTGGCCAAATACCAGGCCATGAACGCCCAGGCGGGGAACGTGCTGCTGGAGCTGTCCACCGCCGGAGCCTTTGAGACAGGGGAGCTGCTGGCCATTCCGGAGGAGACGCTGTCAGGCTGGTATGAGACGGTGGACGGGCTGGCCCTGTACCGCCGCCATCTGGAGGTCATCCGCAGCAGGCGGGAACACGTCCTGTCCCCCGCGGAGGAGAAGCTGCTGGCCGCCGCCGGGGACCTGTCCGGCGGGCCGGACAACATCTTCTCCATGTTCAACGACGCCGACCTGACCTTCCCGGACGTGGAGGACGGGGCGGGGAACCGGCTGCCCCTGTCCCAGGGCACCTATGGGAAGTATATCGAGTCCAAAGACCGCACCCTCCGCAAAAACACCTATGACACCCTGTATGCCACCTATGGCCAGTTCCGCAACACGCTGGCCGCCGCCCTGGGCGCCCAGACCAAACAGCTGTGGTTCTTCGCCAGGGCCCGGAAGTACCCCTCCTCCCTGGCCGCCGCTGTGGCGGAGACGGAGGTGCCGGAGGACATCTATCACACCCTGCTCTCCACCGTGGAGGGGCACCTGCCCTCCCTCCACCGGTATGTGGCGCTGCGGAAGAAGCTGCTGGGGGTGGAGACGCTGCACCCCTACGATATGTACACCCCCATCGTGGGCGATGTCAGCATGGACACTCCCTTTGAGGAGGCTAAGGAACTGGTGCTGGAGGCGTTGAAGCCCCTGGGGGAGGAATACCTCTCCGTGGTGCGCCAGGGCCTGGAGGGCGGCTGGATCGACGTGTACGAGAACGCGGGCAAGCGCTCCGGCGGCTACTGCGCCGGGCCGAATGTACACCCCTACATCCTGCTGAACTATCAGGACAAGCTGACGGACGTGTTCACCCTGATTCACGAGATGGGCCACGCCATGCACACCTGGCTGTCCAACCAGAACCAGCCGGAGACCTACAAGCGCTATCAGATTTTCGTGGCGGAGGTGGCCTCCACCTGCAATGAGTGCCTGCTGATGCAGTACCTGCTGGGCAGGACTACCGACCGCCGGGAGCGGGCCTACCTCATCAATTACTATCTGGAGCAGTTCCGCTCCACCTTCTTCCGTCAGACCCAGCTGGCCGCCTTCGAGCTGGAGGTCAACGAGCTGTCCCAGTCCGGTCAGGGGGTGACGGCGGAGGCCTGCTGCAAGCTCTATCGCGATTTGCAGGATAAATATTTCGGTCCTGCATTGGAGAATGATGACAAGATCGCCCTGGAGTGGTCCCGCATCCCCCATTTTTATTACAATTTCTATCTGTATCAGTACGCCACCGGCTTCGCCGCTGCGGTGGCCCTGTCCCAGAAGATTCTCCACGGCGGACAGGAGGCGGTGGACGCCTACCTGGGCTTCCTGAAGGGCGGCTGCTCCAAGTCCCCCATCGAGCTGCTGAAGGGGGCGGGGGTGGATATGTCCACGCCGGAGCCCCTGGAATCGGCCATCGCCGTGTTTGACGGCCTGCTGGACGAGCTGGAGGCGCTGTGCCAGTGACGGCCGCCCGTCAGGCCCTTCCCCTATTCTAAACTTTTTTGCCCAGGCGGGGTGAAATTGGGCAGAATGATAGTTGACATTTCCTGTCCTGTCTGTTATCCTAGATGAAAACAAGGATGTTTTGCAAGCGCAAGGCATCCTTGTTTCATTTTTTGGGAACCCGAGTATTCGGGCAGGAGAGAAAGTAGTGAGGGCGTGTGATGAAATTTGATTTGCTGGACAAGAAGGACACGGTGAACGAGCTTCTGGCCAGGTACGGCGTGAAGTTCGGCATCTACAAGAACGGCACCTTTAAAGAGCAGCTCTTTCCCTTTGACGCCATCCCCCGCGTCATTCAAAAGGACGAGTTTGACTACCTGGAGCGGGGCCTGAAGCAGCGGGTCAAGGCGCTGAACCTGTTCCTGCTGGATATTTACAACGACAAGAAAATCGTCCGGGATAAGGTGGTGCCGGAGGAGTTCATCTACGCCTCCAGCGGCTATCTGGTGCCCTGCGAGGGCATCGTGCCGCCCAAGGAGGTCTTTTCCCACGTCTCCGGCATTGACCTGGTGCTGGGCAAGGACGGCCAGTGGTACATCCTGGAGGACAATCTGCGGGTGCCCTCCGGCGCGTCCTACCCCATGATTGCCCGGGAGCTGTGCCGCCGCTCCAGCCCCCGCACCTTCCACGATAACCCCATCGAGGACAACCGGAATTACGCTGCCCTCCTGAAGCACGCCATGGACTATGTGAACGTGGGCGGCCTCAGCGTGGTGCTGACGCCGGGGCGGTACAACGCCGCCTATTTTGAGCACTCCTACCTGGCGGAGCGGATGGGGGTGCCGCTGGTGGGCTATAACGACCTGCAGGTGGACGGCGACTACCTCTACTTCAAGGGCTACGCCGGACGGCGGGAACGGGTCGGCGCGGTGTACCGCCGTATCTCCGACGAGTACATGGACCCCATGACCTTCAACCCGGAATCCGTCATCGGCGTCCCCCACATCTTCGACGTGTACCGCAAGGGGAACGTGGCCCTGCTGAACACCCCCGGCAACGGCATCGGGGACGACAAGGGCATCTATTACTTCGTTCCCCGCATGATTAAGTACTACCTGGGGGAGGAGCCTATCCTCCACAACGCCCCCACCTACCTGCCCTTCTACGAGGAGGATATGCAGTATGTGCTGGAGCACTTCGACACCCTGGTGCTGAAGGACGTGGCGGAGGCCGGCGGCTACGGCGTGGTCTTCGGCAGCAAGATGACCGCCCAGCAGAAGGAGGACTTCATCGCCCTGCTGAAGGCGCAGCCCCGGCGCTTCATCGCCCAGGAGGTCATCGACTTCTGCGACATCCCCATCCAGGAGGGGAATGAAATCGTGGAGCGCAAGGCGGACTTGCGTGCGTTCGTCCTGACCAGCGAGGAGCCGGTGGTCTGGAAGAGCGGGCTGACCCGCTTCTCCCGCAATCCGGATTCCTTCATCGTCAATTCTTCACAAGGCGGAGGTTTTAAAGACACATGGGTATTAAGTCAGTCGTAAACGCAGACCGGCTCTACTGGCTGGGCCGGTATTCCGAGCGGGTGTACACCACATTGAAGCTGTTTGCCAAGAGCTTTGACCAGCTCATTGAGCAGGTGGGGGGCGACCATGCCGCCTTCTGCGCCTCGCTGGACATCCCCAACATCTACGCGGACGGGGACGATTTCATCGCCAAATACGCCTTCGGCACGGAGGACCCCAACTCCATCATCAACAACCTGAATCGGGCCTATGACAACGCCATCGAGCTGCGGGAGGAGATCGGCAGCGACACCCTGGCCTACATCCAGCTGGCGGTCTATGAAATGAACAAAGCCAGGGAGTCGGACGCGCCGGTCATCGAGTTCCAGAAGGTCAGCGACGATATTCTGGCCTTCTGGGGCATCGTGGACGACCAAATCGACGATGAGAACACCCGCAACATCATCAAGGTGGGCAAGCGGGTGGAGCGGCTGGACCTGTACGCCCGCCTCCGCATGGGCCGGGTGGATATGGACCGGGAGGTCTGCCGCCTGGCCGGCCGCATCGACCGGTGCGACCTGCGGTACCGTCGGGAGAGCATCTCCAACCTGCGGGCGCTGATGCGGGCGGAGGAGCTGGACTATCCCGCCATCATTCGGGAGACGGAACGGATTTTGGAGGTATAACCCCCGTGGAAGTGCTTTCCTTTCACTATCATCTGAAAATCAGGTTTGACAGTCCGATTCACGACCATCAGTTCACCCTGCGCTGCTGCCCGGTGTCCGACTGCCGCCAGCGCATTTTACAGGAGCAGCGGTTTGTCTTTCCGAAGGAGTCCCTGGGCGAGAGCCGGGATTCCTTCGGCAACCTCTGCATCTACGGCTATGTCACCCAGCCCCACAGCAGTTTTGAGGCGAACATCTGCGGCGAGGCCATCACCGGCATGGCGGAGGCCGTGCCGGTGGGCAACCCCTATCAGGAGAATCTGTTCCTCTATCAGACAAATCTGACCAGGCCCAGCGACGATATGGCAGCCTTTTGCCGGGACATTCCCTTTCAGGTGGGGGACAGACCGCTGGTGCAGGCGGAGAAAATCATGGAGGCGGTGTACCGCTACATGACCTACACCCAGCACGTCACCGACGTGAATACCTCCGCCGCCCAGGCGTTCACCCTGGGGCAGGGGGTCTGCCAGGACTATGCCCATATTATGATCGCCCTCCTGCGGCTGCGGGGCATCAAGGCCCGCTATGTGGTGGGGATGCTGATGGGCGAGGGGCTGAGCCACGCCTGGGTGGAGGTGGAGGACAACGGCCTCTGGTACGCCCTGGACCCCACTAACTTTCAGATGGTCACCGATAAACACATCAAAATCTCCCACGGGCGGGACTATCAGGACTGCCGCATCAATCAGGGCCTCTTCTTCGGCGCGGCGGGCCAGCAGCAGGAGATCTCCGTCATCGTGCAGAAAAAGTGACAAGAAATTATAGCAGGCAGTCTAAGATGTACTCTATCCTAGGGTGAGGGGAGCAACGTAACCGTATAGCCAGATTTCAGCGACCAAAGGGCAACAAAATTGACGCCACGTTTCGCCCGCCCTCGGCATAGGGAGTGAAGCGGAAATGCCGCTTGACGGCGGGGCGGAACGGGCGGCAATCCCCGCCAGCCGCCATCGGCGGCAGCTTTGGTGCGTGTTAAGTTACATCGTCTCTGATGGAATAGACCACTTATAGGTTGGACAGCGCGAAGCCCAGCGGGATAGAGGGAGATTCTTAAGAGGGACGCACAGCGGCCCTCTTGAGCCGCCCTCTTTCCCCCATTTCTCGGCGGAGCGAGAAATGGGGCCCGCCGGGAGGGCAAGCACTTATTTCCTTCCAGTATCTTCATCTAAGAAAAGTAACCCTTTCATTTGATAGCATGAATCAAAAATAAAAAACGGGCAAGGACGCCGCAGTTCCTGTTTTGCGGAGCCGTTGCGCCGGTCAGGATAGGAGCTGTGGCATATGCTGCAAGACATTTTGTCTATCCGCCTTCCGGTGGACGAGACGTATCGTATTCGCAAAAATTCCATCACCCACGGGGCCGGGAAGCGGCTGTGCGTGGTGACCGGCATCCACGGGGATGAGCTGGAGGGACAGTACGCCTGCTTCCTGCTGGGCAAGCTGCTCCGGGAGGGGCTGGAGCACCTCCACGGCACGGTGGACATCTACCCCGCCATGAACCCCCTGGGCATCGACTCCATCACCCGGGGCATCCCCGGCTTTGACCTGGACATGAACCGCACCTTTCCCGGCAACCACTCCGGGGACATGACCGAGTTTGTGGCCACCAAAATCATGGAGGACATGACGGGGGCCGACCTGGTGCTGGACATCCACGCCAGCAACATCTACCTGGCGGAGCTGCCTCAGATTCGCATCAACGAGCTTCACGCCAACCGGCTGGTGCCGCTGGCAAAGCAGGCCAACGTGGACTTCATCTGGGTGCATGGGGCCAGCACAGTGCTGGAGTCCACCTTCGCCCACTCCCTGAACAGCCAGGGCATCCCCTGCCTGGTGGTGGAGATGGGAGTCGGTATGCGGCTGACGGAGGCATACGGCCGCCAGCTCTGCGACGGCATAGTGAACCTGATGCACACCCTGGGGATGTGGGACGGGGCGGCGCCTGAGGTGCGGGAGCCGCTGGTGTCCTCCGACCCCAACGAGGTGGCCTTCCTGAACGCGCCTACCTCCGGTATGTTCCTGAAAACAAAGACCCATGGCACCTGGGTGAAAAAGGGGGAGACGGTGGGCTACATCTTTGACCCCTTCCGGGGCGAGGTGAAGGAGTACGTCAATGCCACCAAGAGCGGCCTGCTCTTCACCATCCGGGAGTACCCGCTGGTGGACGAGGGCTCGCTGATGGGGCGCATCCTGGTGCGGGAGGCAAAGCGATGAGAGAGCGTGTAATTTACAGCATCCCCTCCCTGTATCGGGACGACTTCCGGGTGAAGGCCTACCTCTTCGGCCAGGGGGAGAAGGCCCTCTGCATCGTGGGCAGTATGCGGGGCAACGAGTATCAGCAGCTCTTCATCGCCTCCCAGATGATTCAGCGCCTGAAAGCTCTGGAGGAGCAGGGGCGGCTGGCGGACGGGATGGAGGTCATGGTCGTCCCCTCTGTGAACCCCAGCTCCATGAACGTGGGCAAACGGTTCTGGGCCACGGACAACACTGACATCAACCGGATGTTTCCCGGCTACGACCTGGGGGAGACCACCCAGCGCATTGCGGCGGGGGTGTTCCAGGTGGTGAACCAGTACCGGAACGGCATCCAGCTGGCCTCCTACTATATGCCGGGGAACTTCTCCCCCCATGTGCGGACGATGCGCACCGGCTTTGAAAATCTGGATAAGGCCAGGGACTTCGGCCTGCCCTACATCGTCCTGCGCACCCCTCGGCCCTACGATACCACCACCTTAAACTATAACTGGCAGATTTGGGAGACGGACGCCTACAGCCTGTACTCCACCACCACCGACCGCATCGACGCCGTCAGCGCGGAGCAGCTGGTGGGCAGCATGGAGCGCTTCATGGTCAGGAACGGCATCCTGCGGGGGTTGGCGGAAGCGTGCCCCCCGGCCCGGCTCATCGAGCGGTGGACGCTGTTCCCCATCCGGCCGGAGGTGTCCGGCCTGTATCAGAGCCTGGTGGCCACCGGCAGCCATGTGGAGGCGGGGCAGATCTGCGCCCAGATCTACGACCCCTGCAACGGGACGCTGCTGGAGACGCTGCACGCCCCAAAAGCGGGCATCATCTTCTTCCAGCACGACGCGCCCCTGGTGTACGCCTACACGGCGGCGCTGAAGCTGCTGCCGGACGAGGAGGGGAACCTCTCGGAGACGGACGTGGACTGATTCCTCCCGCCAAAGCATAGTTCTGTCGAAAAGCAGCCGCCGATTACCTGCGATGCAGGGAATCGGCGGCCGTTCTGTGTGGCGGACAGGAAAATAGCGGTTTTTGCTTACTGGCGGGGCCGGGTCCCTTGCTGCCTCAAGCCTCCCCTTTCAGGGGCGGCGAAGTAACTTGGCCGTACAGTCAGATGTCCACAACCAAACGACAACAAAATTGCCACCACGTTCCGCCTTAGCGGAACGGGTGGCAATCGTCTCCAGCCGCCATAGGCGGCAGTCTCACCAGTGAGAAGTCACATCGTCTGTTGCCTGATAGACCACCTGATTGAGGGATAAGGCGAAGCCGCCAGTGGGATAGGAGGAGGGTTCTTAGGGGGGAGCGAGGCCCCGAAGCTCCCTCCTAAGCCGCCTTCTTTCCCCCATTTCTTGGCGGGACAAGAAATGGGGCCCGCCGGGAGGGCAAACGCGGTAGTTCCCTCAAAGGACTATATCTAAGGAACCTCTGAATAATTCTGGTTTCAAATCTCTAAAAATCAATTTTC
>JAJPXL010000034.1 GCA_021205455.1 Clostridiales bacterium
TTCCTGCGGGCGGCCAAGGGCCGCCCCTACAGAAAAGTGAAGATTTAGACTTCACGTTCTACTACGGGATGGCGGAAGTATACAGATTCCCGATTGAGAACGTTATCTGCGAAGCGCCCCCTGAGAGACAGAAAGGACTTGATCTCCATGGCAAACAACAAAAAACACAAGAAGCGCAGCGGCCTTCGGGTGCTGCTGCGGGTACTGGTCGTCATTATCATCCTCGCGGCGGGCGCCGTGGCCTTTTTGGGCTACCAGCTCAGCAAGCTGGGCACCTTCTCCACGGAGGAGCTGGGCAGCACCGACATTGAAACGGAGAGCATCACCACCTCGGTGGAGGGCGTGTGCAACATCCTGCTCATCGGGCAGGACAACCGCTCCGATGACGACACCGGCCGCTCCGACACCATGATTATTTTCAGCATCAACCAGAACACCAATCAGATGTCCATGATCTCCCTGATGCGGGACACCTATGTGGAGATACCCGGCTACTCCTCCCAGAAGTTGAACGCCGCCTATTCCTTGGGAGGCGTCTCCCTGCTGGATGAGACCATCGCCCAGAACTACGGCGTCAACATCGATTACAACGTGGCCATCGACTTTGAGGGATTCATCGATGTCATCGACACCCTGGGCGGCGTGGACATCGAGCTGAACGAGGAGGAGGTCAACTACCTCCAGGGCGGCGCCAACGGCGAATATCTGAAATATCTGACCGACGGCCCCTATGATGTCACCGTCGGGGTAAACCGCCTGAACGGCGCCGCCGCGCTGGACTACGCCCGCACCCGTAAGGTGGGGCAGTACGACTTTGAGCGCACCCAGCGCCAGCGCAACGTCATCACCGCCGTCTTTAACGAGCTGAAGGGCCAGAGCATCACCAGCCTGCTGGCCGTCTACAACTCCATCGCGGGCGATTTGACCACCGACATGACTGCCCTCCAGATCGCGGGGGTGGGGCTCAGCGCCTACGGCATGAAGGATAACGGCATCCTGTCCTACCGCCTGCCCACCGATGATATGTACACGAACCAGAGCATCAGCGGCATCGGCTCCGTGCTGATCATCAACGACTGGGACTACGCCCGGGAGACGCTGGCGGGCTGGCTCTATGACGAGCCGGAGGACACCAGCGCAGCGGAGAGCGAGACGGAGTAAGAAATCAGTGGCTGGTGATTCGCCACGCAAAACTTCCTCTTGCAATTCGAACAAATGTTTGATAGTATAGACAAAAGGAGCATCCCTATGAGCAAAGCATCGTCCCCCAACAGGGGGGAATTTCGCACCTCCATCGGCGGGCAGGCCCTGCTGGAAGGCATCCTGATGCGGGGGCCGGAGAAGCAGGCCATCATCGTCCGCCGCCCGGACGGCGGCCTGGAGGAGAAGGTGGAGGAGCTGCACCTCATCAAGGAGCGGCACCCCATCCTGGGCGTGCCCTTCATTCGGGGGGTGGTCAACTTCATGGACTCCATGGTGAAGGGCGTCCAGGCACTGATGTACTCCGCCGAGTTCTACCCGGAGGAGGAAGAGGAGGAGCCGACGAAGCTGGAGCAGTGGATCGAGCGCCGGTTCGGCGGCGAGGCCCTGTCCAAATTCATCGTCTACTTCGCCGTGGTGCTGGCGGTGTGCTTCTCGGTGGGGCTGTTCTTCCTGCTGCCCACGCTCTTGACCAACCTGCTGGGGAAGCTCGTCCCCATGAGCAAGCTGGCCGTCAGCCTGGTGGAGGGGTGCGTCCGCATTGCGGTGTTCCTGCTCTACCTGGTCCTCTGCTCCCGGATGAAGGAGATGAAGCGGGTGTTCGCCTACCACGGCGCAGAGCATAAGACCATCTTCTGCTACGAGCGGGGGCTGGAGCTGACGGTGGAGAACGTGCGGGAAATGCCCCGCCATCACCCCAGATGCGGCACCAGCTTCCTGTTCGTGGTGGTGGCGCTGGCCATCCTGGTCCATGCGGTGATGTTCACCTTCATCACGCCCCCCAACGTGCTGGTGCGCATCCTGCTCCAGCTGCTGAGCCTGCCCGTCATTGTGGGGGTCAGCTACGAGTTTAACCGCTACGCCGGCAGGCACGATAACGCCCTGACCCGTTTCCTCATCGCCCCCGGCCTGTGGATGCAGAATTTTACCACCAATGAACCGGATGATTCCATGATTGAGGTGGGCATTGCCTCGCTGAAGGCAGTGCTGCCGGAAAAAGAGGGGCAGGACGCCTGGTGAGCGCAAGGCGGCTGTTCGGAGAAGGAAGGCGTTGCCCATGCTGAAAACCTACAATACCCTGTACCTGGACACCCGCCAAAAGCTGCGGCTGGCCGGGGTGGAGGCGGCCCAGCTGGAGGCCAGGGAGCTGATTTGCTTCGCCTCCGGCAAGGGGAAGGACGAGTTTTTCGCCAATTTGCAGCTCTACGCCACGCCGGAGCTGGAGGACAAACTGAACGGCCTGCTCCAGCGCCGCCTGAACGGGGAGCCGCTGGCCTACATCCTGGGGGAGTGGGACTTCATGGGGCTGAACCTGATGGTGACGCCTGACACCCTCATCCCCCGCAGCGACACGGAGACGGTGGCCCAGCGGGCCATTGAGCTGGCCGCCCACGCCGGGGACCATGCCCGGGTGCTGGATTTGTGCTGCGGCACAGGCTGCATCGGCCTGGCGGTGGCCCAACACTGCAAGAACTGCCGGGTGGTGCTGGCGGATGTGAACCAGAACACCCTGGACGTGGCCCGAAAGAATACTCTCCGCACCGGCCTCAGCGGACAGATCACCACCTTCGCCGCCGACGCCCTCCAGCCCCCGCCCCGGCTGATTTGGGACTTTAACCTCATCGTCTGCAACCCGCCCTACATCCGCTCCGGCGACATCGCCGGGCTGGATGCCTCCGTCCGAGACTATGAGCCGCGCCTGGCCCTGGACGGGGGCGAGGATGGGCTGGACTTCTACCGCAGCATCTCCCGGCTGTGGAAGGGGGCCATGCGCTCGGCCTGCGTCCTCCTCTTCGAGGTGGGGTACGACCAGGCGGAGGACGTGGCCGCCATCCTGGCCGCCAGCGGCTACCATAACATTCAGAAGCACCCGGACTGGAACGGGGTGCTGCGGGCGGTGGAAGGGACGTTGAGCTGAGGCAGGTGTTAGGTGTTAGAAACCCCTTCACCGTCAAGCGGCAGTTCCGGTGCTTCGCACCTCCTTACCCTGAAAGGCAATATCATCAATTCAAGGTTTTGCTTTCGCTTTCCTAAAAAATGTGTTTCCGCATTGAAAATCAGATTAGCACGACCAATGGAAACGCAGAATGTTACCCAGCCGCCATGGGCGGCAGTCTCACCAGTGAGAAGTCACATCGTCTGTTGCCTGATAGACCACCCGATTGAGGGACAAGGCGAAGCCCACAATGGGATAGGGGGAGGGTTCTTAGGGAGGATTTTGCGTAAAAAATATGCCGGGGGCATATTTTTAGCAAAATCCTGAGCCAGCTTGCTGGCGAAGCCACTGAGAAGGGTAGGTAGTGCCTTAAAGCCCCTGATAACGGAGGTGCCCCGAAGCCCCTCCCTGAGCCGCCCTCTTTTGTTACTTTTCTCGGCGGAGCGAGAAAAGTAAGCCCCGCCCTGGCAAGGGCAAAAACCTATTTCCTTTATCCAGCATTGCCTAAGGAGGCAACCGCTGCCGGGCGAACGCTGTTCGCCCCTACGGGGTGACGGAACCGGCTGCAGCCGGTGGAGGGGTCCCCATGTAAAATGGATGTTAAAATTGAGCTTCGTGTGAGGAATCGCTGATTATCAAATTACAAGAATGGAGAAAAGAACATGGCTAAGAAATCGTCAACCGTACAGCCCGCCGCCCCCGCCGAGGATAAGCAGAAGGCGCTGGCCACCTGCGTGGCCCAAATCGAGCGCACCTACGGCAAGGGTTCCATCATGCGCATGGGGGACAAGGCGGATATCAAGGTGGAGAGCCTGCCCACCGGCTCCCTGACCCTGGACCTGGCCCTGGGTATCGGCGGCCTGCCCCGGGGCAGAATCGTGGAGGTCTACGGCCCGGAGGCCTCCGGCAAGACCACTCTGGCCCTCCACTGTGTGGCCGAGGCCCAGAAGGCCGGCGGCGAAGTGGCCTACATCGACGCAGAGCACGCCCTGGACCCCGCCTACGCCCGGGCCCTGGGGGTGGACATTGACTCCATGCTCATCTCCCAGCCGGACACCGGCGAGCAGGGGCTGGAGATCTGTGAGCAGCTGGTGCGCTCCGGCGCGGTGGACCTGGTGGTGGTGGACTCTGTGGCCGCCCTGGTGCCCCGGGCCGAGATCGAGGGCGAGATGGGGGACTCCTTTGTGGGGATTCAGGCCCGGCTGATGAGCCAGGCCCTCCGGAAGCTGGCCGGTTCCATCTCCAAGACCAACTGCATCGTCATCTTCATCAACCAGCTTCGGGAGAAGGTGGGCGTCCTGTACGGCAACCCGGAGGTCACCACCGGCGGACGGGCGCTGAAGTTCTACTCCTCCGTCCGCATCGACGTGCGCCGCATTCAGTCTATCAAGGTGGGCGATGAGATCATCGGCAACCACACCCGGGCCAAGGTGGTCAAGAACAAGGTGGCGCCCCCCTTCCGGGAGGCGGAGTTTGACATTATGTACGGCGAAGGCATCTCCAAGGTGGGCGAACTGGTGGACCTGGGCGTCCAGCTGGGCCTGGTGGAGAAGTCCGGCAGCTGGTTCAATATGGGCGAGCTGCGGCTGGGCCAGGGCCGGGACGCCGCCAAGCAGTATTTCAAGGATCATCCCGACGAGGCGGACAAGCTGGAGGCGGACATCCGCGCCAACGCCTACAAGCTGATGAGCAAGCAGTCCCTGGCGGCGGCCAAGGCCGCAGGCCGCGCTCTGGGTCCGGAGGAGGACAGCGCGGAGGAGATGTCTCCCGTTGAGCCGGCGAAGAAGCCTGCCAAGGCCACCGCCGCCAAGGCCGCCAAGGGCGGCAGCAAGGCGGCGCAGCCGGCCCAGACGAGCCAGGAGGACATCGCATCCTCCCTGTTCAGTGAGCTGGAGGCGGAGATCGACATCTCCGCCGGGGACTTTGAAGGCTGATGCCCACCATACAGAAGCTGGAGGAATCCAAGCACGTCTCCGGCCGCTACCTGGTGTGGCTGGGGGAGAAGGAGTTGCTGCGGGTCACCGCGGAGGAAGTCCTCTCCTTCGGCCTGTACACCGGTAAGGAGCTGACCGAGGAGGAGGTGGCCCAACTGTCCCAGGCGGGGCAGACCTCCGGCGCCAGAGCCGCCGCCGCCAAGCTGGTGGGGGCCAAGCCCATGAGCCGGGGGGAGCTGACGGAGAAGTTGCTCCGGAAGGGCTATTCCGCGGAGGACGCGGAATCTGCCGCCGACTGGCTGGAGGAGCTGGGGGTGCTGGACGACGGCGCCTATGCCGCCATGGTCGCCCGACACTACACCGCCAAGGGCTACGGCCTGCGAAAGGTGCAGGACGAGCTGTGGCGGCGGAAGGTGCCCCGGGCGCTGTGGGCGGAGGCCCTGGCCCAGGCGGAGCCGCCTGAGGAGGCCATCGATAAGCTCATCGCCCAGAAGCTCCAGGGCAAGACCCCGGACCAGCGGGAGCTGGGGAAGGTGCAGAACTTCCTGCTCCGCCGGGGGTTCTCCTGGACGGAGGTGCGGGAAGGGCTGGAGCGGTATGGCGCGGAGGAGGACAGCGATTAGCGGCGGTGGTTGAAACCGCCGGGCTTTCCCCCTGTCCAGTAGGGGCGCACAGTGTGCGCCCGCCCGGTTTCCTTCTTAGACGAGGATGGGTAAAGGAAAAGGTGGTTGCCTGACCGGGGTCGTTTGTTCCTTAGATATGGTTCTTCCAATGAACAACGGCTTGCCCTCCCGGCGGGCCCTATTTCTTGTCCCGCCAAGAAATAGGGGAAAGAAGGCGGCTTAGGAGGGAGCTTCGGGGACTCGCTCCCCCCTAAGAACCCCCCTCCTATCCCACTGTGGGCTTCGCCTTGTCTCTACCGTTCCGTGGCAGCGCAGGCAACAGACGATGTAACTTCTCACTGGTGAGACTGCCGCCCATGGCGGCTGGGTAACATTCTGCTTTTCCATTGGTCGTGCTAATCTGTTTTTTTAGTGCGGAAACGCATTTTTTCTTAGAAAACGAAAATAAATCCTTAAGTTGATGGCATTGCCCTGAACGGGTCATCCAAGGAGGCAGCACTATGCATATCATCTTTATGATTTGCCTGATGATTTACATCTACTGCAAGACGCAGCGGTGAAGCGCGGCAGGCCGGAAACAGACCGTATCGCCGCCCCGGCGGCGGCAAAGCAGGCGGAACCCCTTGATAAGGAGATATGCAATGACAAATCACTACAGAGTGGCCTTCGTTTCCCTGGGCTGCGACAAAAACCGCATCAACCTGGAGCAGATGATAGCTCTGGTGCAGGACGCCGGCCACGAGCTGGTGGCCGACCCCGCCGAGGGGGCGGACGTCTGCATCATCAACACCTGCGGCTTTATCGACGCCGCTAAAGAGGAGGGCATCGCCGCCATCCTCCAGATGGCCCAGCTCAAGGCGGAGGGCGTGCTGAAAAAGATCCTGGTCAGCGGCTGCCTCTCCCAGCGCTACCGGGAGGACATCAAGGAGAGCCTGCCGGAAGTGGACGGCCTGCTGGGCACCGGCAGCTATACCGACATCGTGGCCGCCATTGACGATGTGATGGCCGACACCATGCCGGAGTACTACGGCGACATTCGCCGCACCGACGAGGAGGGCAGGCGGGTGCTGACCACGCCCCCCTACCTGGCCTACCTGAAAGTGGCGGAGGGGTGCAGCAACGGCTGCGCCTTCTGCGCCATTCCGAAGATTCGCGGCCCCTACCGCAGCCGCCGGATGGAGGACATTCTGGCGGAGGCCCAGGCCCTGGCAGACAGCGGGGTGCAGGAGCTGCTGCTCATCGCCCAGGACGTGTCCCGCTACGGCAGGGATTTGTACGGGACCCACAAGCTGCCGGAGCTGCTGCGGGCGCTGTGCCGGATGGACTTCCACTGGATACGGCTCCACTACCTGTACCCGGACGACTTGACGGAGGAGCTGATTGACGTCATCGCCTCGGAGCCGAAGATCGTCCACTACCTGGACATTCCCCTCCAGCACTGCAACGGCAGGCTGCTGAACTCCATGCACCGCTGGGGCACGAAGGAGCAGATCGTCGCCCTGCTGGACGGCATCCGGGCCAAGATACCAGACGTGGTGCTCCGCACCAGCCTCATCACCGGCCTGCCGGGGGAGAGCGAGGCCGAATTCGAGGAGCTGTGCGCCTTCCTGCGCCAGCAGAAGCTGGTGCGGGCGGGGGTGTTCACCTACTCCCCGGAGGAGGGAACCCTGGCGGCGAAGATGCCCGACCAGGTGGACGACCTGGAGAAGGAGCGCCGCCTGAACCTGCTGGTGGACGTGCAGAGCGACGTGATGGACGAGTACAATGAAAGCCGCCTGGGTGAGACGTTGGAGGTGCTGGTGGAGGGCTTCGACCCGGACATGGGCTGCTATGTGGGCCGCACCTACGCCGATTCTCCGGACATCGACGGTCATGTCTACTTCACGGTGGCCGGACGGCCGGAGCCGGGCACCTTCCTGCCGGTGCTGCTCACCGGCACGGTGGAGGGCGACCTGATGGGGGAAGCCGCAGACGGCGAGGAGGAATAAGCTTTGAATCTAGCAAATAAAATTACCATGGCGCGGGTCTGCCTGATTCCCGTCTTTGTCGTGCTCTGCTATTGGGAGTTCCCCGGCCACCGGATGGCAGCCCTGGCGGTGTTCGTCATCGCCAGCATCAGCGACTATGTGGACGGCCGCCTGGCCCGGAGCCGGGATATGGTCACCGACTTCGGCAAGTTCATGGACCCCATCGCGGACAAGATGCTGACTATGTCCGCCCTGTGTATGTTCGTGAGCTGGGGGCGCACCCCGGCCTGGGTGCTGCTGGTCATTCTGGCGCGGGAGTTCGCCGTCTCCGCCCTGCGGCTCATCGCGGTGGACAACGGCAAGGTCATCGCCGCCGCCTGGTCTGGCAAGGTGAAAACCGCCTCCACCATGGTTTGCATCATCCTGATGCTGCTGGTGACGGACAGTGCGGCGACGTACAGCACCATTTTGGACTTCCTGTGCAACCTGGTGATGCTGGTGACCACGGTGTACTCCGGGGTGGAGTACTTCGTGAAGAATAAAGAGGTTATCAACTGGACTGACGTGTGACAGAACGGCGGTCCTCCTGCGGATTTCCCGGCAGGGGGACCGCCGCAGTCTGCCGTCTGCCGGGTTTCCCCGCACATTTTTCCCAAAAGTGAGAAAAATGTGGTTGACAAGGGGAAAAGCTGTGCGGTATAATTATATGTGCGTTATGGCGTTCAGAGGTTCCCCAAGGGGCGTAGTTTGCCCTGTTCCCATTTGATTCGCTGCCGCCGGAGCGGGCCGCCGCCCGCCGGTCGGTCGAGCTTGAGAAGAAGCGAGGTGTAAATCATGGCTACGAAACGCACTTACCAGCCCCGCAAGCTGCACGCACAGAAGGTGCATGGCTTCCGGGCAAGAATGGCCACCAAGAATGGCCGCAAGGTATTGGCCCGCCGCCGTGCAAAGGGCCGCAAGGTGCTGTCTTACTGAGGATACAGCATCCCAAATTTGCTTCGCAAGGGGTGGATGAGTCTGTTCTCGTCCACCCCTGTGGCGCATTTATCCCAATTTTCACCCCGGCGCTGGCGCCTGGAGGGGTTTCTCCTATGAAATATACCGTATCCTTAAAATCGAACAGGGACTTTCAGCGGCTGTACCGCCGGGGCAGGAGCGCCGCCTGCCCCAACTTGGTGGTGTACGCCAACCGGAACCGGCTGGGCCGGAACCGGCTGGGGCTGACCGTCTCCACCAAGGTGGGCCACGCCGTGGTGCGCAACAAGGTGCGCCGCCGGATCCGGGAGGCCTACCGCATCCACGAGGGCCAGTTCCGCCAGGGCTACGACCTGGTGGTGGTGGCCCGGGTCCGGGCCGCCTCCAGCCCCTACCGCTATCTGGAGCGGGACCTGCTCCGGGCCGCGGAGCAGCTGAAGCTGCTCTCCGCCCCACAGAAACCGGAGGGAACAAGATGAAACGTATCCTGCTGGCGCTGATTCGGTTTTACCAGACCCAAATCTCCCCCTGCCGGCCGCCAAGGTGCCGGTTCCTCCCCACCTGCTCGGAGTACGCCAGGGAGGCCATCGAGAAGTACGGCCCCGCCAGGGGCAGCCTGCTGGCCGCCAAGCGGCTGGCCAAGTGCCAGCCCTTCCACCGGCAGAAGAGCATCGAGTATGACCCGGTGCCGTGAGAAGGCATACGGTTTCATTTTTTGCAATCGTGTGTGTAGGGGCGGCTGCAAACCCCTCCGCCGTCAAGCGGCATTTCCGCTTCGCTCCCTACCCTGAAATGCAGCGTCATCAACTTAAAGATGCAATCCATCCTGTGTTGAGGGGGATAACGCAGCCGTACAGTCAGATTTCATCGATGGGCGGCCAACAAAATTGACGCCCGTCCCGCCGTAAGGCGAGGGACGAGGCGGCAATCCCCGCCAGCCGCCATGGGCGGCAGTCTCACCAGTGAGAAGTCACATCGTCTCTAACGGGATAGACCACCTG